>CAYVDA010000134.1:0-1000 GCA_964450635.1 uncultured Faecalimonas sp. | reverse complement strand
TGGAATCAATAATGCTCCGCGAGGAGGCGCACTCGCATCAAAGGAAGGAAGACGAGGAAGATGGAGATGAGTCAGAAAATCAGAAGTCATATCGATGAAGTTGCCAGAGAACTGGCAGGAAATTACAAAAGGCAAGGCATTTTTGAAATGGGAATCGGACAGCGTCCGCCAAAGAGAAGTGAGATTATTGAATTAGTGGAAGAGCTTCGAAGAGTGATTTTTCCAGGATATTTCGGAGATGAGAATACAGCCTATGTTTCACTGGAGAGTTTTGCCGGCAATACCCTTGCAGTGATTTATGAAAAAATGTACAAACAGATCCGAACGGCACTGCTGTATGTAGCAGAGAAGAAAGATGAGTTGCGTTGCAGGGAAGAGGCAGAAGCGCTTACCCGCACCTTCCTTAGCCGTCTGCCATATATTCAGGATTTGCTTCTGAAGGATGTAGAGGCAGAGTATCACGGAGACCCGGCGGCCAATAGTAAAGAAGAGATTATCTTCTGTTATCCGGGGATTTATGCCATCTTCGTATATCGGGTGGCTCATGAATTGTATCGCTTGCAGGTACCATTTATCCCACGGATCATGTCTGAATATGCCCATGGGGAGACGGGGATCGATATCAACCCGGGAGCGGAGATTGGAGAATATTTCTTCATCGACCACGGAACCGGAATTGTAATCGGTGAGACGACACGAATTGGGAATCATGTGAAGCTCTACCAAGGCGTAACATTAGGTGCCCTTTCTACGCAGAAAGGACAGCAACTTTCCGGTGTGAAACGACATCCGACCATTGAAGACAATGTGATTATCTATGCCAATACTACGATTTTGGGCGGGGAGACCGTCATTGGAGCCAACTCCGTTGTGGCAGGTAACTCTTTTGTTACTACATCCATTCCGCGAAATACGAAAGTATCAGCTATGCAGCCGGAGTTAAAGTATCGAGATAATAAAAGATAGAGATAAGTGGTTATAAAAAAGGATAGGGTTGAGG
>CAYVDA010000133.1:0-1011 GCA_964450635.1 uncultured Faecalimonas sp. | reverse complement strand
AAATAGTTCAAAGGAGTATATTAATTATGAAAATTGTTGTTTTAGCCGGCGGTCTTAGTACCGAACGTGATGTTTCATTAAACTCTGGTGCTGGTATCTGCCGTACCCTCAGAGAGAGAGGCCATCAGGCAATCCTTCTCGACGTGTTCCTCGGACTCCCAAATGCACCTGAGAATCTGGAAGATGCATTCAATCTGGAAGACGGAAATCTTTCAATTGTAAACGGAATCCAGACTAGCGAACCAGATCTGGAAGCGGTAAAAGCACAGCGCGAAGACAAATCAGACTGCTTCCTCGGACCAAATGTAATCGAACTTTGCCGTATGGCAGACATTTGTTTCCTCGGACTTCATGGTGGTGTAGGAGAAGACGGACGTCTTCAGGCTGCTTTTGATATTCTTGGAATCAAATACACAGGACCTAACTCTCTTGGAAATGCACTCGCTATGGATAAGAGCATCACAAAACAGATTTTCCTTGAGAATCACATCCCAACTCCAGCTGGAACATGGCTCTACAAAGCATCAAAGGATAAACCACTTTCTGAATTTGGTCTCTCCCTTCCAGTTGTTGTAAAACCTTGTGCTGGCGGTTCAAGTATCGGTGTTTATATTTGCCATACAGAAGAAGAATATAAGACAGCCTTGGAAGAATCCTTCCGCTATGATGACTGCCTTATCATTGAGCAGTACATCAAAGGTCGTGAATTTGCCTGCGGTGTGATCGATGGAAAAGCACTTCCAGTAATTGAGATCATTCCAAAGACAGGATTCTTCGATTATGCGAACAAATATCAGGCTGGTGCAACAGAAGAGATCTGTCCTGCAAATATTCCAGAAGAGATTTCTGCAAAAATGCAGAAAGCAACAGAACGTGCATTCCGCGCGTTAAAACTTGGCGTTTACTCAAGAGCCGATTTCCTTCTTGATGAAGAAGGCAATATTTACTGCCTCGAAGTAAATACACTCCCAGGTATGACATCTGCAAGTCTTCTTCCAAAAGAAGCTGCTG
>CAYVDA010000132.1:0-1037 GCA_964450635.1 uncultured Faecalimonas sp. | reverse complement strand
TGAGTGTAAGATTCTACTCTTGAAGTATATACATCTCCAGCAATATTCTTTGTCTGTGTCTTCTTTGCAAATAATACAGGAACGTCAAATACTTCCGCTGCGATACATGCAATTCCGATTCCAGATGCCTCGATTGTCAGAATCTTTGTGATCTCTTCCCCTTCAAAACGGCGTTTCCACTCTAATGCCATCTCATGAAATAACTTCACATCCATCTGGTGGTTAAGGAAGTTATCTACTTTCAGTACATTGCCTTCCTTAATCTTTCCGTCTCTACGTATTCTTTCCTTTAATAATTCCATTTTAAGGCCTCCACTTTAATTGTATATTATAGGTATTCTACTTTCTTTTTCTGACAATTGCAAGCATTCTATACACCATTCTTTTTACAAATATCATTTAACGGACATTTGTCACAATATGGCTTGGTTCTTGCAGTACAAATCTCTCTTCCGTGATTCACCAAACGATGACAGAAATCATTGCCCTCTTCCGGTGGTACTAATTTCCACAATGCCATCTCTACTTTTTTCGGTTCTTTTATGTTATCCACCAAACCGATACGATTGACAATACGAATACAGTGCGTATCGGTCACGATTGCTGGCTCACCAAATACATCTCCCATGATAAGGTTGGCACTCTTACGTCCGACTCCCGGAAGTTTTAAAAGGGCGTCAAAATCTCGCGGAATCTGACATCCATATTCATCTCGCAACATCTTCATGCAGGCACTGATGTCTTTCGCCTTACTCTTTCCAAGACCGCAAGGTCGAACAATTTCCTCGATGTCTTCCACCGGTGCTGCCGCAAGGGCTTCCACACTTGGATATTTTGCAAATAATCCTTCCACCACTACATTCACTCTGGCGTCCGTACACTGGGCCGCCAATCGAACACTTACCAGCAGTTTCCATGCTTCATCATATTCCAGCGTGCAATCGGCATCTGGATAGGCCATTTTCAATCGCTCTATTACTTCTAAGGTTCTCTGTTTCTTTGTCATCTTACTCTTCCTTTGCCCAACCATAAGAATA
>CAYVDA010000131.1:0-1043 GCA_964450635.1 uncultured Faecalimonas sp. | reverse complement strand
ATTCGGAACAATATCAATAAGATTCGGAACAATGTCAATATTATTCGGAACAATATCGGTATCATTCGGAACAATATCAAATATTGTTCCGAATACGATAGAGAATTGTGGTACCAAATTCGACGAAACACTCCGATTTTCCTACAATGAATCTTGGAGGTGAAAGAGATGAGAGAAAAAAGAATAAGCAAAGAACAACTACACCAATTTGCCATCCATTTGGCGAGAGAAGAAAAAAGCGAAAATACCCAACGAAAATATCTGCGGGATGTGGGAAAATTCGTGGATGTCATGGATGGGAAAAATGTCACGAAGGAAGCGGTCATCCGCTACAAGGAGAAATTACTGGAAGAGCAGTATGCAGTAAGAAGCATCAATTCCATGTTGGCATCCCTGAATGCATTCTTTGCCTTCCTCGGCTGGGAAGGAATGCGGGTGAAGTCCATCAAATTGCAAAGGCAGGTCTATTGCCCGGAAGAACAGGAATTGTCAAAGAAAGAATACATCCGTCTGATCACGACAGCAGAAAAACGAAACAATCAAAGGCTCTGCCTGATCATGCAAACCATTGCGGCCTGCGGAATACGCATCAGTGAATTGCCCCACATCACAGCGGAGGCAGTTGCAGAAGGTAGAGCGATTGTCCGGCTCAAGGGAAAGACCCGCTATGTCTTTATCGTACCCAAGTTACAGAAAAAGCTTCTATTATATATGAAAGAACAGGGTCTGACACAGGGAGCTGTCTTCGTAAGCAAAAAGGGGAAACCGCTCAATCGGAGCAACATCTGGCGAGAAATGAAAAGCCTATGTGAACAGGCAAAGGTGAATCCGCAGAAAGTATATCCGCACAATCTAAGACATCTATTTGCGAGGGAATTTTATCAAATGGAAAATGATATTGCCAAGTTGGCAGACGTTCTGGGACATAGCAGCATTGATACAACACGAATCTATATTGTCTCTACCGGGGTGGAACATCGCAAACATATGGAAAAGATGAGGTTGGTGATCTGAGGGGATAACATAATCCGTATTATGTTGTA
>CAYVDA010000130.1:0-1050 GCA_964450635.1 uncultured Faecalimonas sp. | reverse complement strand
GATCGTTGTCAGCGCTGTTGTAATGATCGTGATCTTATAAGAATTCAAAAGCTGTCCTGCATCTGCAAAAACAATCTTGTACGTAGCAAGCGTATAATTCGAAGCTAATACGCGGTATCCGTGTTCAAAAATATTTTCCTGTGTCTGAAAGGATGTACTTAAAATAATCAGGAACGGATACAGACATGCCGCTGCCAGAAGACTCAGAAGCACCAGCATAGTATTATGTACGATTCTGTCAGATCTGGAATAAATTCCATGTTCTCTGCCCTTTTTCTTACTTTTACTATTCATAGTAACCTCCTAAAACAGGGAATCTTCCGGTGAAATCTTTTTCACAAGTTTGTTTGAAAGCAGTACCAGGAAGAAACCGACAACTGACTGATAAAAGCTTGCGGCGGATGACATTCCGACATCACCCAGATTGATCAAAGCACGATATGTATAGGTGCTAAGTACATCGGTAGTTTCATACAAAAGCGGTGAATTCATCGGAACATTATAAAACAAACCGAAATCTGAGCTGAGCATACTTCCAATATTTAAGATCAGCATCATACTGATCATCGGTCGGATGGATGGAATCGAGATATACCAGATCTGTTTTAATTTTCCTGCACCATCTACTCGTGCAGCTTCGTAGAGAGATTCATCTGTTGCCAATAAAGCCGCATAATAAACGAGCGCTCCGTATCCCATGCCTTTCCATATATTCGCAATAATAATGATATATGGCCAATACTTGGCATTGTTGTACCACAGCACTGGATCCTTTCCAAATGCAGCAAGAATTGTATTTAAAAGACCACTATCCATATCGATAAATGCACGAACTGCATAAGATACAACAACCCATGATATAAAATAAGGAAGGAGCAGGAAGGTCTGTGTGACCTTCACTACTCTTCTTGACATTTCATACAGCATCAATGCAATCGATACAGAAACCAACATACCGCCAAAGATAAAGACGAGATTATAAAGAATCGTGTTTCTGGTTGCACGCAGGGCATCGCTGCTTCTAAACAGATACTCAAAGTTTTTGAGTCC
>CAYVDA010000129.1:0-1069 GCA_964450635.1 uncultured Faecalimonas sp. | reverse complement strand
TTTATATTGCCCGAAAGCTTGTACGACCATTCATAGAAATTCCACTGACCGTCCGGGAATATCGGAATAAGTCCGTTTTCCGACCGAGAAGTAAAGGTCGACATAAGGTCTTTCAAAAAGGTGTATTTTCCTTTTAAAAAGGCCACATCCTTCGATTGCTCGGCATATTCCCACATCTGTAAAAAATATACAAGTGAGAAAACGGGGATCGGGAAATCCGTACCGGCCGGGTAGCAAAGGCTCAGCAATCCGTCGGGACGGCGGCCGTGGCTTATAAGCTCAAGGCAGGCTCGCGCGAAGCGAGTTTCGCCGAACACGTAGTATCCGCAAAGCATCTGATTGCGTGAATCGAGCGTGTAAAGCGCTTGCTCACGCCAAGGGCAGTCCTCGTAATGCTCGTGCATACACTGCAAAAGCGTGTCGGCGCAGACGTTGTAGATTCTTTGCCTCAGCATATCCTTGCAGTCGAGCGGAACAGGCGTTACGGGATAGACCGTTTCACATATCGAAACGCTTGCCACGCGCGCCGATTTTGCGGAGATAAACACCTGCAAATATCTGCAGCCCAAGCGGCGAAACAGATGTAAAAAGCGGTTTTCACCCGTATCGGCACGGTAAAGGCAGGTGAAATCCCGATTGTCAATAGCCGTTCTGACCCGTCCGTCAAGAAGATGCTCTCCCCAACCGACCGCGATGTCACAAGGCTCATCGACGGTGATATCGAGATTCAAAAATCCCGCCGCTTCACGTCCCATATCGAATACAGCGAAAATACCGTCGGACTTTTCGGAGGCCGAAAGACATATTCTGCCGTTTTCGAAGCGTGCGCTGTTTTCGCTCGGTGACAAACGTGCATTGAGCATTTTTCTGCCCCACGTATCACCGCCATTTAAAATATACTCACCCGACATAACTCGCTTAGAGTTAAAGGGCGGCTTTAAGATAAGCTTATCGACGGGTCTCTTTACAAGTGTTTTCGGAAGACCCTCTACGGTATGAGACCGGGAAAATTCTCCGGGCTTTGCCGATTTGTCGTATGCGAAGGAATATCCGAGCTGACCCGTTATAA
>CAYVDA010000128.1:0-1071 GCA_964450635.1 uncultured Faecalimonas sp. | reverse complement strand
TGCCAAACATAACCATCTTCATACCAATCTGTTTAAAAATAGGCATATCAGCCACCGATACTACTTCATATTGTTCAAACTGTTTCATAGCTGCAATCCGCACTTCATCCTGGATTTCCTTCATCGTGTTAAATACGGTAAAAATTGGACTTGCGGAACACTTTAATATATTTCTAAGTTCCTGTGCTGTCAGGGATTCGATCCCTTTTTCGGAAACGATCTCCATCGCAGCTGCTACAATTTCTTCTTTTTTAAACTTTGGTTTTGGTGGCATATTTCCTCTCCTTCGTTTCAGATCGCCCGTTCTAGATTGCCTATTCTAGATTAGTTGTTTTAAATATAGTCCTGTTCAAAACACCTGTCAATATATTTTGTAACAAAATCAACTACCGTATTTTCTAGAGGATGTCTTGAAAAATGACTAGGACTTGGTTTACTGTCCTCTGCCGGATATCCAAGGTCTTCCCGCCTCCAGAATCTGATTTAATTTTTCGTTTTCCTGTTTTTTCATCAATCAAAATAACCTCTACTTCACAAGCATCGGTCTTCTTTAAATGAATCAGTAAACGCTTATTAAGATTCTTCTTATTCAGTATCTGTACGGAATTAAGAGTATGCGCCAAACCATCAAAGAGATTGAGGTAATTTAGCAGATTTTTCAGCATATCCTGGGAGAATGCTATCGCTTCAAGCTGGTTGATCCAACAGAAAATTTTGTTGAGGCAACCCATGTCAAAGCAAGGGCCAATAACAAAAAGATGCAAAGACGAATTGCAAAACAAATTATCCTGTGTAAACCTCTCAGATTGATGATAAAATCATTGGTTTATAGAATATAAGTATTAGATGTGATGGGCTGAATGGCATTTTTGCTGTTCAGCCCGTTGTTTATGTAGTAGCATGGATCCAGTCGCATGTCAAGGGCGCCCGATAAAAACCGGGCGTTTATTTACCCTTTATATGCAGCCGGATTGCTGCTTAGTCTATGTCTTCTGGCTGGATCCGGTCTCCAAAATAAAGGGCATCATCTGTCGGAAAGATCGTTTTTGACTTGGTAACCTTGCGCAGCTG
>CAYVDA010000127.1:0-1072 GCA_964450635.1 uncultured Faecalimonas sp. | reverse complement strand
GTAAAGACAAGGGCGTCGACCTTGGGCAGGGCAACCATCATCGCGCCGATATTCTTGGCTATCGAATAGGCGGCGGTTTGCATGGCAATCTCCGACTGCTCGCGGCCGTCGGCTGCACTCTGGCTAACAACTCGCTGATCGCTGCTGTAGCCGCCAGATAGCCCCAGTAGTCCCGATTGATGGTTGAGTGTGTCAACGATCTGGTCGGCGGTCTCATCGAGCTGGTTCATCATATAAGGAATAATCGATGGATCGATCGAGCCGCTACGAGTACACATGGTTATACCATCCAGTGGCGTGAAGCCCATAGTAGTGTCAACGGATTTGCCGTGATGAATAGCGGCGAGCGAGGCGCCACTACCGAGATGGGCAATAATAAAGTCGCTTTTAGCCAGCGGAATATTCAGCAGCTCGCTGGCGCGATGGCTGACATACTTGTAACTAGTGCCGTGAAAGCCATAACGCCTAACGCCATATTTGCGATACCAATCATCTGGCACGCTGTAGCGAAAGGCGTACTCTGGCATGGTCGAGTGAAAGGCTGTGTCAAAGACGGCGACCTGCGGCACGTCGGGCATGAGCTTCATGGTAGCTCGCATAGCGGCCGCCGCGGCCGGATTGTGAAGCGGCGCGTAGGGCTTTAAGGCCTCGATCTCATTCACTACGGTTGGCGTTAAAAGCGTAGGCTTGGTGAATTTGTCGATGCCGTTTACGACGCGGTGGCCAATTGCTTTGATGGTCTTCTTTTGGCCGCGCTCTTCGAGCTCGTCAAAGATTCGCTGCACTGCTCCGCTGAAAGTTGGATCGTCGAGCTTATCATATTCCTTGGCCCCGTTCGCGCGAATGACGAATTGAGCGCGGTCGGTATTTAGCTCTTCGGCAATGCCACTGGCGATGACGTGATAAGTCTTAGCGTCGAGCAGGCTAAATTTAACTGATGAACTGCCGCTGTTAATTACGAGAATAGTTGATTTCATATCCTTAGTTTAGCATAGCAGAATAGATGCTGCGCTATTGCCAAAATAGCGTAAATATGTTAATGTCTAGATAACGCGAATGCGAGTTCTTTAGG
>CAYVDA010000126.1:0-1089 GCA_964450635.1 uncultured Faecalimonas sp. | reverse complement strand
CGGCAGCCCGCGGGCGTGTCGATGGGGCTGGTCACTTCGCCCTCCAGATGGATGCGCTTGCTCTCGCGCTCGCGCTCAATGATGGGGTCGGGGATGGGGATAGCCGACAGCAGCGCCTTGGTATAGGGGTGCAGCGGGTGGCTGTACAGCTCCTCCGAGCGGGTGATCTCCACGATCTGGCCCAGATACATCACGGCCACGCGGTCCGAGATGTGCTTGACCATGGACAGGTCGTGCGCCACAAACAGGTAGGTCAGGCCCATCTCTTTTTGCAGGCGGATGAGCATATTGATGACCTGTGCCTGAATGGACACGTCCAGCGCCGAGATCGGCTCGTCCATCACAAGGAACTTCGGCTCCATAGCCAGAGCGCGTGCAATGCCGATGCGCTGGCGCTGGCCGCCCGAGAACTCGTGGATAAAGCGGTTGGCGTGCTCTTTGTTCAGGCCGACCTTTGCCAGCAGCTCATAGATCTTTTCGGTGCGCTCAGCCTTGTTCTTGTACAGGTGATGCACGTCCATGCCCTCGGCCACGATATCGCTGACGGTCATGCGCGGGTCCAGCGACGCATACGGGTCCTGGAACACCATCTGCGCCTCGCGCTTGTAGGCAAACAGTTCGCTGCCCTTCAGCGCGTGGACATCCTTGCCGCGATACAGCACCTGTCCCTCGGTCTTGTTGTACATACCAAGGCAGGTGCGGCCGCAGGTTGTCTTGCCGCAGCCCGACTCGCCCACAAGGCCCAGCGTCTCGCCCTCGCGGATGCTGAACGAAACGTCGTCCACCGCGTGCAGGGTGCGGCCGCGGCCAAGGTCAAAGTATTTTTTCAGATGGCTGACTTCCAGCACAACGGAATCATTCATAGTGGGCCTCCTGGGTAAACGGCGCATCGGCGGCGGGCGTCTCCAGCTTATACAGCCAGCACGACGCCTCGTGGCCATCGCCAAAATTCAGCACGGGGGGCTGCTGCTCGCAGCACACCTCCATGCAATACTTGCAGCGGGTGCAGAACGGGCAGCCCTTGGGCGGCGCGATCAGATCGGGCGGGGTGCCCTCGATGCTGGTCAGCTGCTGCTTGTTCTCCAGGTC
>CAYVDA010000125.1:0-1138 GCA_964450635.1 uncultured Faecalimonas sp. | reverse complement strand
ATTTCAGCTGTTGTTAATTTTGCCATTTTATTTCCCTCCATAAAATTTAATAAAATAATTTGTTTTTTCTTATTCAGCGTCTGCTGTTGCTTCTGCTACTTCTTCAGTAGCGGTCTCAGCTACCTCGCCGCCGTTCTCTGCGATCTGTTTAATAACACGAGCAAAGTTCGCGATAGGTGACTGAATGCTTCCAAGTAATTTGGAAAGTAATTCTTCTCTTGAAGGAATGCTTGCTAATGCCTGGATTCCAGCTACATCATAAACCTGTCCTTCTACTACACCGGCTTTTACTTCAAGCTTATCTGCTTCTTTCGCAAATTTGCAAATGATTCTTGCCGGAGCTGTTGCATCATCTTTAGAGATTGCAATAGCGCTTGGTCCTTCTAAGTATGCATCAAGACCTGCAAATTCAGTTCCTTCGAAAGCACGTTTCATCATTGTGTTCTTGCAAACTTTGTAAATGATACCTGCTTCTCTTAATTGCTTACGCAGTTCTGTGTCCTGAGCCACTGTCATACCACGGTAATCAACTAATACAACTGACTGTGCGTCTTTTACGTCTTCAGCGATTGCTGCAACGACTGGTTGTTTTAATTCAACTTTTGCCACGAATGGTGCACCTCCTTATAAATTTTTCATAATGGCACCGCCGATTGAAATAATTAAGATTAAAAAAACCTCTTTGTTCGCAAAGACAAAGAGGTTTTGTAAATTCAAGTGGTGAATTTCAATCTTCCTCGGTAGGCGTTCTTCAACTTATGCTTTACAGCACCTACTGTCTTCGGCAGTTTAATCCTTTGGTATTATATCACTTGTTATATTGGATGTCAACAACAAATTTCGAGTTATAAAAAACTCTTCCATTGTCTCATCTCCTCGTCTGACGGACGAGAAGCATCCCTCACTCTAAGAGCTCGGTTAATTACAATTTTGCCGGGTTAATCTTCACACCAGGTCCCATTGTAGATGTAAGAGTTACACTCTTCAGGTACTGACCTTTCAGTGCAGCCGGTTTTACTTTGTTGATTGCATCGATAAGCGTCTGGAAGTTGTCCGCTAATTGTTCTTCTGTAAAAGAAGCTTTTCCGATTGGCACGTGGATAATGTTTGTCTTATCTAATCTGTACTCGATCTTACC
>CAYVDA010000124.1:0-1150 GCA_964450635.1 uncultured Faecalimonas sp. | reverse complement strand
GAAGGCCGCCAGGAAGGTGAACTGCTTACCTTAAAAAGCAATATCGAAAACCTGATGGAAAGTTTAAAGGTGTCTTTTGAGGAAGCGGCAAAGCTGTTGGGGATTTCGGCGGAGAAGCAAAGCCGGGTGAGACAGATGAATTTGCCGATGGTTTAGAATCCTTTCTTTGTTGTTTGATTATCATGACCGGGAAGGTTACAGCAGGTTTAAGACCGCCAACCGTCTTTTATTTGAGATGCTGTCCGGTGTAAAGGATAAAGAAAAAATAAACAGGTAAGAGAGTCTGAAAAAATAAATACACATACAAGGGATTCTGCCGGCATATCTTTGGAACCTATCTACGATCCTGTCTTTGCACGAGCTTTCCCTTTTATGGAACAAAGAGGGAAAGGAAGAAAAGAATGGGACAGAAAGATTTGTACCAGAGCGATTTTTATGAGGATAAGGATCGTTTTGCAGACGTCTTTAACGGCGTGCTTTTTCAAGGAAAACAGGTAATGAAGGGAGAAGACCTGGAGGCGGCAGACAGCGTGATCACGGGTCCGGAATACGGAAAAGGGAAAAAGGTGATCTGCGACAAGATCCGCCGCTGGAAGGGGCGTTATGTCTCCATCCTGGTGGTGGAAAGTCAGAGCTATGTGGATTATCGCATGGTACTTCGCGTCATGGAAGCGGAAGTGATGGGCTACGAGAAACAGAGGAAGGAGCAGTATCTTGCCAGTAAAAGCCAAGGCTATCTGTATCAGGGGGATGAATACCTAAGTCAGATGAAAAAGGATCAGAAGCTGGTCCCCATCATAACCCTGGTATTGTATCTTGGGAAGGAACGCCTCTGGGATGGAGCAAGGAGCCTGCATGAAATGCTGGAACTGGAAGAAGCGGTAAGACCCTATGTAAATGATTTTAAACTAAACTTGTTTGATTACCATGACTGTGAAGATTACAGCAGGTTTAAGACCGCCAACCGCCTTTTATTTGAGATGCTGTCCGGTGCCAGGGATAAGGAAAAGATGGCGGAGATTTTAAAGACACATACCGAAGACGGTCAGGTGGATGAAGAAAGTGCCAAGGCGATCTTAGGAATGTTAAATGTGAAGATAGATTTAAAAAGCATTATGAAAACGGATGAGAAAGGAAAGAGGGTATACAA
>CAYVDA010000123.1:0-1155 GCA_964450635.1 uncultured Faecalimonas sp. | reverse complement strand
CGGACGGTCAGTGGAATTTCTATGAATGGTCGTACAAGCTTTCGGGCAATATAAAGTGCAGACGCCAAGCTCCGCTTAATGCGTTTTATTCGTTGGCACTTAAAGCGTTGGGAAAAATAGCCGAAGCGGTCGGGAATTCGGCCGACGGTGCTTTGTATCTCGATATGGCGAAAGTGACCGACCGCGCGATAGCCGAGGAGTTCTACGACGGTACCGCAAAACTGTTCAAAACGTTTGAATCGTCGTCCGAGGATAACGATGCTTACAGTGTACTGACTAATAGCCTGTGCTTACTTTGCGGTGCAGCCGACGGTTTGTTGAATAAGGAAAACATTTTAAAGATATTAACGGCCAACGGTGCGGCCGATACGGGGTTTAAAGTTACGCCCAACACCTTGAGTATGAATTCGTTCAGATACGATGCCTTGCTTAAAGAAAATAGGGAAGAGTACCGTGATAAAGTCCTGGAGGATATTGATACAACGTATCTTTCAATGCTTTGCAACGGTGCGACGACCTTTTGGGAGACTGCTCTCGGTGCCGCCGATTTCGGCGGTGCGGGAAGCCTTTGCCACGGTTGGTCGGCCTTACCGGCATATTATTATAAGACATTACTTTAATATATTTTGGAGGAAATTTTATGGAAAAAATTGTTCGTCCCGAATCAATGGAAAGAATTACAACCAAAGCCTTGGCCGATGCTTTTATCGAAGAGCAGGTCAAGGAAATACGCGAGCAGGTCGGTGACGGCAAGGTGCTTTTGGCACTTTCCGGCGGCGTTGATTCGTCGGTCGTTGCTGCTTTGCTTATAAAGGCAATAGGCAAACAGCTCACCTGTGTCCATGTTAACCACGGACTCCTCCGCAAGGGCGAACCCGAGCAGGTCGTCAAGGTTTTCCGCGATGAAATGGATGCAAACTTGGTATACGTCGATGCTACCGACCGCTTCCTTGACCTTTTGGCCGGCGTAAGCGAGCCCGAAAAGAAGAGAAAGATCATCGGCGCCGAGTTTATTAAGGTTTTTGATGAAGAAGCCAAGAAGCTCGAGGGCATTTCCTTCCTTGCACAGGGCACAATTTACCCCGATATTTTGGAGTCGGACGGTGTTAAGGCTCACCACAACGTCGGCGGACTGCCCGAGGATATGAAGTTCGA
>CAYVDA010000122.1:0-1160 GCA_964450635.1 uncultured Faecalimonas sp. | reverse complement strand
TTGTTCATGTTATCGTCTCCTTTAACTTAATTATATAAATATATTTTTACAGTTTTACTGTCTCGGTTCTTTGGTTTGTAAACCATTGCGCCTCAAAACCTGTAAATTTCAATATGCAGTAATCTGGGTCGGTAACACCCTTTTTGTAGAAACGTGTAAAGAAAGGCTTCCAAAATCTTTCTTTCGTGGGCTGATCGGTCAGCACCTGCATATCGCCTTTTATCTCAACTCCCGAAAAGCTTCTGCCTTTTTCGTAGAAATAAACGCAAGCCTTGGAATTTTTGCGGTAATGTGCTACTTTTCTCGATGATGTGTAAGTGGCAAAATAGATATCGTTTCCGTCGATGAGTACAGGCTGTATCAAGGCTCTCGTTGCAGGATATCCATCCTCGCCAACGGACGATATGAGCGAAGTTTTTTGCCTTGCTATAAATTCATAGATCCCTTCTTTTGTCATTTGTGCGTTCTCCTTTTTATGTATATCTCTGTTTTGCAGACCCGATGCAAGCGCTTGATCCATCTGCGTTTTCGTGTCTTTGATGTAATATGTTCTGCCATCTTTGACGAATACATTTCCTGTTTGTCCGAAGATAAATTCAACATTGTTGGCAATACATTGGTCATATATTTTTTTGACCCATTCATAGTGGAGCGGTCGCATACCTGCATAATTCTCGCCACCGGCAAGAACGGTCTCAAGCTGCCCTGTTTGCAGGTATCTATCAAGATCGATCTCACCGATAAACGGCTTGAGGCTCACCCATTTATGCTTTGCGGGAACATCGAGCAAAAGCGGTATGCGCTCATCGGCTCTCCTTTGATTCTCGCATGAAACGGCGATAAACACATTGTCCCAGCCATCGCCCCAATCGGGCGGCAAACATTCC
The DNA here is from genome assembly GCA_964450635.1 of uncultured Faecalimonas sp. Lineage (GTDB taxonomy): Bacteria > Bacillota > Clostridia > Lachnospirales > Lachnospiraceae > Faecalimonas. Next base: position 273 of record CAYVDA010000122.1, on the reverse strand, counting down.
TTGATGCGGTGTGCCCTTTTTGTCAAAAGAGAAAATGTAACATCCGGGCGTTTTCGTATCATATCCCATGCTTCATCGCGCCACTCGTCCGCTTCGTCAAGGAAAAAGTCGCTCGTCATACAAACACGAACGAACTCACCGGATCTTATCTTATAATTTCCCTCGCGGTCTTTTTTTATGGGTAAGTTCGCATCGGTCTTGTTTTTGTGTATCTCGCTGCCGTCCCTGTCCCGTGCTTTATCGAGAAAGAACATATAGCAGTTTTGGCACCCC
>CAYVDA010000121.1:0-1188 GCA_964450635.1 uncultured Faecalimonas sp. | reverse complement strand
GAATCAATGTCCTCCGGAGCATACCCAAATGCCATTGCCACGGACTTGATCTCCTCCAGATGCGAGTCTTTTGGTGCATGGGATTTCCTGCTTGGACTCGGCTCATAGGCCCACAGGGAACTATACCATTCACTAAACAGCTTGGAGGCATCAAATGTCTGCCAGCAGATCATTCCGGTTTCATCGACACACAATATGTCACCGGAACAAAGGCAAACCTTTTCGTAAGATCTCATCGGCAGCTTGATCTGCTCCAATGCCCGCCGAAGGATCTCTTCCGTGGATGCGTAGAGATATACTCCCAGTGCCGGAGCATGATACATGCACATAGGACTGTCACCCTTGACGATGTACAGATGGTCCCGACGATCCAACACTGTAAAAGAAAACGAGCCCTGAACCTGCTCAGCCATGTATCGCAGGCTGTTGAAGTCCAGGGATTTTTTCCGCTCTATGAGTTGAACCCCGATGTAGCTGTCCGTCTCAATGTTTGTGTGGGGCAGATCCAGCGTTTGGCGTAATGTGTGGTCATTATGCAGCACACCGTTATGTGCCAACGCAAAGGAACCATTCTTTGCATTTCCAGAAAAAGGATGGTTGTTATAGTTCTTCCTGGCATGGCCCTGTGTTGTCATGCGTGTGTGTCCCATAATGACAGAGGCATCCTCCGGGACGCGAAAGCGCATAGAGTGAGCAGGCCAGGGGCGCTTGTAGATACGGAGCTTTCCGTTGGAGTTATAGGCAATCCCGGTGGCATCCGTTCCGCGCGCCTCAGCAGCTACGGCTAGAGCAAATACAATTCTGTTTTTCTGTTTCACAGATAAGCTACGCCGATAATCAATGACACCAAACAGACAGCACATGCTTCACACCTCCTCTGCAGTTTCCACCGGCTCATTGACATAGAGCCGCCGTTCCTTCAAATACTGCACCAGCTCCGGTTGTGTACAACCGGCGGCAAAAGCTGTCCAAGGCATTGCCTTCATATCCTCGTCGCTCATGTAAAGCGCCACATCACAGATTCGATCAACGAGCTGCAATGTGGCGATTACAGTATTCAGTTTCAGCGTACCACGAAACATTCGGAATTCAATCGTGTTTTCGTTGGTCAGGTTTACGGCAGTGTATCGTCCCCCGTGTCCGCCTTTTTTCGCGTGTTCCAGAATATCTTTGGGCTGTTCCTTATAC
>CAYVDA010000120.1:0-1189 GCA_964450635.1 uncultured Faecalimonas sp. | reverse complement strand
AAAATTTAACAGATTGCACTTTGTAGGATTGACATTTCTCGTAGAAAGTGCGATAATAAGACAAAATTGGAAACTTTTAAGGAGGAAATAAAAATGGCAACAAAAGCATATTATCCAATTAGTGAAATTGGTGCCGGAAAAGTAGGATTTTCTAGAACACGTTCTATTATTGAAGGCGCATTCTATGGCAATAATGTTGTAAAAGTAAGCACATTAAGAGAAGCTTACGAATTAGCTAAGAACTCACCGGGAACAATCGTAACAGATATGCCGGTATACAGAGGAGAAGAATTTGGTCTTGATAAAGATGCAAAAGTACTTCTTTTCAACGATGGTGCAGTTACAGGACGTTACGCAGCAGCTCGTCGTATCAAAGGTGAGCCAGGTGTAGACGCAACCAAACTTGATAAAGTAACAATGGATGCTGTATATGAGTCACGTTGGAAAACAATGTATCATGCAGAAGTATTCGTAGGATTGGATCCGGAATTCATGGTAAAAGCTCACCTTTTGATTCCGGAAGGAGAAGAGAACATCATGTACAACTGGATGCTCAACTTCCAGTATATGTCTGATGAATATGTGAAGATGTACAAGAATTCCAAAGCAGTAGGCGATGGAAAAGAAGCAGATATCTATATCTTCTCTGATCCTCAGTGGTTCCCACAGGAAAGACCAGACGTTGATTTCAGCTGCTTAAGCGACCCGCTTACACTTTGCTACTTCGATACAGAAGCAAACTGTGCATGTATCCTTGGTATGAGATACTTCGGAGAGCACAAAAAAGGTACACTTACAATGGCATGGGCAATCGCTAACAGAAATGGTTATGCATCTTGCCACGGTGGACAGAAAGAATATACATTAGCAGATGGTTCTAAATATGTTGCATCTGTATTCGGTTTGTCAGGATCAGGTAAATCTACTTTGACACATGCAAAACATGGTGGAAAATACCCGATCACAGTATTACATGATGATGCATTCATCATCAATACAGATACTTGCTCATCTGTAGCATTGGAGCCGACATACTTCGATAAGACAGCAGATTATCCGACAGGATGTCCGGATAACCAGTACTTATTGTCAGCTCAGAACTGTTCCGCTACTTTAGATGAAGATGGTAAAGTACAGTTAGTAACAGAAGATATCAGAAATGGTAACGGACGTGCAATCAAATCTAAAT
>CAYVDA010000119.1:0-1280 GCA_964450635.1 uncultured Faecalimonas sp. | reverse complement strand
CATATCCTTAACTGCAACAACTGGCATTTTCCTTCACTCCTTCCTTAAGCTTTAACGCTGTCGAAAACAACGACCACTGCGCCCTTGGGGCCGGGAACGGCGCCCTTGACGGCGATGAGATTGTTTTCAGCGTCGATCTTGACAACTTCAAGATTCTGAACGGTTACACGCTCGTTACCGAGGTGACCTGCCATTTTCTTACCCTTCATAACGCGAGAGGGTGTCGAGCTTGCGCCGAGAGAACCGCCGTGACGGTGAACAGGGCCTGTACCGTGACTCTCTTTGAGTCTCGAGAAGTTCCAACGCTTGATAACGCCTGCATAGCCCTTACCTTTGCTGGTTCCTCTTACATCGACCTTGTCGCCCTCTGCGAAAACATCGGCTTTGATGATGTCGCCTACATTGTAAGCGGAGCAATCATCCATTCTGAACTCGCGAAGAACTTTCTTCGGTGCTACATCGCCTTTTGCGAAGTGACCCTTCATGGGTTTGTTGACCTTTGCGGCCTTCAGATCGCCGAAGCCGACCTGAATTGCTTCGTAACCGTCATTCTCGACAGTCTTCTTCTGGCTGACGGCGCAGGGACCCGCCTCGATGACCGTTACGGGAACTACGTTACCGTTTGCGTCAAAAAGCTGGGTCATGCCGAGCTTTTTGCCTACGATACCTTTTTGCATCATATTTTCCTCCTATTTGGTTATTGGTTGACGTTCCCGCCAACATGACCTGCCGAAGCGGATCAGAGCTTAATCTCGATCTCAACACCGGCGGGGAGCTCAAGACCCATCAGAGCTTCAACGGTTTTGTTGGAAGGTCTGAGAATGTCGATAAGCCTTTTGTGGGTTCTGGTTTCAAACTGCTCACGGCTGTCCTTGTACTTGTGGACTGCGCGGAGGATAGTTACGACTTCCTTCTCGGTCGGGAGCGGGACGGGACCCGATACGCGAGCGCCGGTGCGCTTTGCGGTCTCGATGATCTTCTCCGAAGCCTGATCGATGAGAGCGTGGTCGTAGCTCTTCAGTCTGATTCTGATTTTCTCCTTGACTGCCATTATGACTTTCGCCTCCTTGTAAAATTTGGCGGGCAACGCCGCACTGTCTGCAATGTTTACATTGTGCCGGGTGTTTCACACCTGTCCAATATAAAATCCGGATCGCTGCAAACTGGTTTTGCGACAATCCGGGGCCGACATCGGCGTTCTGCTTTGGTAATCAAAGCAACGCAAGAAACTTGTCGCCCGGTTTAAAATCGGACATACTCCGCGGAAATTTCCCGACTCG
>CAYVDA010000118.1:0-1281 GCA_964450635.1 uncultured Faecalimonas sp. | reverse complement strand
GCAAGTTTCGCATTCTCTCTGGTCTTATCAAGCACCTTTCTGCCATTTTTAATCTTATATTCTGCCACTTCCTGACACACCTTCATTCTCGCCTCAAAAAGCGCGGTCATCTGGTCATCAATCCCATCTAATTCTGTCCTAAGTTCTTCTAAAGATCGCATCTTATCAAGTCCTTCCTTTTGCTTTTCTAAGTCTTTATTATAATACAGTGCGAAAGAAAAGTCAGCAGATTTTCTCTTTCACACATTACTTTTCTAAATTGAAAAATCTTTATTGAAATGAAGTAAATTATGTTATATTATATATGGAAAATGTACCGAAAAGATGAAGGAGGTTTCTTTATGAGACATTTAATGAGTCCTTTGGATTTCACAGTTGAGGAGCTTGATCAGCTTATGGATCTTGCCGGTGATATCGAAGCTCACCCTGAAAAATATGCCCACGCCTGCGCTGGAAAGACTCTGGCAACTTTATTTTATGAACCTAGCACTCGTACCAGACTTAGCCATGAAGCTGCCATGTTAAAGCTGGGCGGCAATGTAATGGGATTCTCCTCCGCAGATTCTAGTTCAACTGCCAAAGGGGAAACTGTTTCCGATACGATGAGAACCATTTCTTGTTATGCTGATATTGCTGCCATGAGACATCCAAAAGAAGGTGCTCCAATGGTTGCCAGCGAACTCGCTACAATCCCAGTAATCAATGCCGGTGATGGCGGACATCAGCATCCAACTCAAACACTCACAGATTTACTTACTATCCGTTCTTTAAAGGGACGTCTTTCTAAACTCAGAATTGGTCTTTGCGGTGACTTAAAGTTTGGTCGTACCGTTCATTCTCTTATCAATGCATTAGTTCGATATGAGGACATTGAATTTGTTCTTATCTCTCCAGAGGAGCTTCGTCTTCCAAGCTATGTTAGACAGGATGTTCTCGATAAGAATCATATTCCATATGAAGAGGTTACCCGACTGGAAGATGCACTTCCAACACTGGATATTCTTTATATGACTCGTGTACAGAAGGAACGTTTCTTTAACGAGGAAGATTATCTGCGCATGAAAGATTTCTATATTCTTGACAAACAGAAGATGGAATTGGCTCCAGAAGATATGCTGGTTCTTCATCCACTTCCACGTGTGAATGAGATTGCCAGAGAAGTCGACTCTGACCCAAGAGCAGTTTATTTCAAGCAGGTTCAGTACGGTGTTTATATCCGTATGGCCTTGATTCTCACCTTACTTGAGATTCATGTAGATTAGAGGAGGATGGATTATGAAA
>CAYVDA010000117.1:0-1325 GCA_964450635.1 uncultured Faecalimonas sp. | reverse complement strand
TATTCAAGAGACTTGCTAGGATTGAGTGCGATGAAAAAGCCCCATTATTTGACCTGCATCTGTTCAAGCAGATTGTAGCAATTGCCATTCCAAGCACCTTACAGCAGAGCTTCATCTCTGTAGGAAATATTATAATCCAGGGAATCATTAACGGATTTGGAGCCCCTGTCATGGCTGGATATTCCGCCGCTGTAAAACTGAACAACCTTGTTGTTACTTCTTTTACAACCCTTGGAAATGGAATTTCCAACTATACTGCACAGAATCTTGGTGCAAATAAGATGGAACGCATTTGTCAAGGATTTGCGGTTGGCCTCAAAATGGTCTGGATGCTCAGTCTTCCATTATTCCTCCTTTACTTCTTTGGCGGCAGCGTAGTTTTAAATCTCTTTATGGAAGAACCGACCCAGCTTGCCATGCACACAGGTATTACCTATCTGAAAATCCTATCACCATTCTACTTTGTGATTTCCGCAAAATTAGTGGCAGACGGTATCCTGCGCGGCTCCGGAATGATGAAGAACTTTATGGTTGCAACCTTCACAGACTTGATTCTCCGCGTATTGCTTGCATTTAGTTTCTCCAGAACAGCTCTCGGTGCAACTGGAATCTGGTGCGCATGGCCAATCGGATGGAGCGTTGCTACCATGCTTTCTATCACCTTTTACCGCAAGGGACCTTGGAAAGCGGATTAGATTGCTGCCAATCCCATCGCCATGAAAACGCCATACACAAGAACACGATTGTCTCCTGTATAAGGAACTTTATTTTCTGAATTCGATATTTCGCTGTCAAAAGTTGTTGTATCCGAATTATCTACATCTGGAGTTGTTGTTTTTACATCTTCATATACAAGTGCATAGGTTGAAAATCTATCTTGAAGGAATAGGTTCCATAATTTAATGAAATAAATAGAAAAAAGGGCACTCTTTAAAATTACTTTTAAAAAGTGTCCTTTCCCATTATTCGCCTTCAACAATTGCCAACGTTAAAATTCCAATAATAATAACTGCAATGAAGAGATATTGCTTTTTCGTTAATTTTTCTTTCAAAAAGATACGGGACAAAAGCAATGATACAATACATACAGAAGAAATGATTGGTGCTGCAATTGCACCGTTTCCACTCATCGCATATACATATGTAAGCTGACCCGCTGTTTCGCAAACCGCCGCAATCAATTTATCTTTTTGTTTTGGTAACTCAAATGGCACATGTTTACATTTGATATAGATAAATAGGAGCAATGCACAGATGAAAAATGTAAATTCATAAGATACATTTGCTACTAATTCAATATTCGCTTCTGTCACACCAATTAATGG
>CAYVDA010000116.1:0-1342 GCA_964450635.1 uncultured Faecalimonas sp. | reverse complement strand
TTTTGAGGATAATGGCAACGCATTCATTCTCTGAATGATTTTTTTCATTTAATTTACCTCATTTAATTCTTCATATGATTTAGTAAATAGCTTATATCTACCTGTTTTTATACATAAATGACATAATTCGTTTAAAAAATAATTTTTTTCAACTTGATTTTTTGTTTGAGAAATATTAGGTATAATAATATTAACTAATTCATCAAGTCTTTCTTCATCATCACTTAATAATAAATAATTTGTAACGTTTAAACTAAAATCACAATCATATCCTAAATTTTTATCCATTTTAGTAAAAATATCCATATATGATTTTCTATCATATATTGCAGTATAAATCAATTTAGCATATGGTCTTAAATCCTCTATAGTTTCATTTTTATTTACATTATTATTCTTTAATGAAAAGAAAAATTCTAATGTTTTCTTATAAGTAGGATTAGTTATATAATCAAATTCCTTATAAGCAGAATCCAGCATATCATTTGAAATCATATAATAGATTTGTAAATATCTAACATATTCTGCTTGATGATATTCTGATGTTTTTAAAAATACTTCTAATAATTTTTGACTATGTAACAGCATCATTGGACTGTTAAGTTTAACATAACAAAATAGACATAATAACGAGGCAATTTTAACAAGATTTTCGTCTAAGGAATAATTAGTAGATAAAATTTTAATGTTATCTAATGTTTCTTCATAGTCATCCTCATAATATCTTATATACGAGTAAAATACCATGAAAATACTAAGCTCATCCTCGCTCATTACGTTAGTAATTTTTACCAATTCCTTAACAACAATTTGAGCTTCTTCTAATTTATAAAAATATATAAAATAAATTAATGAGATTAATTTAGAGCGATAATTATCAAAGCTCTTACAATCTTCATATATTTTAATCAATTCTTCTTTGTTTTTATGATAAAAATAATCAACAGAATCTGATAATTTATCCTTTAATTCGAATAATAAATTAAGCTTAGGTGATGATAAATTTAATCTTTTGCAAATTTCATTTAGCATATAACGATTGGGCTTTAATTGCGCTTTTTCAACCTTGCACAAATAAGATACACTACATAAATCACCTGCAACACTAGATAAGGTTTGAGATTGGCTTGTCCTTACTCTTTTTAATTCTGTACCTATAAGTGAATATGTATTTAAATCCTCCTTCCCTCTTCTAATCATTTCCTCTACAAAAATATTTTTTTTCATTTATTGTTCTCCTTCTAGTTTTTTCGATTTTATTATATGTGGTTTAAATATCAAATAAAAGAAAAAACTATGTTGAGAAAAAACGACTACAGACCCTCAGGATAATCAATAATAA
>CAYVDA010000115.1:0-1382 GCA_964450635.1 uncultured Faecalimonas sp. | reverse complement strand
TTCTTGTACAGGAAGCCAGCCAGTATTCAAGTACTGTATACATAGAAGTTGAAGAAAAGCAGATTAATGCAAAGAGCATTATGGGTATGATGAGCCTTAGACTTGTGCCAGGTGAAGAAATCGCAATCGTGACAAATGGTAGTGATGAAGAAGCTGCTGCAAAGGGAATCGAGAATTTTTTTATCAATGTAAAAAATAGATAATGCTGAGGGGAAAAGACATGGGGTATCATGTCTTTTTCTGTTCTGTAATAGAAAATAATGAATTTGGGAGGAACATATATGAAGAGGGTTTTATTTATATACAATCCACATGCAGGAAAAGGTCTGATCAAATCAAGATTATCGGATATTTTAGATATTATTTCAAAGGCGGGATACGAGATTGTGGCGTATCCAACACAGGGATACAAAGATGCCTATTATAAGGTGATGGAATTTACGGAAGAGTATGACAGAGTAATCTGTAGTGGTGGTGATGGAACTCTGGACGAGGTTGTTACCGGAATGATGATGCGAGAACACAAGATTCCGATCGGATATATTCCAGCAGGAACTACGAATGATTTCGCTAACAGTCTTCAGATTCCAAAAGACATGCTGGAGGCTGCTCACGTTGCTACCAGTGGGAAGGAATTTGCTTGTGACATCGGAAGTTTTGGGGATGATGTCTTCGTTTACATTGCAGCTTTTGGATTATTTACCGATGTTTCGTATCAAACAAAACAGGAAGTGAAGAACGTTCTGGGACATTTGGCTTATGTGCTGGAAGGCGCAACCAGACTGTTAGACATTCCATCTCATCACATGAGAATCACTCATGATGGTGAAGTGATTGAGGACGATTTCGTGTATGGAATGGTTACTAATTCTCGCTCAGTAGGTGGTTTTCGTAACATGGTAGACCAGAATGTTAAGTTTGACGATGGGAAATTTGAGGTGACACTGATTAAAACACCGAAGAGTGCAAGCGCGCTTCAGGAAATTATTGCCGCACTTCTGATTGGTCAGGTAAATACAGACTATATGTATACCTTCAAGACGAATAAGATTCAGTTTGAATCTATGGAGCAGATTCCTTGGACTTTGGACGGAGAGTTTGGTGGTCAGCACGATGATGTCATGGTGAAAAATAATAAAAAAGCGTTGGAAATTATTGTATCTGAGAAGGCAATCGAGCACCTCTCTAAGAGAAAGAGAAAGAAAAAACTTTCAGACGCCATCGAGAATCGAATTGAAGCAAAGATGGACATGTCAGAAGTGATGGAGAGAATTGCGTTAATTAAACAATAAATTCGAAAATATTAAAAAAATTCAAAAAACGCTTGCATATTTTGAAGTGTTACTATATAATAATCTTTGTTATCTGGCCCCCTGGTCAAG
>CAYVDA010000114.1:0-1386 GCA_964450635.1 uncultured Faecalimonas sp. | reverse complement strand
TTATATATATTGGTCAACTCTATAGCTAAGTCGTAAACAGATTTCAGTTCCGGATAATGGTCGAATATGATTTCCGCACGTATTCTTTGGGATTCAGTCCATTTACTGAAATGCTTAACAAGTACATGTTTGGCCCTTGCCAGCAGCTGCTTACGGGTATCACCATTGGTATATCGAAACGGAACATACTCTATGTTTTGCTCTTTGCACCGCTGAATTTCATCGTTCTCTAAATCCCGTGCCATCCAGCGATAAGTAATCCTGAGCTCATCAATTGCCTCATAAAAGAGTTTCTGTACATGAAACCGGTCATTGGTCATAGTGGCATTGGGAAAAGCCGTTCGGACAATCCGCATCATGGTCGGTGAAAGATCCAAAGTAACCTCTTTGACCGTCTTGCGCCTGGAGAGATGAATCATTTCAAGCACCTTTATGACGTCTTCAGACTTCGTGCCACGTATCATGGCCACAAGTGTACCTCTGCCACCACGTCCAGCACGGTTAGTGACAACTGTGTATAATTCTCCACAGCTCAAAGAAGTTTCGTCAATACAAAGGCTGGGACCTATGTTTTGTTTGAACAGGACATATTCTGAGGCATGACCTAGCTGGTCCCACTGTCGGTATGCGCTGATAAACTCCTTGTATTGGGAAGTTAACTGTTTACCGTTTACCCCATAAGCATCTGCTATGGAGCTTATGCTGGCCGAGGTAGTTTCAATCTTCTTCTTTTAAAAAAGCAACGAACTCAGGAGTGAGTTTCGTTCCTTCGGCAGTTAGATCATCGTAGGTATAAGAAAACGTTTCCCCGGTAGCTTTGTCATACCAGCGACGACGTCTTACGTGGAGATAAACAGGTTTGCCACGAAGAGGAAAGTCCTGAATCACTTTCTCATCAGTAAAACCATGGGAAATCACGCTGCCACTCTTGTAATCTGAACGCTCCAGGTAGTGTCTTTCATCGAGCCAAACTTCGATTTTCACAGAGTCGTCATGCCAGCCGGAGATCTCAAAATACTCCATTAAAACTTCGGGAAAGACGACTCGTAGTAACTTATGTAGGGGGCGATTAGAATTCATTGGATTGATATTGCTTAATTTAACCGCAAAGATAATTCACTTTCGCGTATTAACATAATATGCCCACAGGGTTTTCGGACTGATCCGGTTTACACTATGGTTTACACCAACGCAAATCATATATCAATCAGATTAAACATCCGTCAAATTCAATGTGGCAAGGTTCAACATATAAAAAAATAGCCTCAACTTACAAAAAATTGAGGCTATCGAAATATCACTTAAAAAGTCTCTCTATTCCCATTCTATAGTCGCATTAGGTTTCGGAGACATATCATAACAAACGCGATTTACATTCTTCACTTC
>CAYVDA010000113.1:0-1443 GCA_964450635.1 uncultured Faecalimonas sp. | reverse complement strand
AGGTAAAGAATTCAAAATCGAAGCAAGTGTTGGACAGCAGGTTAAGAGAGGTGACGCAGTAGTCATCATCGAAGCAATGAAGATGGAAATCCCGGTAGTAGCACCGGAAGACGGAACCGTTGCAAGTATTGATGTAGCAGTAGGAGATGCAGTAGAAGCAGGAGCAGCATTGGCTACATTGAACTAAGACTTTGGAGGTTTAGGACATGGAATATATTATTAACACGCTGGGAAACCTCATCGATCAGACAGCGTTCGCCAATTTGACTTGGGGTAACTTTATTATGATTTTTGTAGCATGTGTTTTCCTGTACTTGGCAATTGCAAAAGGTTTTGAGCCTTTGCTTTTGGTTCCGATTGCATTTGGTATGCTTTTGGTAAACATTTATCCGGACATCATGTTACACATTGAGGATTCAGAAAATGGTGCAGGCGGATTACTTTACTACTTCTATCTGCTTGATGAATGGGCAATTCTCCCATCTCTGATCTTCATGGGTGTAGGTGCGATGACAGACTTTGGTCCATTGATCGCCAACCCGAAGAGCTTCCTGCTTGGTGCAGCAGCACAGTTTGGTATCTTCGCAGCATACCTTGGTGCGATGGCATTAGGATTCTCTGATAAGGCAGCAGCAGCAATCTCCATTATCGGTGGTGCTGACGGCCCGACATCAATCTTCCTTGCAGGTAAGTTGCAGCAGACAGCTATTATGGGACCGATTGCGGTGGCGGCATATTCATATATGTCACTGGTTCCGATTATTCAGCCACCGATTATGAAATTATTTACAACAAAAGAAGAACGTATGATTAAGATGGAGCAGCTTCGTCCGGTAACACAGCTTGAGAAGATCTTGTTCCCGATTATCATTACGATTATTGTATCATTGATTCTTCCTACAACAGCACCACTTATCGGTATGTTGATGCTTGGTAACCTCTTCCGTGAGTGTGGAGTTACAAGACAGCTTACAGATACTGCATCTAACGCACTTATGTACATTGTAGTTATCTTACTTGGTACATCCGTAGGTGCTACTACAAGTGCAGAAGCATTCCTTAACATGGATACTATCAAGATCGTTATCCTTGGTCTTGTTGCTTTCGCATTTGGTACGTCAGCAGGTGTTTTGTTTGGTAAATTGATGTGCAAGATGACAGGTGGAAAGGTTAATCCACTGATTGGTTCAGCAGGTGTATCTGCGGTACCGATGGCTGCCCGTGTTTCTCAGAAAGTCGGTGCAGAAGATGACCCGACCAACTTCCTGCTCATGCATGCAATGGGACCGAACGTAGCAGGTGTTATCGGTACTGCAGTAGCAGCCGGTACATTCATGGCTATCTTCGGTGTGAAATAATCTAGGAGGACAATAGAATGGAAATGACAAAAAAACCAATTAAAATTACAGAGACAATTCTGCGTGATGCACACCAGTCTCTGAT
>CAYVDA010000112.1:0-1462 GCA_964450635.1 uncultured Faecalimonas sp. | reverse complement strand
AACATTATCTAATATTTTAGAAATATATACATTAAAATAATTAGCTTTTAAATAAGCCATTTGATAGGATACTAATCCATATGCAACCGCATGAGATTTATTAAATCCGTAATTATTAAATTTTAAAAAATAATCATAGATGTGCTTAGCTATTTCTAAACTATGACCTTTTTTAACAGCTCCATTTATAAATAAATCTGCCAATTTCTTCATTTCAGATTCTTTTTTCTTAGATATAGCTCTTCTAAGTAGGTCTGCTTGTCCTAATGAAAATCCTGCAAAAGTTTGAGCTATTTGCATTATTTGTTCTTGGTAAACAATTATACCATATGTATTTTTTAATATAGGCTCTAAAGAAGGATGCTCATATTCAAATTTTTTACCATGTCTTCTAGCTATAAATTCATCAATATTTTCCATAGGTCCAGGTCTATATAAAGCTATTACCGCAACTAAATCATCAAAACATTCTGGCTTTAATTTTAATAACACATTTCTAATACCATCTGATTCTAATTGAAATACACCAAGTGTATCAGCCTGTTGTAATAAATGATATGTTTTTTTATCATTTAAAGGAATATTTCTTAATGTGTTCATATCAAAATTAACTAAATTTTTCATTATTTCATCAATAATAGTTAAATTACGAATTCCCAAGAAATCCATTTTCAATAAACCAATTTTTTCTAAATCAGAAGCTTCTAGTTGAGATTGATATAATCCATTTATACCTTCCTGTAAAGGTATTATATCATCTAAAGGTATTGAAGATATAATTATCCCTGCAGCATGAGTTGAAATATGTCTAGGAAGTCCATTTATACCTTTTACAATATATAAAAACTCATATAAATCAGGTCTATCAATTAATCTTTCTAAAAGACTATCATAATCAGGATTTTCCTCGACTAAATGAATTATTTCATTTAATCTTGAATTTTCTATTTTCTTTATTCTTCCTAAATCTCTTATAGCCGACTTAGTTTGAAATGTATTAAATGCCGAAATATTACATACTCTTTTTTCTCCATATAATTCATTTACATAAGCTATAACCTCATCTCTATGAATATCTGGAAAATCTGTATCAATATCTGGCATACTAATTCTTTCTGGGTTTAAAAATCTTTCAAATAATAAATCATATTTTATAGGATCTATTTCTGTTATACCTAGACAGTATGAAACTAACGCACCAGCCCCAGAGCCACGTCCAGGACCCACTAAAATGCCTTTTTTCTTGGCATATAGTATAAAATCCCATACAATAAGAAAATAGTCGCTATAGCCCATTTTTTCTATTACAGCTAATTCATAATCTAATCTTTGTTGATAATTATTATTCACCTTACCCTTTAATCTTTTATTTAATCCTTTTACACATAAATTTCTTAAAAATATAGGTGATGGAATATCATTAGTTTTAGGATATTTAGGTAAATATATCTTATTATTATAA
>CAYVDA010000111.1:0-1466 GCA_964450635.1 uncultured Faecalimonas sp. | reverse complement strand
GTCGTAAACAATTCCGTGGTTCTATGAAAGGAAAAGCTTTACGTGGAAATAAAATCACAAACGGTGAATATGGTATCGTTGCAATGGAGCCATGCTGGATTCGTTCTAACCAGATCGAGGCAGCTCGTATCGCTATGACACGTTACATCAAACGTGGTGGTAAAGTTTGGATTAAAATATTCCCGGATAAACCTGTAACTACGAAACCGGCTGAAACACGTATGGGTTCTGGTAAAGGAACACTGGAATACTGGGTAGCAGTAGTAAAACCAGGACGTGTGATGTTCGAACTTTCAGGAGTACCTGAAGAAGTAGCTCGCGAAGCATTACGTCTTGCTATGCATAAACTGCCATGTAAGTGTAAAATCGTTTCTCGCGAAGAATTAGAAGGCGGTGATAACAGTGAAAATTAATAAATTTGTAGAAGATTTGAAAGCAAAATCAGCTGCAGAATTAAACGAAGAATTAGTAGCTGCTAAAAAGGAACTTTTCAATTTAAGATTCCAGAACGCAACAAATCAATTAGATAACACAAGCAGAATTAAAGAAGTGAGAAGAAATATTGCTAGAATTCAAACAGCTATTACAGAAGCTTCTAAAGCTGAGTAATCGGTTGATTTAGTTCAGGATTCATTTCGGAAAGGAGTAAAATCGTGGAAAGAAATCTTAGAAAAACACGTGTTGGTAAAGTAGTCAGCAATAAAATGGACAAAACAATCGTTGTTGCTGTAGAAGATCATGTGAAACATCCTCTTTACAACAAGATCGTAAAGAGAACTTACAAATTGAAAGCACATGATGAAGAGAACGTATGCAACATCGGAGATAAAGTAAAAGTTATGGAAACAAGACCGCTCTCAAAGGATAAGAGATGGAGACTTGTGGAAGTTATGGAAACAGTAAAATAGTATTGAAGGAGGTTTACCTGCATGATACAGCAAGAAAGTAGACTTAAGGTAGCTGACAATACAGGAGCAAAAGAATTACTTTGCATCCGTGTACTTGGCGGTTCTACCAGAAGATATGCAAATATCGGTGATGTAATCGTTGCCAGTGTTAAAGATGCAACACCAGGTGGCGTTGTAAAAAAAGGTGATGTAGTAAAAGCTGTAGTGGTACGTACTGTAAAAGGTGCTCGTCGTAAAGATGGTTCTTACATCAAATTCGATGAGAACGCAGCAGTTATCATCAAAGAAGATAAAAACCCGAGAGGAACTCGTATTTTTGGACCAGTAGCAAGAGAGCTTCGTGAGAAACAGTTCATGAAGATCGTATCTCTGGCTCCGGAAGTATTATAAGGAGGTGCCGAGAATGTCAACAATGAAAATCAAAAAAGGCGACATGGTGAAAGTCATCGCTGGAAAAGATAAAGACAAAGAAGGCAAAGTAATCGCTGTTAACAAAAAAGACAATACCGTATTGGTAGAAGGAATCAACATGATTACAAAGCATGCAAAACCAAGTGC
>CAYVDA010000110.1:0-1470 GCA_964450635.1 uncultured Faecalimonas sp. | reverse complement strand
GAGGTATACCTGATACTGGAAGGGGCAAGTCATGGGACGGAGAGCAAAGCATTCTTTTGTTTCGTCGTAGGGGTCGCCCATGATGAACATACCGTCGAGGTAGTGGTCCCAGTGGCCGGAGATCTTGTAAAGTTCGCGTTTAGCCATGAGAGGAGTCTTTGTGCGGAGGTAGCCGCGTTTTGTTTCTTCGTCTTCGATCCATCTCTGAAGCGTCTGGATGATAGTTACGCCTTTGGGAAGGATAACGGGCAAGCCCTGACCGATGGAATCTACCGTTGTGAAGAGTTCAAGTTCTCTGCCGATCTTGTTGTGGTCGCGCTTCTTTGCTTCTTCGAGCATTGTGAGGTGTTCGTTGAGCTGATCCTTCGTGGGGAAAGAAACGCCGTAAACACGCTGGAGTATCTTATTCTTGGAATTGCCTTCCCAATAAGCACCTGTACACTGTGTAAGTTTGAATGCTTTTACAGCGCCTGTGGAGAAGAGGTGGGGACCTGCACAAAGGTCTGTAAATTCGCCCTGACGATAGAAGGAGATATCATCACCTTCGGGAACGCGAGCGATAAGAGCAACTTTGTATGTTTCGCCCTTTTCTTCCATGAATTTGATTGCTTCTTCACGAGGAAGAGTGTATCTTTCGAGCTTGATGTTTTCTTTAACGATCTTCTTCATCTCTGCTTCGATCTTTGTGAGGATCTCGGGAGTGAAGGAAACTTCGGAATCAAAGTCATAGTAGAAACCGTTGTCAACAGCGGGTCCTATCGTGAGCTTTGTTTCGGGGAAGAGGCGTTTTACAGCCTGAGCGAGGATGTGAGAAGTTGTGTGCCAGAACACTTTTTTACCGTCTGCATCGGCAAATGTAAGAAGCTGAACGTCGGCATCGTTTGTGATGGGCGTTGTTAGCTCGCAAAGCTCGCCGTTTACGTGAGCGGCGATAACTTCACGTGAGATAAGTCCTGCCGCCTGAGCTGCTTCATAAACAGTTACGGGGGCATCGAATGTGAATTTGTTTTCACCAAAAGAAACTACCATAATATTCTTTTCTCCTTTATATATTAAAAAATCTTAAATTGCAAGTTAAACAAGACCGTATAAAAACAAAAAAACCTCAAGGCGACGCAAAAGCGCAGCTTTGAGGTGCATAATACACGGTTCCACTCAAATCTTTAACTCATTTTTCGCACTGTAACGGGTGCACCCGTCGCGCCATTTCCTGCGTGCGGCTCGGCAAGCGGTACTTTTGCGGTTTTTGCGTAAGAGGCTCACAGCCGATGACCCCTTTTCTCTGTTCGAAAAATTTCGCAAAGCGTGTCTTGCTTCGATGCTTTTCTATTATAATAACACTATTTTTTGGAATTGTCAAGAGCATTTTGTGAGCCGAAACGATTCAAATGCCCGAAAATGATTGACACATCGAAATAAATATGTTATAAATATAAGTAGTATTGCAATGTTTTTTTATAAATATTCGTA
>CAYVDA010000109.1:0-1475 GCA_964450635.1 uncultured Faecalimonas sp. | reverse complement strand
CGGCTCACACCAGTTTTTGCTGTTTATCCCGGGTTACTTTTTGCTGTTTCTGGCTGGGGCCGCCGCGCTGGCGGAGGGCATCCGCCGACGCACCGCCCTCAAGGTGGGGTTCTGGGGCGTGACCGTCGTGCTGGCGATGTCGGTGCGATGCTCGCCCCTGACGAGCATCGCGCTGCCCGGTGTGTTGCTTGACCATTTCCCGCTGAGCATCACCGACAAGTTTGAGCGGGAGGACAGGCTGACCTACGACCGCAGCGACCTTGCACAGATCGAGGCCATCACAGACTGGATCGACCAGCATTGCGCCGAGGGCGAGTTCAGCTATCTGATCCCCCACGATATGCTCTATTGCTCCGACCATTTCAAGAATTGCCGTCTGCCCGAAAAGCAGCTGGAAGGCAAGCTGGCATACGGCTTCTCGATCCCAGGGACGCACAAGTTCCCCGTGGAGTTTCTGGAAGCAAACTATGTGCTGACGGCAGAGCCGTTCCCGCAGACCTATGTGGGCAACGGCGAGCTGTCCATCCGGCTGAACGCACAGTTCCTTGCCGTGCGGGACACATACTTTGCGCTGGCCGAGACCTTTGACATGGGCAACGGCACCGTGTTTACCGTCTGGGAGCGCACCGTGCCGCCCAGCCGGGAGGAGGCCGAATATTATCTGAGCGCCTTTGCCGCAGAGGATGCAAAGTATCCCGAGCTGTACCACGAGGTAGTGGAGGCATGGCTTGCGGCGCACGGACTGTAACGATCTTCACTTCCATTTGGGAGTACAGCATAAAAAGGAGTATTACGATATGGAAAACAAGAAGAACAATTTCCCCGATGTAACGCTCGGCCAGTACAAAGGGCTGGCCGTCACCCGCCATATCCGCCCCATCACGGACAAAACGCTGGAGCTGGAGATGCTCCACCAGACCCGGATGCACGGTGTCTACCACCCCACGCAGGAGCCTGCCAAGCGGGGCTGCCGGGTGCTGCTGGACTTTGTGGGCTATATGGACGGCGCGGAGATCCCGGACAGCCGGATGGAAAAGGTGATGCTGGTGCTGGGCGACGGCAAGCTGATGCCAGCCGCCGAGCAGGCCATCTACGGCCACTGTGCCGGAGAGGTGTTCCAGTTTGATTTCACCTACCCGGAGGAGTTCCGCGTGCCGGAGCTCTCCGGCAAAACGGCACAGTTTGAGATCCGGCTGCACACGGTGGCCGAAAAGACCTTCCCCACACTGGACGAGGAATTTGCCAAGAGCCAGGGACACGCCTCGCTGGAGGCCATGCGCGAGGCTGTGCGCGCCAAAAAGCAGAAGATGCACGAGGAGGCCGCCGACCGCACCGCCGGGCAGAAGCTGCTGGAGATGGCAGGCGCGAACCTGACCGTAGACCTGCCCGCCGAGATGCTGGACCGCACGGCAGCCAACGAAATGGCCCTGCTGCGCGACCGTCTGAGCCGCAGCGGCCTGACCATGGAGCAGCAC
>CAYVDA010000108.1:0-1480 GCA_964450635.1 uncultured Faecalimonas sp. | reverse complement strand
AAAAATAAAAAGGAGGATGCGTGATATAGAAATTCAATATAAAGATAAGAAAGTTGAAAAACTTTGTACAGACTTGAAGAAGGCTAAGAAAGATTTGCCTGCTAATGTTGCTGAAAAGCTCCATGCACTTATCAATTTAATTGAAAGTGCAGATAATCTAAAAGATATAGATGAATTGCAGATATATCATTTACATCCTCTGCATGGCCAGCGAGAAGGGCAGTACGCGTTGGATGTGGCTGGAAGAAAATCAGGATATCGCTTAGTCGTTATTCCGTTAGATGCCGATGGAAATGGTTGGAAAGAAAAAGATGTAAATGTTGTTTATAAATCAACAGAAGTAATTATTGCGTGGGAGGTGTCTAATCACTATGAATAAAATTGAATATCAAGAGTTGATTGCATTCCACCCTGGTTATTATGTGAAGGACTATATTGATGAGCAGGGCATTACACAGGAGGAATTGGCAAAGCGTCTTCAAACTACACCAAAATATATAAGTGATTTGGTGAATGGAAGAATTAATTTAACTGACGAGATGGTGTTAAAACTTTCTATTGTATTTGGAACATCAACAAAATTGTGGTTGAATTTAAATCAAAAATATATCGAAAAAAAATTAGAAATTGAAAAACGAATAAGAATAGATCAAGAATGTGAACTTGCAAAAAAACTTGATTATAAGTTTTGGGCTGATTTGGGATTAGTTAAAGCAACAAGGGTTACAGCAGAAAAAGTACAGGAACTTCAAAGATATTTTAAAGTATCTTCACTTAGCGTGCTTAGTCAAAGAGATTTTCTCGTTCAATATAGAACCAGCGTCTCTGAAGTGACAGATGTAAATGTGATTAATGCAAATGCCTGGGTGCAGACGGCAATTAACTTGGGTACACAGAAAGAAGTAGAGTCATTCGATAAGAAAAAACTTTTAGAGGCAATTCCGGAAATTCGAAGTATGACTGTGCAGAATCCTAAAGATTTTTATCCTAGATTGAGAGATTTATTGGCAAGCTGCGGTGTGGCTCTTGTTTTGCTTCCGAATCTCAAAAATTGCGGTGTGAATGGTGCTGTAAAATGGCTTGGCAAAGACAAGGTTGTCTTGGCTTTGAACGATAGAAGAAAATATGCAGATGCTTTCTGGTTTGCATTATTCCATGAATTAGGTCATGTACTTCAACAAAGAATAAAGGTTCTTTTGGTGAGTGAAATAAAAAAAGCCGGACTTGAAACAGATGAACTTATTCAAAGACTTGAGACAGAAGCAGATACTTTTTCTCAGAACACATTAATACCAAAAGTAGAATACGATGAATTTTTAATGATGAACAGTAGAGGTTTTACTGCCGAAGCAATCAGAGGCTTTGCGGCTAGAATAAACGTGTTACCGGGGATTGTTGTCGGTAGATTACAACATGATGGTTATTTGACTAATCAGACAACGTTGAATAGTTTGAAAATAAAATATGTGATTGGATAGAC
>CAYVDA010000107.1:0-1601 GCA_964450635.1 uncultured Faecalimonas sp. | reverse complement strand
TTTTTTATTCACCTTCACTTCCCCAAATCAACAATTCGTATCTTTGGGGAAATATGTTTATCTGTTGAGCGCTTTGATTTGCCTATTTCCGTGCAGAATGAAATGGAGCGCCATGACGAGGATAAACGTGATGACAACTATGCCACTGAGGCCAAGGAAGAGTTGCTCTGTCTTCGGTTTCATTTCTTTTCCGAAGGTTGCTAGCATGGTTCCTTCCAAGGTAAACATGGATACGTAAGCAGCGGCGAGCGAAATGATTTTGGATGCCGAAAAGGCCGGGCTATTGTAAGCTCTGTATCGGATGACATTGCGGATTGCTATCACCAGTGATGCGAAAGTATAGGTGGCCATGGAAATAGTAATGATTTTGTGATATTGCATGCTTTTGTGCCAATAAATTACATAGAAAATCATGACTGCCAAGGCCAGATTCATAACCAGAAACGCCCATCCGCAATTGCGATAGCGCCGCCATTCTTCCTGCATCTTTTCTCCCGGCTTGTGCTGTAGGGTATGGCGCACAAGAACGCCTCGCATGATTGCGAGGGAGGTGTAGTAAAGAGAAAGGGCATAAAACCAGGCGGATCGATGGTAAATGCCTAAACTCAGCTGCAATACTGCATAGGCTCCATTCCACACTACATTGCCGACCAAAATCACATTCGTCCGCAAAGGAACATCCGAGAGCCAGCGGCTTAAATAAGGATGTTTTTCTTTTGCAGATTGCCAATGCAAGGCTCTGCCCTTCTTTACTTTTTTCCAGCCAATCGTTCTTTTGCTTCTGCAACTGTCTCCCCTGTCTTTGTAAATAGTATTGCAATGCATTTATCACTGACTGCTGCGAAACATTCGACAACGCCTTTTTCTATTTTTTTGTAACCTGTAACGGTGGCATTTTCAATCTTTTTATAGCCGTTTACGACTTTCTTGCTGATTTGTTCCATGGTATCTGTTATTTTTTTCATAATTTTTTTCTCCTTTGTTTTTATTTATGTCTCTATGATACAAGGAGAATGTTTGAAATTTTTTTATGAAATGTTTGAATCTTGTTAATTTTTTCATGGCTACAAATTCAAAGGCTGGAGCAAGAGAGCGGAAGGCGAGAGTGTAGAGTATAAAGATCAAGAAACGATCAAGAGTGTATTCGTAAATCTGGAGTTATATGCCGTATGGGAAAAGGTAGTAGACACGTATACAATAAAATTTGACGCAAACGGCGGAGAAGGAAGTATAGCAGACCAACAAGGCCGCTATGGGGAAGTCGTAACGCTACCGAATCGCAAGGCAGAGGAATTCTACAAGACAGGATACTGTTTCATCGGCTGGAGCAAAAGAGCGGACGCCACAGAAGCAGAATATAACAATTGCGGCAGCTACATAGACAACACGAGAGAGGAAGAACGAGAAGAGAATAAAGAGGTGACGCTGTACGCCGTATGGGTAAAAATTCCAGTGTCAGCTCAGGATATCTATCTCGAATATGAGGAGATCTACCTGATAAATGATGAAATCTTCATGGGGCAAGAGGCAGATATTACCGTGAGCGAGAACAAATATCAGATAACACTTGCAAAGAGTGAAATCACGAATTTGGATGACGC
>CAYVDA010000106.1:0-1650 GCA_964450635.1 uncultured Faecalimonas sp. | reverse complement strand
AGGGAGTAGGTCGTTAATAGCGGCGCGAGGGTTCAAATCCCTCTTTCTCCGTTTTAAAAGAAGAATGATGAAGAAATCCTCGACAGAAATGTCGGGGATTTCTTTGACTCTAAGTCATTAGTTGGAGCGGGATTTTTTACTTCATAAATAAGTAAAGGTGGATGATTATGAAACGAATAGGAATGGGAGTGCTCCTGCTAGCTGCTTGCGTTTGTTTGCAAGGCTGCGGATCACTTGTGCAAGTGGTGGATTCTATATATGGGAAAAAAGAGGCGGCAAAAATCGAAGCGGTGCCGCATATCGGATTTTCAAATGGGGAACTGCTGAAAGATAAAATGGAAGTATTGCTGACGGAAGAAGAATTTCAACAAGAAACATTGACTTATCAAACCTATAGAGAATCCATTTCTTATGATACTTTAAATGAAGAAGAACAAATGGTATACCATATTTTGGAATATGCTATGGAACATCAATACACCAATATTTTTATTGATGATCTCTTGTTTGCCGAGCCGACATCCTTTGGGAAAATACTTACCTATCTGGCGCTGGATTCTCCATTGCTGGAGCAAAATCTTCATTATGGTGTGGGGAAATTTAACACTACTTATACAGTAGAGGTTCTGGAACTCTATGACCGACAAGTTCCATTCGACGGCTATTACATCACGGTTGAAAATTTTGCAAAAGAGTTCTGGGAAAAGAAAATGATCGCACTTGACCAAGCAGAAAAAATCGTATCAGAATTGCCGGCGAATCTGACAAAGAAAGAGATAGCAAGGCAACTATATCAATATGTAGCAGAACATATTTCCTATATTAAATATGAGGACCTAAATACAGTGCAGCCATATTTGTACGATGCTCTTATAGAGGAAAAGAGTCATTGTGATGGGTTTGCAAACGCACTCTCTCTTCTGTTCCATGTAGCGGATATCCCGTGCATAGAAAAAATCTACCAGGCAGGAGAAGGGGGAGTGGGACACACATGGAATTCATTCTGCCTAGATAACAAGTGGTATAATATGGATGGAACCGGAGCGAAAAGCATTCTCGGAGGGAACAAAACATTAGGTGCAAATCTCTACTTTGCATATCCGGATGAACTCCAAACTTATACTCCTAATTATGCAGAAAATTATCCGTTTTGCGAGACCGGTTTGGAAGTACAAATTGATTGTCGAGCAAAAGCCGTTACAGATTCCGCGTTTGTGGATCGAGTGGTGGAAGTTTACGAAAAACAAGAAAGATGCCTGGCACTGGTAAATGATTGCGAAGAAACGCAATTAAAAACACAGATTCAGGAAATCGCTAACAGGCTGCGAAAAACGATCTCTTGGATACACTATCCTGTAAAGGACGGAAAAACACTTCTCTACATTTATTGAAATAAACGGGCAATGGATTACAATGGAAGTAATCCTTGCCTGTTTTCTTCTTGATACAGAGTGAAACTCCCAAAGTGGAATTTCGAACGAAAAAAATCAAAAAAAGAAATATTTTGTATTGACAACCCGAAAACAAAAGTGATAGAATAATCAAGCACTCGACGGAGACGGAGAAGTGTAAAAAGAAAAAAGTAAAAAAACTTTAAAAAAGTTGTTGACAATGCGAAACGGCTGTGGTAATCTAATATAGCTGTCGCGT
>CAYVDA010000105.1:0-1656 GCA_964450635.1 uncultured Faecalimonas sp. | reverse complement strand
GGCTACGTCCGCAGCCTTCTGGTGTGCGGGCAGAGCATCACGGGAACCACTCTGCGCCGCGCACTGGGGCTGCGAAGCACCGACTTTACCGTGCAGTATGCGGACGGCAGCTTCGCCATCACAACGCGAGGCTACGGCCACGGAGTCGGGCTGAGCCAATGGGGCGCCAAAGCGCTGGCCGAGCAGGGGCTGGACTGCGCCGCCATTCTGGCACATTATTTCCCGGGAACGACCCTTTGTGGTTGAAAAAAGCGGAGAATCTCGGACACCGTCCGTTATTCTCCGCTTTGATTTTCCAATTTGTAAAGTTTTAGAACACGACTTCTTTGATCCACGTCCAAATGGGGTGCTCAGCGCCGGCTGCTGCCTTTTCTGCGGCGGCAAGCGCCTCGAGGAATTCCTCGTTTAACTTGGTGCCGGAGGGATCCTGCACCGACCAGTAGATCGCCGAGCTGGTCGCGGCGCTCGACACCGTGAAATCGCTCATAAAGCAGATGGTCTGGTCGTTGGAATCGGTCAGGAGGATCATATATGTATAGCTGCCCTCGGGGAGCTGGCCAAACATGATCTGGTCGTCCACATTTGTGAGTGCCCAGCTGTTGACATTGGGCTGGATCTCCACGCTTTGCACGGGCTGGTCTGCAACGTCCAGGATCGCCACCTCGACCTCCGTTAATACGGTGCCGGACGAGCTGGCGACAGTGCCCGTCAGGCTCATGCCTTTGCCCTGTTTGATATTGACAGGGTAACGCACACCCTCCAGCCGCAGGCTGTCGGGCTGCTCGCTGATGCCGTTTTCATCGGCAGAAATGTACCAGTAGCAGGATGCACGGGAGATGGAAACACGGGAGCTTGTAAGTGGAATGCGCCCGGAGGAGACACCGCCTGCCGGGTCGGAGCAATAGAACACGCCGTCAGTGTAGTCGGTCAGGAGCACTGCGTGGGGCTGTGTGCGGTCATACAGCACGATGCCCTCCGGGTGCTCCGCCAGCAGCGTGACCAGTGCCTCGGTCTTTGCTGTCAGGCCGGAAGGAAGAGTCGCGTAACCCACCTGCATGGCCTTATAATTGAAGTTGTGGGACAGTCCGTTATACCACGCCGTGCTGCGGACACTGTTTTCGGTGACGTCCACCCAGTCGGTCATGCCGTCCAGATAGGCCCGGCGGCGGAGCATCATAGCGGCCGAAGCCAGCGTACAGGTATTGCGACGTCCCTGCTTGAAATAGAATCCTGCGTCAACATTCAGGTCAACAGCAAGTGCTCCCGGCAGGCAGCCAAGCAGCAATACCACCGACAGCATCAGGGCTGCCAGCTTCTTTTTGAGGCCGTGTGGTGCGATATCCACGGGTTTTCATCCTCCCAGCGTAATTTCTCAGTTAGTGTTATTATACCAGTTTGTTACGCATTTGTAAATGATTCGACAATATTTTTCTCATTTTTTCCAATCTTTGAATACAACTTCCAGACACATTGCACAAAAAGCGCGAAGAAAAATCGTCGTCCAAACGAAAGTGCCCCGTCAGTTTGCACAAACTGACGGGGCACTTTCGTGATTATACTGATTTTTTAGAACAGACCGGTGATCTTACCGTTGGCATCCACATCAATGCCGACCGCAGCCGGGCGCTTGGGCAGGCCGGGCATGGTCATAATGCC
>CAYVDA010000104.1:0-1666 GCA_964450635.1 uncultured Faecalimonas sp. | reverse complement strand
AGAGAAATGTAAAAGTAAATTCCTGTTTTCTTTTCTTATCTAGAATCTTATCTTTCACAAACTCTTTATGTAAGACTTATTTCCATTTATTATTATATTTGTAGTGTTGGTTCATGGGAGAAAGGATATATTTATGAAAATGAAACATTTAACACTTGAAGAAAGAAAGTTGATTCAGTCCGGCATTGAAGATGGTCTCTCTAAGACAGCTATTGCACGTACCATAGGTAAAGATCCTACAACAGTTTCAAAAGAAATCCTCAGGCACAGAACTCTCAAACCCCGTAATCGCTTCAATCATACGGTTGTCTGTTCTAATTTTAAAACCTGTCCTCACCACAGACGTAACTGTTCTGAACAATGTCCTGATTATAATGAGCAATCCTGCTTGCGTCGCGACCGCCACATCGGCGCTTGCAATCATTGCGATAAACTTAATAGTTGCAAGCTGGATCGCTACTTTTATAACGCTGTAAAAGCACACGAGGCTTATCTCTTTCATCTGAGTGATTCCAGACAAGGCATCAACCTAACTACCGGAGAAGTGAAACGGATTGCCGAGACAATTGCTCCTCTTCTTCGCAAAGGACAATCCATTTATCAGATACTTGTCAACCATCCAGAAATAAAACTCTCCCCAAAATCCCTCTATACCTATATCGAAAGCGGTATTTTTAAAGATTTTGGTGTAGACAACTTTTCTCTGCGTCGACAGGTTTCCATGAAAGCAAGAAAAAAACTCAAAAAACGCAAAGAACCCGTTAATTATGAAGGTCGCAAGTATGCAGACTATTTAGAGTTCGTTAAAGAGAGTCCTACGATCCCTACGACTGAAATGGATACCGTCTATAATCGGTCCGAGGGTCCTTTTATCCAAACCTTTTCTTTTCAGAACACCAGCCTTATGATCGGGTTTCTTCACTCAGAAAAAACTTCGGCTTCCATGGCATCATCCCTAGATTATCTACAGGAACTTCTTGGCGATGATTATGGGAAACTTTTTTCACTCCTTCTGACAGACCGAGGAACAGAGTTTGAAAAGTATGAACTCTTTGAATGCAATGCTGAAACAGGACAATTTCGTACAAACATCTTCTACTGTGATCCACAAACACCAAGCCAGAAACCACATGTAGAGAACAATCACAACTATGTCCGGGATATTATCCCCAACGGAAGGGAATTACAGAAACTTACACAACAAGATCTTCTGCTCCTGTTCAGCCATATCAATTCCGTACCTCGCAGAGTTTTGAACGGAAGAACTCCTTACGAAGTTTTTTCATTCTTTTACGGTGAGGAGATTTTGCGCAAGCTTGGAATCCAACGGATTCCACCAGATACGGTTACTTTGCAGCCGTTTCTTTTAAAAATAGAATAAGCCAGCCCAACCTGCTGACTTATTCACCCACACTATAAATTCAAACCCATGAATACACTACCTGTTATACGTATTCAAAAGGGCAACGGAACTTAATCTTTCACAATTGAAAGAAAAGTATTCCTTTGCTCCGTTTTGCATGCGCAAAATACGGAACTGTAAATAAATTTTACATTATCCTTGTGTTTTAAACAAGAAAATTTTCCGTTTTCTTTTTTAAAAACAGAAGTTAATCTCTCATCCGGACGTTAGTTTCACACCCGGAACTTAGTTTTTCAATTCACC
>CAYVDA010000103.1:0-1677 GCA_964450635.1 uncultured Faecalimonas sp. | reverse complement strand
CCTCATCACTCTTCACCAGCGGAAGTGTGAAAAATTGCAAAATATGAAAAAATATATGCTTCAGAATATGTTTGTTTAGGAGGAAAAATGAAAATGGAAAAAATAATCTTATTTCATGGTACTCCTGACAAAATTGTAGTACCGACATACGGAAAAGGTGAGGGAAAACACGACTATGGACAAGGATTTTACCTTACCGAAAGCATTGATTTAGCTAAAGAGTGGGCGGTTTGCAGACCAAATGAAACAAACGGCTATGTTCATCAGTACGAACTAGAAACAGAAGGTTTAAAGATCTTGGATTTTCAGGATGAGGGCGTTCTTGCTTGGCTTGCGGAACTGATGAAACACAGAGATGCTGCCGACTCAAAGCGTTATCGTATGCTTGCAAAGAAATTTATAGAAAAATATGGCGTAGACACCGACGAATATGATGTTATCAAGGGATGGAGAGCGAATGCTTCTTACTTCTACATTGCAAAGGAATTTGTAAGGGACAATATTGATATGGATATTCTTGAAGAATTGCTTTCTCTTGGCGGTTTGGGTATTCAGTATTGCATTAAGTCCGAATTTGCCTATTCGAAACTTTGCGAAGTTAAAGACAGCTTACAGGCTGTCCCGTATGCAACATTCAACGAAAGGTACAATCAGCGTGATGTTGCCGCAAGACAGAGAATGCGAGAACTCGTCGACTCCGATGCAAATAAGGTTACAAGGGTGTTCAGTACGCTTTTTGAGGAGTGATAGCTATGAGTGCATATTCGCAAGATTATTTGAATGATGTGGTAGAAAATCAGGGCAAACTCTTTGATTTCGTTGCTCAGTCGTTTCCTGATTATGATACCGAAGATTTTATTGCAACCTATATGGTGAGCAAGACCAGAAAAAGTATTGACGAAGCCAAGGCCTATGTTAATACCATGAGTGCAAAAGAGCTTTGGGATTATTTCAACAAAACAGAAAACTATTCCTTGAAGCCAGGCAGGGCTCTTGACGGCTTTTTGCCTGATTGGATTGGAGAATTCTACGCCTATTATCAATGGTATTACGATATTCCAAGTTCTGAAGTGCTAAAAAAAATACCGCTTGACTTTATCAAAAAAGCCTATTACGGTCTGCACGACTTAGAGCTTGATTTGGCGGTGCAAAAAGTAGGGAGAGTGTGATGAATATCGTATGTTTTCACAATCCTGACGAGGAAAATGGTTATTTGAGCAATTGGTATCCGTCACCATTTACGGTTGATGCAGTATCCTTTTCCTCGATGGAACAGTTTATGATGTATCGTAAAGCGATTTGCTTTCAGGACGAATCCGTGGCAACGGAGATACTTGCTACTGATGATGTCGCAGAGATAAAAGCACTTGGTCGAAAGGTGTCGAATTATGACGAGAGTCTTTGGAACGGTGTTCGGCAGATTGTGGTTTATGAGGGACTGCTTGCTAAGTTTTTACAAAATGAGGACTTGAAGGAAAAACTCAAGTCTACTGGCGACGCCTTTTTAACTGAATGCGCGGTAAAAGATCGAATTTGGGGCATCGGGTTGTCGATGAAAGACCCCAATCGTCTTGATAAATCCAAATGGAATGGACAAAATTTGCTCGGATATGCCTTGATGATGGTGCGTGAACACTTGTAACTGACAACTGCTTGGGAACAGCGTAAGTTGGGAGA
>CAYVDA010000102.1:0-1706 GCA_964450635.1 uncultured Faecalimonas sp. | reverse complement strand
GTTGGTGCTAAGTTCTTTGTTGCCACCTCGATACTATTTCTCTTTACTCTTATAACGGTTTCCTTGATTGCTTTCTCCTGCTCCTGCTTTGTCGTCAGTTCTTTAATGTGTGCATGAAACAAAGATGCTGCCTCCCTGTGTTCTTCCTCTTCTGTAAATGCATTCATGATCTGCGCTGGCTTCACTTCCCCCTCCTCATACTGTGCATAGAGAAGTTCTGCCACTTTCTGATAGAGCGATTCTGTAAAATCTTCCGGTGTAATATACTTTCCGATTTGGGCAAACAGCTCTTCATGTTCGATCAATGATGTCAGTAAGATTTTCTGGGATTTCTTGTTGCCATCTTCCTTTTGAACGGCCACCTGCTGCTTCGGTTTTGCTGCCGGCGCCGCCATCCCTGTCTGTACTGCCATCTTCACTACTAACTTTCTCAAATCCTCATAATTTACGCGATAAGCCTTCGCCACCGCTTCTATGTAATTATTTCGCTCAATCTCTTCTTCAAATCTCGTAAGACGCTTGGCTGCTTCCTTCATGAACTCGGTTTTCCCCTCCGGTGAATTCATGTCGTACTCCCGCTCTAAAATTTCCAATGAAAACATAAATCCATTGCGCGCCTTTGCGATTCGTTCCTCAAATGCCGCTGCCCCCAGATTCTTAATAAATTCGTCCGGGTCTTTATACGGATCCATACGAATAACCTTCGCTGTGATCCCAGCCTCTTTTAGGATTGGAATGGCACGAAGAGCTGCCTTCGTTCCCGCCTCATCGCTGTCGTAGGTCAGCAGAACCTCATTCACATATCGCTTGATAAGGGAGGCATGTCCTGTAGTCAGCGCAGTCCCAAGGGATGCCACTGCATTGGTAAATCCCGCCTGATGAAGAGAGATCACATCCATATACCCTTCGCAAATCAGGAAATAAGACTTTCTTGAAGTTCTCGCCCGATGAAGTCCGTAGAGATTCCTGCTCTTATCGAAAATCATGGTCTCCGGTGAGTTCAAATACTTCGGCTTTCCATCTCCCATCACACGGCCACCAAAACCAATCACTCGGTTGTTAGCGTCCATAATTGGGAACATCACACGGTTCCAGAATTTATCATAAATTCCATTCTTCTCATCCACATTTGCAAGACCGGCCTTCACGATCAGATCGTCACTATAGCCCTTTGCCTGCAAATACTTGTACAAGTCATTACTATATTTATTCGAATATCCCAAACCGAAGGCTGTGATGGTCTCCTCACTGAGTTCTCGGTTCTTCAAATAATCGTATGCTATCTTTCCATTCTGGGATTTCAGCTGTGCATAGAAATACTTGGCTGCCAGCTTATTGATTTCCAGAAGTGTGGCGCGCATATCAGCTCTCGCCTTTGCCTCTTTGGAATATTCTTCTGCAGGAAGTTCCACCCCTGCTCGGTCCGCCAGAAACTTCAACGCTTCACTGAAGGAATAATTCTCATATTCCATGATGAATGTGAATACATTCCCCCCTGCTCCGCAGCCAAAACAGTAATACATCTGCTTATCACGGCTGACAGAAAAGGACGGCGACTTCTCATTGTGAAATGGGCACAACCCAAAGTAGGAACTGCCCTTCTTCTGAAGTCTCACATAGCTGGAAATCACATCCACAATATCATTTTTCGTTCTGACTTCTTCTATAATCTCATCTGAATAATACATTCTTTTACTGCTCTTTCT
>CAYVDA010000101.1:0-1928 GCA_964450635.1 uncultured Faecalimonas sp. | reverse complement strand
ACCCAGAACGGCGGCATCCTGCTGGGGCGCGAGGGGATGATGTTCCCCCGCACCTACGGCCTTCTGTCCAGTGAGACACGCACCCTGCCCAAAAACACGGCTGCCCTCACCGCCCTGTGCCAGCGCTGGCCGGGCAAGGTCAACGTGCTGCTGGCCCCGGCCGCGGCCACGGTCTACTCCCAGAACGTCCCTGCAAACGCCCCGCTGCTGGCCGAGGACGAATATCTCGACCAGCTCTCGCAGGCCGTGCAGGCCGCCGGAGGCCGCTTTGTGGACGTGCGCGACACTCTGCGCGCACACAGCAGCGAGTATCTCTATTACCGCACCGACCACCATTGGACGAGCCTTGGCGCGTATTATGCCTACGAGCAGCTGTGCATCACGCTGGGCCTTGCGCCCTTTAACCGTGCTGCCCACACGGCGCTGACCGCCGAGGGCTTTTACGGCACCCACTACTCCAAGGCCCGCACATGGAACGCCCAGCCCGACGTGATCACATGGTATGACCTCAGCTGCCCGCTGACCATCTACACCGTCACCGGCCCCGGCCAGCCCACCGAAGGCGAGACCACCGGCCTGTACGACACCGCCAAACTGGACGTTTACGACAAGTATGCCATGTTCCTGCACGGCAACAACGGTCTCAGCCGCATCGAGGGCGACGGCACCGGGCGCATCCTTGTGCTTAAGGACAGCTACGCCAACTGCTTTGTACCCTATCTCACCGCCAACTATGCCACGGTGGATGTGGTGGATTTCCGCAACTACAACTATGGCCTCGACAAGCTGATCGAGCAGAACGACTACGACCAGATCCTTGTGCTGTACAGCTTTGACAGCTTCAAGAGCGACCCCTATCTCTACCGCGCCGGAGTCGCAGGGTGATGTTTCGGATTATTGCAGTCCATTTTCACAAACTTTGGCAGTTTTTTTCATGCGAGTCTCCAGTTTTTGACCCCATCTCTTGCACTTGTCCGGGCCCCTGTAGTAATATAGAGCCACAGAGGGAGCGTGTGTACTGATTTATCGCAAAGGAGTATTATGACTATGAAGAACCGTTTTGATCTTCCTGCAAATTATAATGTTCTGACCGAAGAAGAAATGACCTATACCGAAGGCGGCAGCGCCTTTGGCACCGCCGCCACTGTGGTGGGCGCTGTGGTGCTCGGCTCCAGCTACGTCTGGGGCATCTCGCAGGCCAAGGACTGGCTCAACACGGCAGGCAACCGCAAGGGCAACATCCTGACCATCGCAGGCCGCGCTGTGGACGACATCCTCAACGACATGGCCAAATCGCCCTCCAACTTCCTGCGTGACTCGGTCTCCACCGCCATGGTGGTGGGTCTGGCCCCGCTGAGCGCGCTGCTGCTCATCCTGTAATTTCACCCCGGCTCGTGCGGTGCGTGATGCGCCGTTTGGATATTTGCTGAACAAGGAGTATTTTTATGGAAATGAAACTGATGCTTCCCGCTGGCTATAATGTCCTGACTGAAGAAGAAATGACCTACACCGAGGGCGGCGCAAACGTCGTAGACGCATTCGTTGCCTGCGTGATCCCCATCTATGGCTGGTACAAGGGCGTTACCGCAGTCCGCGACTACCGCAAGAAGAACCCCACCACCTGGACCTCCACCGGCGCAGATGCCCTGACCCGCTACATGAACAAGAGCACCACCAACGCCCTGTATGGCGGCGGCTGCACCTTCTGGACGGTCGGCTCCTGCTTTACCGGCGTCGGCCTGCTGATCAACGCACTGATCATTTTGACCTGACCTTTCCCATAATGCTCCAAAGAGCAAAACGGAGGCGGCTCCCCCAACCGGGGAGCCGCCTCCGTTTTTTGCTGTTACAGGTTATGCGAACATATCCTTGAGCTTTTTGAAGAAGCCCTTGCGCTTTTCGTAGTTTTCTTCTTTGAGGGTTCCCTC
>CAYVDA010000100.1:0-1966 GCA_964450635.1 uncultured Faecalimonas sp. | reverse complement strand
TGGTAAAGCCTTTCCGTATGACGGAAAAGGAAGCCGAAAAGCTCCGTCTGGATGCCGAGCAGAGAGGGATAAAGGAATCAGAATATATCCGGCTGCTATTGTCACAGAAGCCCAATGATTACCCTGAGATACGCATTATGCTCCGTGAGCTGATAAATGAAGTCAATGCCATTGGCAACAATATCAATCAGATTACTAGAAATCATAATTCAAAGCTGTACCGTGAGGAGGACAGGGAACTTCTGTCAGCCTACATGAAAAAGCTGAATCTGTTGGTAAAGGAGGCAGTAGAAACGATTGGCAATCAGTAAGATACTCTATATCGGTGACTGTGGTTCAGGTTATGCGGGTAAGCATTTAAAACAGGCTCTTGACTATATTGTGGAGGAACACAAGACGGGCGAGGGTAAATGGGTATCTTCCCTAAACTGTCAGGTGGACAGTGCCTATGAACAGATGCGGCAGACAAAGGTGCAGTTTGGCAAGACGGACCAGAGGCAGGGGTATCACATGATTATATCTTTTGCGGAAGGTGAGGTTGATGCCGAAACAGCATTTGAAGTCATAGGTAAGTTTGTGAAGGAGTATTTAGGGCAGGATTATGAAGCAATCTATTCCGTACACGATAATACGGATCATGTTCACGGACATATTCTGTTCAATAGCGTGAGCTTTCGTACCGGGAAGAAATACCGATATGAAAAAGGTGATTGGGCAAGGAAGATACAGCCCATAACGAACCGGCTTTGTGAGGAGTATGGACTGTCCACCATTGAAATATCCGATGACCGTGCAAGACCGTCAGAGAATTATAAGGAATGGAATGATTTTCGTGATGGCAAATTTGTATGGGCAGATATGATAAAGAGGGATATTGATGCCTGTATTATGCAGGCGGCAACCTATGAGTCATTTTTATCCATGCTTTCGGAAATGGGATATGAGATTAAAAATGCCTACCGAAGCGAGGGAAAATATCTTGCCATTAAGCCGATGGGACTGACGAGGTTCAGACGATGTAAAAGTCTTGGAGAAGATTATACGGAGGAGCGTATCCGTGAGAGGATTGAGACAGAAAATCTGTCCACCTATCGGAAACTTAGTAAAGAGCAGGAACCTAAGATTGTCCGTTGCAGAGTAAAACGGTACAAGAGGGCGAAGCTGTCCGGTGTGCAGAAAAAATACTTTGCAAGGCTGTACCGATTGGGAATGTTAAAGAAGCGTCCATACAGTCAGGCGTGGAAGTACCGTGATGATATTCGCAAAATGCAGAAGTTGCAGGAGGATTATCTGTTTCTCGTAAGGCATGAGGTGCAGACGGCGGCAGGTGTTGCGGTTGTTGCAGAGAGTATGACAGATAAGAAAAAGGACACTTCCAGAGAAAAAAGCCGGATATTTAAGGAAAGGGCAATAATGAAGCCACTCTTTGATATGGTGTCGGAATTAACGGAGCTTCAGGAATTGGAGAATTGTTACTGGAATGGTGAGGAACTGTTTGAAAAAGAGCATAAGCGGTATGAGGAGTTATCACAAAGACTTTCAAAGGAAGGATATACTGTGGAGCAGGTAGAAGCACTAAAGCTGCATTATAAAAATGAGATTGCGATGGTTCGGGATAAGGAAAAAGCAGTTTCCAAAGAAGAACGCATTGCAAAGCGTATTTTAGCAGATCTTTTAAGTACGGATACCGGAAAGGAGCAGTCAAGAGAAAAAGAAGAAAACAAAAAAGTGGAGAAAAGCAGACAGCCGGTTTTATAAGGCTGTATTTTTTATTGCTACGAGCAATGTGAAGAAAATGAAAGCATAAGCTGGGAGCTTGCTCATCAGCTTACGATTTTATTTTTCTTCATGTGGCGACAGCCACAAAGCGAGGGAAACGAAGTTTTTCGAGCTTGTATTGCGAAAGGATTAGGAAGGAGGGAGCAGATGCAGGAGAGAGCCAGAGTGAGCAGTATGGATTTAAAGG
>CAYVDA010000099.1:0-2004 GCA_964450635.1 uncultured Faecalimonas sp. | reverse complement strand
AAACCGGGGCAAATGTTAAACTTTTTTCGGGACATTTTCAAAAATGCTTGACACAACTTTTTTTATTTTTTTGAAAGTTTTTTCTTCACTCGATTTCCAATCGGTTCGGAATGACTCACAACGAGTATTATCTTATCATTCTATTTTACAATTGTCAATCCACTATTTCGTTTTTTCACTTTTGCACAAAGTACGCCACCACTGCATGGATTTTTTAGTCATTCTACATCGAAATAGCACTTACAAATTCTGCATTACCCAATCCTTCATCACCCCGATACACTCCCGTAGAAGATTATTTGGCAAGTACAAAGGTGTTGATTTGGCGGCAATCCCGCAAACGCCTTGTAATCCTTGCTTCTTCGCAATCTCGACGGCACGATAGAGATGAAAATTATTGGTTACAATCCCGACACTTTTATATGTCGTCTCCATCAATCTCTGACTATAACGTACATTCTCTACCGTATTGGTGGATTGATCTTCTAGTAAAATCCGTTCCGCTGAAATGCCATGCTCAATCAGATATTTCGCCATTCCTTCAGCTTCCGTAAATGGTTCATTATAACCTTGCCCACCAGAGACAATACACTTTGTATCCGGATTCTCCTCCAGATAGGTATTTGCCGCATCCAGTCGGTATTTCAGCACAACACTTGGGCCGTCTTCCCAAACTTGAGCGCCCAAAACAATGATATAGTCCAATGCAGGCTTGCCTTCTTCCGAAAAATGGCCAAAAATCTTCCAACCACAGACTCCCAGCACAAGAATACCAAACATGATAATACCGCAAAACATAACCTTGCAAACAGAATGTGTGGCGAAGAAGTTCTTATGCAGTAACCACGTCCAAATAAGGAATCCGGCGCCCAGGCATTCCCAAACAACCCAAAACCATGAACCGGATTTCCCCCGAAAAACAAACAAACCATATAGGATTGATAAAATTGCTAAAACAAACAGAAAACATTTTCTCATATGTTATGTACTCCTCGTCTTAATACCACTGCTATTTCCTCTCCAATTCCCTTTGAATCCATGTCATAATCACATCCACCAAATAGGCCTGCTGGATCTTACTTAATTCTTTCCCCGTAGGAATCTTGTGCCATTTCCAAATGCACTCCCTGCAACAGGTCGCCGTTGCATGTTGGGCCACAAATACAGGATGACCTTTCGTTGGTGTCTGTTTCCCATCGTTCGGAATCACCGCCGGTGCTTCTCGCTTGGCAATAAAATCTTCAGCGTGCTGACGGATAATTGCGAGTCCCTTTTCTTCAATATAAACTTTATCTTTTTGTTTCAGATGAAAACTGCTACGAAATTTGGAATTCTCAAGCCTTTCAAAAAGTTGCTTATACCATTCTTCCCTTGTCATCTCGCTCGCCTTCTTCTTTTTACTGCACTAATGATTGCAGCAAGTGTGAAAGATATGACTAAAATAGAAATAATCAAGAGGATTGTCGGTACATCATCTGCATCCTTTTTAAATACATCCAACAATTTTGCCGTCCCCGCAAAACCACCAAAAATGCACACGATGCAAGCAAAATTAGACAATCTACCACCTGATCCAGAACTTCCGCATTGATAACTATGTTCAATTTCATATTGGCTACAATCTGAGTAGTGATCAAATCCCTCACCACCACATTCTCCACAATGAGCATCGCCCCAAAAATCGCTCATGGCACTTTCCTCCATTCCATCTGCTGCTTGATACTTATTATACACCGAATCCCCTCATATGCAAGCAAAAAAGGCTTCCGAGCATAACTCGGAAGCCTTATATTTGTTTAGATTCTTATCGATTAGATTATTCGATGATGCTCTTAACAACACCTGAACCTACTGTACGTCCACCTTCACGGATAGCGAAACGAAGTCCCTCTTCCATTGCTACAGAGTGGATCAATTCACATGTCATTTCGATGTGGTCACCAGGCATGCACATTTCTGTTCCTTCTGGAAGGCAGCAAACACCTGTAACGTCAGTTGTTCTGA
>CAYVDA010000098.1:0-2041 GCA_964450635.1 uncultured Faecalimonas sp. | reverse complement strand
CACTCTCTTTATAATCATATAATACGTGTGTAAATTGATACTGAAGAATTAGTTTCAATTTTGCGTAAACTTCGCAGAAGATAATTGAAATTATTTTTACTCAATTTTCTACGCAAATTCTACTCAAAATCCTACGAAAAGTTACGATAGTTTATGATAAGTTATGACACTTTACTCAACTACAATCTTTCAAGTAAAACACTGATAAAACACAGTATTTACAAGGGTTTTCGTACATTATAATCTAATTCTTATCAGAAGCAATTAGCCCTGCATCTGTTTTGCAACTTCTGCTGCGAAATCTTCGTTTTTCTTTTCCATACCTTCGCCTACTTCGAAACGAACTACGTTCTTGATTACAAGAGCGTTGTTTACGGATTTCAGGTATGCTGCAACTGTCTGTTTTCCATCTTCTGCTTTTACATAAGTCTGGTCTAATAAGCAGATATCTTTCAGCTGTTTAGAAACACGACCTTCGATTGCACCGCTGAAGATTTTATTTGCCATGATATTTTCCTTATCAGCAACAGCTAAAGATGCTAATGCAGCTTTTGCTTCTTTTGAAAGGAAGTTGAATAAGAAGTTCATGTTGTTCTTCTTTTCTTCATATACAGCAATGTCTTCATCGCTCCAGATCTTTTCTGTGCAAGCTTTGTTGATCAATTCATTTAAGATTGGTTTTGGAAGAGATGCCGGATCATTTAAAGAAGAATCAATTGTGATTTCTTTGATCTTATCAAGTTCTTCCTGTGCAATGTCTGCTCTGCTGATGTATTCTGGTTTCATAGCTGCAACCTGCATTGCAATGTTTGCAAGTGCTTCGTTTGCATCTGCTGCACCATCTGCTGCTACGATTACACCAATCTTTCCACCTGCATGGATGTAGCTTGCTACGCTTTCGCCAGAGATTTTTTCAAATCTACGAATTGATAATTTTTCTCCGATCGTAGCTGTTTTTTCGATCAGTTCATCTTTCAGACCATTCATTTCAAGAAGTGCTTCTACATCTTCACCATTCTTACCGCCATTTAAGCCGGAAGTAAGTGCTGTATCTGCTACTAACTGTACAAAGTTCTGGAATACTTCATTCTTTGCAACGAAGTCTGTTTCAGAGTTAACTTCTACAACAACAACTTCATTGTTGTTCATTGCAACACGTGCGATACCTTCTGCTGCAATACGGGAAGCTTTCTTTTCCATTTTAGCTGCACCGCTTTTTCTTAACACTTCAACAGCTGCTTCCATATCACCATTTGTTTCTGCAAGCGCTTTTTTGCAGTCCATCATACCTGCGCCTGTCATTTCTCTTAATTCTTTTACCATTCCTGCTGTAATAGCCATAGTGATAATCCTCCTAATCGTGAAATAAATCCTTCACACACTCCGGCGAGAAATTTCTCACCGGAACATGTTTCTTATGATTACTCTTCTACTGCTTCTGCTTCTTCGGAAACTACGTCTTCTGCTTCGCCCTGGTTTGCTTCGATTACAGCGTCTGCCATCTTAGCAACGATTAACTTAACAGCACGAATAGCATCATCGTTACCTGGAATTACATAATCTAATTCTTCTGGATCACAGTTTGTATCAGCGATACCGATGAGTGGAATACCAAGTGTATGAGCTTCCTGTACACAGATTCTTTCCTTCTTAGGATCTACTACGAAAATTGCATCTGGAATTTTCTTCATATCCTTGATACCGCCAAGGTTTTTCTGAAGTTTTTCAAGTTCTTTCTTTAATTCGATAACTTCTTTTTTAGGAAGAACATCAAATGTTCCATCTTCCTGCATTGCTTCGATTGCTTTTAATCTTGCAATACGTCCCTGGATTGTCTTGAAGTTTGTGAGCATACCACCTAACCATCTTTCGTTTACGTAGTACATTCCACATCTTTCAGCTTCTGTCTGGATAGCATCCTGAGCCTGTTTTTTTGTACCAACGAAAAGAACAGTACCACCATCTGCTGCGATATCAGAGATTGCTTTGTAAGCTTCATCAACTTTACCTACAGATTTCTGTAAGTCGATGATGTAGATAC
>CAYVDA010000097.1:0-2193 GCA_964450635.1 uncultured Faecalimonas sp. | reverse complement strand
AGAGGGTTAGGGATACTTCCCTATGGAAATTTGCTCATCCAAGACGATAGGAGAAGGTGGGAAAATTTCGCCTGTGTCATGACACAGGCAGTGCTTGCTATTCGTGTTTTTCGGCACTCTCGGAGGGTGTGCCGGATTATGATAAAATATAAAAAAAGTATAAAATTTCAAAAAAGACTTGACAAATTCAGGGGGGGGGGTATCCTGAAAAGGACTATCTTAACGAATCGCTGACACCGTGACATAATCAAAGATTAAAAAAGATTTTATGCCGTGGTGAATGCGTGCGTTTTTGCTAGGGGTGATGAAATGTATATGCTATGTACACCAAAATGATTTGTTACTCTGATAGTATTTGGGATTGAAAAATTAGTAACCAAAGGAAATTACAAAAATCTAAGGAGAAAGTTATATGGCGAAAATCAAAAACTGGATAAGGCAATTAAAAGTTGCAGCAAAAATGAAGGCATATCAAATGATTGTGCTTGTTATGACAGCTTTTTTAGTATTGGTGGCATTGGTGGCAACACTTGTAATTCGTTCGAATGTACGGGAGATTACGGAAGTGTGCTCTCCAGCGCTAAAGTATGTGCAGGAAATAGATACACTGTCATCTGATTATAGAATCAAGCAATACCAACATCTGGTAGAATCAGATACTGCTACAATGATTTCCTGTGAAGAAGAAATTGAGAGTTTGGAGAATCAGATTATAGATGCTGCTACGAAGTTAAATGAAATAATCGATTCGAACGATGATGCACAAAAAGAAAAAGTCTATTATGAAAATGCGAGTGCTGCATGGGATGAGTACAAAGGAGCTTCAGATGAAATTTTGCAATTGAGCAGTAGCGGAAAACAGGCTGAAGCAGCTGAACTTATGACTGGAGATGTATATGAAAGCTATATATTGTTTGTAGAAACATTTGATGTGTTGAATGAAAATTTTCAAGTAAAGTTGGATGAAGCGAAAAATATTACTAATTGGTGCATCATAATTATTTTTGTTTTACTCGTTGCTGTGGGAATTGTGATTGCTGTAATGACAACAATTATTGGAAAGATTATTACAGATTCGATTACAGAGCCAGTAGCGCAAATAGAAGAAGCGGTTGCAGCTCTGAGAAAAGGCGAACTGGCTAACATAGAAATGCTTACATACGAGTCTGAGGATGAGTTCGGTATTACAGTTAGAAAGTTGAAAGAAGCCATGAATATTCTTGCGGATTATGTTCGTGAGATTTCTGGGGAAGTAAAAATGATAGCTCAGGGTAATTTGACAAGAAATTGTGATGACATTACAGAATTTCTGGGTGATTTTTCGGAATTGAAAGAATCTCTTCTGTATATTTTAAAGCGTTTTAACAGTACGTTGACAGATATTAGTGATATTGCCGGACAGGTATCGGCAAATGCTAAGGATGTCGAGAGTGCATCACAGTCCTTATCAGAAGGTGCTACAGAACAGGCAGGGGTAATCGAAGAATTGAATGCAACAATAGATACGGTTGTGAATTTAGCAATAGATACGGCAAAGGAAACGCAAAGTGCATCTGAACGAGTAAAAGCTTCTGCAAGTAAAGCAAGTGAAGAAAAAGAAAAGATGAAAGAATTGCTGGAAGAAATGGAACATATTACTGAAATTTCTAAGGAAATCGGTAATATTATTACAGACATTGAAGAGATTGCTTCTCAGACAAATCTTTTATCACTCAATGCTTCGATTGAAGCTGCAAGAGCAGGTGAAGCAGGAAGAGGTTTTGCAGTGGTTGCAGACCAGATAGGAAAACTGGCAACGGATAGTGCACAGTCAGCTATAAATACGAGAAATCTGATTGATAAGACTTTGATTGAAATTGAAAAAGGCAATGCAATTACAAGAACAGCAGCAGAATCGTTTGATGAGATACTTGCTGATATGGAGTCTCTTGCAGAAATTGCTCAGAATACAATGGAGAAAGCCAATATGCAGGCAGAGTCATTAGAAGAGATCGGACAGGGGATTGAACAGCTTTCCGGTGTGGTACAGGGTACGGCAGCATCTTCGGAAGAAAATACAGCAATTAGTATTAACCTGGCAGAGGGAGCAGCTAAATTGGATGAA
Source organism: uncultured Faecalimonas sp. (assembly GCA_964450635.1). Classification (GTDB taxonomy): domain Bacteria; phylum Bacillota; class Clostridia; order Lachnospirales; family Lachnospiraceae; genus Faecalimonas. The sequence continues at coordinate 89 of CAYVDA010000097.1, read as the reverse complement.
CGTGTGAATATATTTAAATTATTTTAAATAATGATGTTGAAAAGCGAGGGAGATGTTGACATATATCAAAACATTATCTTTCGCTTTTT
>CAYVDA010000096.1:739-2203 GCA_964450635.1 uncultured Faecalimonas sp. | reverse complement strand
TCCATACATATCATGCTGCACTTCCTGCTGATAAAAATGATTGATTGTGGACGGTGCATTATAAAGCGTTGTTATCATGTACGCCTTGATATTGGTTATCTTCGTGGTTGTTTCCTTCATCCGCCATCTGACATAATCTACGTGGGAAGATGTCAGTTTCAGAAAACGGGACTTAACCAGCTCATAAGGATAATCTTCTTTGCCGACACGAATGGTCTTTCGTGGTACACATACCACATCACAGATTATGTCATAGATTTCCTCAAACAGTTCCCTGTCCCCGGCATTATCATATTTCATGTGAAAGTCATACTCCAGATTCTCACGGATAAGCTCCATGTATGCGTTTACATCATCCATCGCATCAATCCTATCAGATTTTTGCATCGGAACATACCCTGCCGGGTTATTTTCTTCTTCGTCAGCTATATTCTCAGACTGATAGATAGGATTAGTATAACTCGGATTAGTATGATTATAGTTAGTATAATTAGAGGCAAAATCATTTACTTCTTGAGGTTCAGTTTCTTTACCTCCGGAAGTAAATTTTCTTTCCTTCCGGAAATTAAAATCTTTTACCTCTGGAAGTTCAGTTCCTTTACTTCCAGAAGTTAAAATTTTTTGCTTCTTGAAGTTAAAATCTTTTACTTCTGTGGAAACATCAGCATTTAAAGGCTCTTTTTCCGTTGTATCCTGCTGAATAGACGCAAAATTTTTCACATAAATAATGTCCGGTTTTCCAAGTCCTCTTCTCTTTTTCTCAATTAAGCCAATACCATTATCAGAATCCAACTCCCGCATTATTTTTGTACAGGTAGGTTTGGAACATCCCAAATCTTCCATAATGGCATCTATTGTATAAATTATGTACGCCCTGTTTTCATCATCCAGCCACCCATTCTTCATGGATAACGACATTCTGTCGAGCATCATTCCATAGAGGAGCTTGGCATCGCTGCTAAGCCCCTTAAATCTCACATCCTTAATCAAAAGACGTGGAACACGGTAAAAAGAAAACTGTTCCGCTTCAATTCCGTAATAATAATCAAACTTCATTGTATCGTCCACCTTACCGTGCCTCCTTTACTGTTTCTTTTGCCATTCCTCCAACAGCTGATAGATAATATTTTCTATATCCTCGTCAGAATAGTCCTCTGTAAAATATTTGCCGATTTTATCAGCCTTGATTGTTACTTTTCTTGCCTTCGGCTTTTCCTCTGTCAGAATCAGCCTTACCATTGCTAATGTCAATTCTCCGTTTTTACCATATTCCTTCAGCTTAGCCGATTGGGTGGTGGAAATGGATATACCTGTTTCTTCAAGAATAACCTGTACCCACTCCTGCTCCTGTTCCCCAAGAAAAGAAATATCAACACCCTGTACCAGACCGATTTTCTTTTTATCAACCATATCCATCAGTTCATTTGACAGACGGTCAAGACATATATACCGATGAACAGTCTT
>CAYVDA010000096.1:0-729 GCA_964450635.1 uncultured Faecalimonas sp. | reverse complement strand
TTCTCCGGCAGCTTCTCCCACCTCGTCAAGACTACTGCCACTTCCTTTTTTGCCCTGATGTTTCATTGCTTCGTATTTCATGGAATAGGCTCTTGCCTTTTCACTCGGAAGAATATCTTCCCGTTGGATGTTGGTATCCACCATAATTACTGTGGCTTCATCATCGTTGTAATCCCGGATAAACATAGGCATGGTAGATAATCCTGCTAATTCACACCCATGCTTTCTCCTGTGTCCGGCGATTATCTCATAACCGCCCTCTGCCCTCGGTCTTGCAATACCGGGTATGAGAACACCGTAGTTTTTAATGCTTTCCACTGTTTCCTGCATTTTTTCATCATCCAGCACCTTAAAAGGATGTCCTTTAAACTCATAAAGGTCAGAAAGAGATATCTCCTGCACCTGATCGGTACTTGCAGACGTTTCGGAAGAACCGAATAAATCATCATAACTGTTTAGCTTTATCTTCGCCGCACTTCCAGTTTTACTCATTTCCAAGCACCTCCTCTGTCAGAGATTGGTAGGCAAATGCCACTTTCCCCTTCGGGTCATGCTGATAGATACTGACACCCTCAGCTGAAATCTCCGCAGCTCTCACGGAAATCGGGATATTGTTTTTAAATATCTTTACCTTACTGCCATACTTCTCAACAAGTAATGTGGTAATATCCTTTGCATAGTTTGTCCTACTGTCCACCATGGTCACCAAAATACCCTCGATTTCTAATC
>CAYVDA010000095.1:0-2358 GCA_964450635.1 uncultured Faecalimonas sp. | reverse complement strand
AAAGAAAAGATGGAAGATAAGAAGTTACTTTGTATGTGGTTTTGAAGGTATATGATAAGATACAGGGGATTGGTCAAATGGTATGACAGGAGTCTCCAAAACTCTTAGTGGGAGTTCGATTCTCTCATCCCCTGCTTTTTTAATAAGTACTGAAAATCATTTGTGGTTTTTAGTTCTTTTTTTTTGCAAAAAACTGTCATATAATGGGGAAGAAAGGGTGAGGAAAATGAAGAAGGTATTTTATGTATTGATTATTTTTGCCTGTATTTGGTGCGGGAGCAGTTCGTTCGCCTATGGTGCGAAGGAGAGCATTTCGATTTCGATAAAAAAAGAAAAAGGGGCTCCTTATCTGAAATGGAATAAGGTCAATGGGGCAGATGGATATGAGGTTCGAATTGCCGATTCGAAAAATGGAATCTATCGAAAAATTGCCACAACAACCGGAAATCGGTATCAGTCAGAGAAATTGATATCTGCAAAACCACAATATTGTCAGGTTGCACCGTATCAGGAAATAGAAGGAAAGCGCCAGTATTTTGCCATTTCTAAGAGAAAGAAGTTATCTATTACAAAAGTAAAATTGAAGGCAAAATGTGTGATGCAACTGCCACAACTACAAACGGGATGTGAGGCGACGGCGTTGACCACAGTATTAAATTATCATGGATTTCCGGTGAAGAAGACAACGATCGTGGATCAATATATGCCGATCAGACGCAAAGGGTTTGGGAATATCAATCAGACATTTCTGGGGAATCCTTATGGTGTTGGCATGGGGATTTATCCACCGGGACTCAGAAAGACTGCAAATCGGTATTTGGAAAAAAAGAATACGAAGCTCCGGGCATATGATATCTCTGGTTCGAGTATCACCGCAATCTGCGATAATGTTGCGAAAGGGAATCCGGTCTGTGTATGGGTGACTTGCAATATCAATAAGAAGCCACAGACACATATCAGATGGACCTACAAAGGGAAAAAGTATTCCTTTAGCTATGATGAACATTGTGTTGCAGTCATTGGCTTTAATCGTAAAAAAGATACGGTGATTGTAGCAAATCCTTTGAATGGGATATGCAGTTATCCAAGAAAAACATTTGCGAAGAGATATAAAGAAATGGGAAAAAGAGCACTGGTGATTCGTTAAATCCTTGCTTTACTTTCCGAAATATTTATGGTAGGCTACTAGGTAGAATGTTTAAAACCAAGGAGGAAAAGGGAAATGAAACAACACGAAGGTATTTACAGCGTCAAAGGACTTGGCGTGGGTAAGACATTGGTATTGGGGTTGCAGCATATGTTTGCAATGTTTGGTGCAACTGTTTTGGTACCATTATTGACAGGGTTGGACGTAGGAACGACATTATTATTTGCGGGTCTTGGAACCTTGCTGTTCCACTTGTTGACGAAAGGAAAAGTACCTGCATTTTTGGGTTCTTCTTTCGCATTTTTGGGCGGTTATAGTGCGATTGCTCCCCTGGTAGACGGCAAATCGAATGTAGAGATGATTCCGTATGCTTGCTTTGGTGTGGCGTGTGCAGGTCTTGTGTATCTGGTTCTTGCAGCGTTGATTAAGGTTTTCTCAGCACATAGAATTATGAAGTATTTTCCACCAATTGTAACAGGACCGATTATTATTGCAATTGGACTTACATTGTCAAAATCCGCAATTAACAACTGTTCTTCAAACTGGCTCATTGCATTAATTGCGATTGTTGTGGTCATTATATGTAATATCTGGGGTAGGGGAATGATTAAGATTATCCCGATTTTGATTGGTGTTATTGTATCTTATGTATCCGCTATCTGTATGGGTGAGGTGGATTTCTCAGGTGTGGCATCTGCTGCATGGTTCGGAATTCCGATTCATAAAGAGATGACGGTACTTGCCTTGTTTGGTGAGAACTTTGATGCATCACTTTTGATAACATCAATTATTACAATCGTTCCGATTGCACTTGCTACGATTGTAGAACATATTGGAGATGTTTCTGCAATTTCTTCAACAACTGGAGAGAATTATATTAAGGATCCGGGACTTCACAGAACATTGCTTGGTGACGGTCTTGCGACGACTCTGGCATCTTTGTTTGGTGGACCTGCTAATACAACTTATGGAGAGAATACCGGCGTGTTGAACCTGTCTAAAGTATACGATCCGTTTGTTGTAAGACTTGCAGCTGTATTTGCGATTATATTTTCATTCTGTCCGAAGTTCTCAGCGGTGATTCAGGCAATGCCGTCTGCGACAATTGGTGGCATCTCACTGGTGCTTTACGGAATGATTTCTGCAGTTGGTGTTCGTAACGTTGTTGAGAATCAGGTAGATTTTACAAAATCAAGAAACGTACTGATTGC
>CAYVDA010000094.1:0-2441 GCA_964450635.1 uncultured Faecalimonas sp. | reverse complement strand
TGTATATTCCGATTAGCATAATCCATTTGCACGGACAAACTGTACCGCTTTAACGAGAAAACAGAACCACCTTCACGGAAGGTGTACCATTGCATATAAATTTCCTATAATGATATTGGCACACACTTTGTGTGACTATCATTTTAGGAGGTCGGTAATTATGGTCAATTATCGAGAAATTCTAAGGCTGACTAGTCTTGGATATTCGCAGCGACAAATCGCTGCAAGTGTGCATAGTTCCCGCAGTACAATAAGTGAAGTACAAGGACTTGCAAGAAAACTAGAGCTAACGCTACCGTTAGACGAATCTATTACAAATGAGGTATTGTATCAGACATTTTACCCTGATCGTTTGACAGCTACAAATCCTCGCGTAGAGCCGGATTACAGTTACATTCATAAAGAATTAGCAAAACCCGGTGTCAACTTAAGTCTGCTTTGGAGCGAGTATTGCGAAAAAGCATATACAAACGGGAATACGCCATACATGTATTCTCAATTCTGCGACAAGTATCGTCGCTGGGCTAAAATTACAAAGGCAACCATGCGTATACAACACAAGCCTGGTGATGCCATGCAGGTTGATTGGGCAGGTAATACAATTCCTTTGTATGATAAATATACAGGTGATGTGACAGATGTGTATTTATTTGTGGCAGTTCTGCCATGTAGCTGCAAAGCGTATGTAGAAGCATGTGAAAACATGAAGAGTGAATGCTGGCTTGCCTGTCATGCACATGCGTATTCTTATTTCGAGGGTGTAACCAGATTGTTAATACCGGATAACTTAAAGACTGGAATTGTAAAAAACACCAAGTATGACACTATTATCAATCGAAGTTATCAGGAATTGGCAGAATACTACGGAACTGCAATTGTTCCTTGCCGGGTAAAAAGACCGCAAGATAAAAGTCTTGCAGAAGGAAGTGTAAAGTATGCTTCCACATGGATTATCGCGGCTTTAAGAAACAGGAAATTCTTTTCCATGAAAGAAATTCATGAAGCTGTTGCGGAAAAACTCAATGAGTTAAACAACTATCCTTTCAAAAAAAGGGAAGGATGCCGTAACACTGCTTATCTTGAAGAAGAAAAAAGTTTCATGAAACCGCTCCCTTTAACCCCTTACGAACCTGCAGTCTGGTCCACTGCAAAGGTTCAACATGATTATCTCATAACTGACGGAAAAAACAAATACTCTGTTCCGTTTGATTTAATTGGTGAACAGATTGATATTCGTCTTACAAAGAATACAATAGAGGCATTTTATCATGGTTCACGTGTTGCCTCTCATCCGCGTTTAAGAGAAGCGCTGCGCACTCCTGTAGTGCAACCGGAGCATATGCCACAAAATCATCAGAAGTATCTCAATCGTAATAGTGATGAGTTCCGTACATGGGCATCTAAGATTGGCAATCAAACAAGGGCAGTCATTGAATACTTCCTCACGTCCGGTATACAACCGGAGCAAGGCTATAAAGCATGTTCCAGCCTGACAAAACTTTCAGATCGATATGGTCATGAACGTTTGGAAGCGGCCTGTGAACGCGTTTTGTATTACACATCAGAACCAACAATCAGAAATATAAGTACCATCCTGAAGAATGGACAGGATAAATTATCTGTATCGGATACAGAAACGACTGCAAACAAGCCATCCCTAAGTGGTGGTATATCTCGTGGTCCTGGTTATTTCAAAAGAGGAGGTACAAAATAATGATTAATGAACAAACATGTGAAACGTTAAAGAAAATGAAACTTACAGCAATGGCTGACGAATTAATGAATCAGTTAAAAGATAAAAATGCCTACAGTAATCTGGGATTTGAAGAACGCTTGGGACTAATGGTTGATGCTGAATGGAATCGTCGTCAGTCAAACAAACTAGCCAGATATATTAAGATTGCAAACTTTTCAATTCCAAGTGCAAGTATAGAAGGAATTGAATACCACGAAGACCGTAAACTGGATAAAGCAGAAATCCTACGCTTTGCTACTTGCAAGTATATAGAGGATGGACACCATATTATTCTGAAAGGTGCATCTGGAAATGGTAAAACATATATCAGTAATGCGCTTGGAAACGCAGCGTGTCGCAAATTCAAATCTGTGCGGTATATCAGAATGCCAGAACTGCTAGATGAATTGAATGTCGCAAAAGGATGTGGTTCATTAAAGAAAGTATTAGCCAACTACAAGAAGGTAGATTTACTCATTCTGGACGAATGGCTGATTCGCCCACTTACCCAGCAAGAATCCTACGATTTATTGGAGATTGTTGAAGCAAGATGTACTGATGGTTCCATTATCTTTTGTACACAGTATGAACCGGATGATTGGTATGCGCGTTTGAATCCTAACAGTAGCATGGATACAGAAACCGGAAGCGCAATAACAGATGCAATTATGGACCGCATCATACATAATTCATATGAAGTATTAAT
>CAYVDA010000093.1:0-2444 GCA_964450635.1 uncultured Faecalimonas sp. | reverse complement strand
CATTTTATTTTCATATTCTGTCTCATGAAAAATCTGCTGCAACAACTGCTGCATTTTTACTCGTTCTTCATACTTAATCTCTTCTCCAGGATACACGTCTTCTCCGAGATCTTCAATTCCAATGTATCTCCATCCCTTATGCGGAATATCTGCTTTATTCCATCGAGCCACAATAAAACCTCCCCCTTACAATTCCAAACTATTTTCTTTTAATAAAAAGTCATAGATACTCATGGTTGTAATACCCTCTTCATCTCTTGTAACATTTACAACATCCTTAACAACGACAATCTTCTTAAATGAATCATTTACATTGACAAGAGAAGCCTTTTCCTGAATACGTTTTTCTTCTGTTGGCATACTGAACGCCGATTGAATATAATAGCGTTTACTACCGAGGTTTGCTACAAAATCAATTTCCAACTGGTTCTTGTACTCTTTACCATTTTCATCTGTTCCACGTTTTTCTACAACACCAACATCCACGGAATAACCTCTGCTTCGTAATTCGTTATAAATGATATTCTCCATTAGATGTGTTTCTTCCACCTGTCTGAATCCTAATCTTGCATTCCTTAATCCCACATCTTCAAAATAATATTTCAACGGTGTACCAATGTACTTTCTGCCCTTTACATTATAACGATTTGCTTTATTGATAATAAAGGCATCTTCCAAATATTCAATATACTGTCTGATTGTATTCAAGCTGATTGTTGACTGAATCGCACTCTTAAATGTGGCTTCAATTTTCGGTGGATTTGTCAACGAGCCAATGGCAGAAGCTAAGATGTTAACCAAATCTTCTAACTCCTGTGTTTTTTCAATATGGTGTCTTTCAATAATATCCTTCAGATAAGTTTCTTTGAAGAGATTTATCAGATAGTTAATTTTCTGTTCTTCCGTCTTCATTGTTACTGTAAGAGGAAGACCACCATATACAACATACTCTGCCCATCCATGGTACATATCACCATCATAGGCTTCCATAAATTCTTTGAAAGTTAATGGGTAAATGTGAATTTCATCACCTCTGCCTCTAAATTCCGTAATCACATCCTTAGATAAGAATTTAGAGTTACTTCCTGTTACATATATATCCGCATTTCTGATGTGAAGTAACGAATTTAAAACCTCTTCAAACTCCTGCAACATCTGCACTTCATCAAGCATGATGTAATATTGCTCATCATCTTCTATCAAAGATTCAATATAATCTAATATTGTATCCGGATCACGATACTTTTTATTTTTACGCTGATCCAATTCAATCGTAATGATATGAGATACAGGTATCCCCTGCTCCAACAAATAATTCTTGAAAATATTAAATAGAAGATACGACTTTCCACATCTTCTGATACCAGTTACAACCTTTATCATTCCATTGTGCATACGGTTAATCAAATCATTCAAGTATTTATCTCTCTTAATATCCATAAACCAGTCTCCTTTATTGCACATTTTTGACGGTTCCGTAACTTTTATTCAATCAAATCCACATTCACTTTTATTAAATAAAGTACCATTGAATATTTTTTACAGTTCCGACCTTTTTGTTCAATATAATTATACCTCGCTTAAACGTGGAATGCAATTCTTATTGAATATTTTTGACGGTTCCGTAAAAAATATTCAATATACAACATTTATTCTATGTAAAAGCAGCTCGAAAGCTGCTATTTTAATCTGTTATCTCCACCATTTTGCCATGCACCACATATCTGGCATTCTGGAATGAATACTCACAGGTCGAAAAAGTCACGATATGATCGTAGGGATAAACCGTCACATCAGAATAAAAATCTGAGTTATGAAACATCTCTTTTAACCATTCAATCTTTTCTTCCCTGTTACTCAATGAAATCATATATGCTGAAGAATCTGCCGTAGTGGTGTACCCTGTATCAAATACACGGAAACCTGCACCGACCAGCTTGTCACCAGTAGCTTCATCTGTCTTAAAGACTGTAATCTCTCCACGAATAGGCTGATTGCTGAATCCCACACCTGCTTCATTCTCAATCACGACAACTTCCTTGTCATTTACAATAGAGAACGGATACACATTTTCATCAAGCAGGAAGCCTTCTGGAGCTTCTAATTCCACAACAACATAATCGCCGTATGGAACATTGTCAAAAGCAAAATAACCATTTTCATCGGAAGTTACTGTCATATAGGCATTTTCTGCTGTGTATTCCTGTGCCCATTCATCGAATAGACCGAAAGTTGCACCTGCAAGACCTTTTTCTTCGCCATCTACTTTGTAACCCTCGATTTTGCCACGCTTCCACCATACCATTTTATTTGAGCCAAATGTAATATTATCCGGTGTAAGAGGATAGTTCCTATCCGACCATTCCGATATTAGTTCCGGATGCACTTTCGATAAACTATTACTCATAGCAAATCCACTCCTTCCTTTGCGTTTTCATTATAGT
>CAYVDA010000092.1:0-2583 GCA_964450635.1 uncultured Faecalimonas sp. | reverse complement strand
AGAACTTCAAGTCTGGCCTTAAGAAGACAACCGTAAAAGGTGCTAGCAAGACAACCGTAACTGTTAAAAAATTAAAAGCAAAGAAAACTTACTACGTAAGAGTACGTGCATACAAGAAAGTAGAAGGTAAGACATTCTACTCATCATGGAGCAACGTAAAGAGCAAAAAAACAAAATAATTGCATAAGCAAAAGCAAGGACAGTCGGAGCATTTTTGATATGCTCCGGCTGTTTTGCAGCAAAAGCCAGAAAACGCACAAATCCATCTATATCTAAGTATAAGAACATTAAAGGCTGTACTTAGAGATGTTCGTTGGCTACACAATCATGTAGAATCCATCTGCTCGATTACAAATTCTTATAAAAAAATGTCATTTTTATAAAAAAAAGCAAGATAAAAGATTAGTGATTTAGTAAAATGTACAAAAAGCATGTGAAGGAGGATGAAGAGACATGAGAAATGTGCTAAAAAATTATGGGAGGAAGCTTATGGCGTTTGCCCTGACCTTACTGATGGTAGTAGGAATGGTGCCAACGGGCATGGGACAGGTACGGGCAGCCGATACAAAAGAAGTAACCACTATTTTGGTTGCCAGTGCAAGACAGGATGATCAAGAACGGTATGCAGTTGTATTTGACATCAGAGGCGGTTTTGAGGCTGGATGTAATCTGAGTGATAACAATGCAGCGACTATGGATGGTCAGGCACTTACCACAGCAAGCGAGTTTGAGTGGTGGTGGTCAGAAGGGGAATCGAAGATTTATGTCTTCGTGAAAGCACCGGCATTTGGCAAGACTCAGATCGAAGAAGTAGAAGGAGAACATATCTTCAAGATTCCTGCAGGAACTACGATTGGTGACAATACAGGAGCAGGAACCGGTGGAAAATATGTATTGAAGAACGGATTAGAGTTGAAGTTCAACGGAACCAGCGTGACAAGAATCCTGCCAAAAGAAAATGCGACATTGCAAATTGCAAATCAGGCAGAAGCAACAAACGGAAATGGTTTCTACTTCAATACCTATATCGGTGATGCAGCAGATAGCCAGCCACATGATGGCGGATGGCAGTTGACTTACAACTTCCGTGAAGGCGGCGTTTATATTGATGGAACTTTACATACTAACGTGCCGGTTAAGAAACTTAGTGACAGATTATGGTATGTATGTCTTGCTGATGTTGGTTTAGCAGTTGACGCAGGCGCAAAAGTACAGATCAATGGTAGTGTTGATCGTGGTCAGCAGGGATATCCAAATACCGGAAAACCAAATACTTGGGAAGGTGACCAGGTAGAGACCGTATTTGTACCGAAGACATTTACATTTAATGGAAGCAGATGGGATGAGAAACATATTGCAGTATATCATCCGGCTGTAGAGCCAACAGCAGAAGCTGATGGTAATATTGAATATTGGTCATGTAGCGAATGTCCTAAGAAATTTGCTGATGAAGCATGTACTACAGAAGTGCAGAAGGTAACTCTTTATGGCGCAAGCCAGAAAACAATCGTTCCAAGATTAGAAGCATATGCAAGACAGGACAACAACAATCGTTATGTTCTGCTGTTTAAATTAGATGAAGCGATTCCGACAGGATATGATTTTGATTATAATAATGTCATTACCTTAGATGGAAATGAGATTACAGAGAACTTTTCGTGGTGGAGCAATCCAGATTCGCCGAAGGAATTGTACTTATTCTTACCTGCAGCAGCATTTGGTAAAGATAAGATTACAGAAGTAGAAGGAGAACATACCGTTCTTGTGAAAAAAGGAACCACCATTGGTGATAACATCAAGGTTGGTACAAACGGACGTTATTCCTTTGCAGAAGAGTACCAGTATAAAATCAACGGAGAGAGCATCAAACGCATTCTTCCAACAGAAACAGTCACTTTAACCATTGCAAATCAGGACGAAGCTATAAATGGTAATGGATTCTATTTTGACACACACAATGGTGATGGGGCAGATAGCCAGCCATATGATGCTGGATGGCAGTTGACGTATCAGTTCGTTGATGGCGGTGTTACGATTAATGGTGAAGTGAAGAAAATTCCGGTTAAGAAACTCGGTGACAGATTATGGTATGTATGTTTGGCGGATGCTGGAGAAGCAGTAGAAGCCGGAACTAAGGTTACTGTAAATGGTTCTGTTCAGGAAGGACGTCAGGAATATCCGGGAACAGATAAACCGGCAACTTGGACAGGTGGTAAAGTTGAGACCATCTTCGCACCACAGACATTCCTCTTCGATGGAGAAAAATGGAGCGAAGTTCATACAGGGACCCATCACGATGCAGTTCCGGCAACTTGTGAAAAAGAAGGATGTGCAGAATATTGGGAATGCGACGAGTGCGGAAAGATTTATTCTGATGCAGAATGTACAAAAGAAGTAACAAAAGCAGACCTTGTTCTTACAGCAGGACACAAAATTACTTATGTAGCAAAAGTAGCTGCTACATGTGCAAAAGCAGGATGCGAAGCATACTATACATGTGATGGTTGTAAGAAGGTGTTTAGCGATGCAGATGGAAAAGTAGAGATCGAAAAACCGGTTACCATTGCAAAACATACAGCAAAA
>CAYVDA010000091.1:0-2792 GCA_964450635.1 uncultured Faecalimonas sp. | reverse complement strand
GAGATATCATGGTGCAGAAGGCACCGGCTTGTACGATTGAGACATTGGCACAGGCAGTGAAGGAATTGTTCCATGCTGACAATGAGATTAAAGTCATTGGTATTCGTCATGGTGAGAAGATGTATGAGACATTACTGACGAATGAAGAATGCGGTAACGCAATTGATATGGGGGATTTCTATCGTGTACCATGCGATAAGAGAGACCTGAACTATGATAAATATTTTAAGGATGGCGATACAGAACGTAATCCGTTAACAGAATTTAACTCAAGCAATACAGAATTATTGGATGTAGAGCAGGTGAAAGAGAAATTGTTATCCCTGAAGTATATTCGTGATGAGATTGCGGAATGGGAGAGCAAGTAAGAGAGTATCAGCAAAGTAATGCGAAAGAGAAGAAAGATCGATTTCACTAGTTAATTAATCTTAGAAAAGGAAAAGATATGAAGATTTTAGTTACGGGAGCCAAGGGCTTCATTGGGAAGAATTTGATTGCAACTCTACATAATATTGCGACAGGCAAGGATCGCTCCTATGGGTTGGATACGAATATGGAACTATTTGAATATGATGTAGACACGGACAAGGTGTTATTGGATACCTACTGCAAAGAAGCAGACTTTGTCTATCATCTGGCAGGTGTCAATCGCCCACAGGATACGAAAGAGTTTATGGAGGGGAACTTTGGTTTTACTTCTGAGCTTTTAGAGACCTTAAAAAAACATAATAATTCATGCCCGATTATGCTTTCTTCTTCCATACAGGCAGCACTTGCGAATCCATATGGCGAGAGTAAGAAAGCAGGCGAGGATTTATTGTTTGCATATGGGAAAGAAGTTGGCGCAGAAGTCTATATCTATCGTTTCCCAAATGTCTTTGGAAAATGGTGCAGACCGAATTACAATAGTGCAGTCGCGACCTTCTGCAATAATATTGCCAGAGACTTACCAATTATAGTCAATGATCCGAGCGTGGATATGACTCTCGTATATATCGATGATGTGGTTCGGGAATTGATTGGAATCTTACAGGGGACAGCGAATCGTAAGCAAGATGGATACTGCTATGTCCCGGTAGAACACAAGATCAAATTAGGAGAGATTGTGGATTTGCTGTACAAGTTTGCAGAACAGCCGCAGTCACTTGTGATTCCGGAGATTCCGGATAATTCCTTTGCGAAGAAGCTATACGCTACATATTTGTCATACTTGCCGAAGGAGAAAGTGGCATTCCCGTTGAAAATGAATGATGATGACAGAGGCAGTTTTACAGAACTCTTAAAGACAGAAAAATGTGGACAGGTTAGCATTAATATCTCCAAACCAGGGATAACAAAGGGACAGCATTGGCACCATACCAAATGGGAATTTTTCATGGTGGTGTCCGGTCATGGACTGATCCAGCAGAGAAGAATTGATTCCGATGAGGTTTTGAATTTTGAAGTCAGTGGAGAGAAGATAGAAGCGGTGCATATGTTGCCGGGCTATACCCACAACATTATCAATCTGTCTGATACGGACGATTTGGTAACGGTTATGTGGGCGAATGAGCAGTTTGATGCCAGTCGTCCGGATACATATTTTGAACCGGTGGAGGAAAGATAGAGATGGAAATGAGAACAGATTATTCAGAGGTTAAATTTCAGGATAATGGAAAACTAAAGTTATTAATTATCGTAGGAACCAGACCGGAGATTATCCGTCTGGCGGCTGTTATCACCAAGTGTCGGCGATATTTTGATGTGGTATTAGCGCATACCGGTCAGAATTACGATTATAATTTAAATGGTGTCTTTTTCAAAGATTTAAAATTAGGAGAGCCGGAAGTATATATGGATGCAGTTGGAGATGACCTCGGAGCAACCGTAGGTAATATTATTAACTGTTCATATAAACTGATGTTGCAGATTAAGCCGGATGCACTACTCATCTTGGGAGATACCAATAGTTGCTTGTCTGCAATTGCAGCAAAGAGACTGCATATTCCGATTTTTCATATGGAAGCCGGAAATCGTTGTAAAGACGAGTGCTTGCCGGAAGAGACGAACAGACGTATCGTAGATATTATCTCCGATGTTAATCTTGCATATTCGGAGCATGCACGTCGCTATCTTGCAGAGTGCGGTCTTCCAAAGGAACGGACTTATGTAACCGGAAGCCCGATGGCAGAGGTATTGCATCAGAATTTAGCAGAGATTGAAGGTTCTGATATACATATGCGTCTAGGATTAGAAAAAGGAAAATATATCTTACTTTCAGCTCATCGCGAGGAGAATATTGATACGGAGAAGAACTTCTTGTCTTTATTCCAGGCAATCAATAAGATGGCAGAACGATATGATATGCCAATCCTGTATTCTTGTCATCCACGTTCCAAAAAGCGTTTACAGGAAAGTGGATTTCAATTGGATAAGCGAGTAATTCAGCATGAACCATTGGGGTTCCATGACTATAATTGTCTGCAGATGAATGCATTTGCAGTCGTTTCTGATAGTGGTACATTGCCGGAAGAGTCGAGCTTCTTTACCTCTGTAGGACATCCGTTCCCTGCAATCTGCATCCGGACATCGACCGAGCGACCGGAAGCATTGGATAAGGCATGTTTTGTCCTAGCAGGAATTGATGAAAAGTCTTTATTGCAGGCAGTGGATACAGCAGTACAGATGAATCAGGATGCTGATTATGGTATTCCAGTTCCGAATTACACGGATGAAAATGTTTCTTCAAAAGTTGTGAAGATTATCCAGAGTTATACAGGTATTGTAGATAAAATGGTTTGGAGAAAATATTA
>CAYVDA010000090.1:0-2863 GCA_964450635.1 uncultured Faecalimonas sp. | reverse complement strand
CACAAATGCCGAACACTGCTTATGACCGTAAAACAAGCCACTGAGAAATGGGGCATATACCATGGATGAAAGAAAACATTTGATATTCATAAAAGGTGAAAATAAAACACGGCAAATCGATCGGTGTTATTATGATCGTCAAACACAACGATATCAGGTGACATTTACTGGTGGGAAAACATATCCCTATGCATATTCGTCGGTAAAATGGTTGAGAGATCCGGAGGCGCTTGATCCGCCCCTTTATAAAATCTCAAAAGGTGACGTTTCCTATTTTGGCATTCGTGCGATATTTGTATTTCGGGATATCGAGGAATGGTGGCATTTGGAGTTTGACAAAGGTTCTGTGACATGCCATAGAAGCGAGTTGCAGATAGAGAAATCTTGCTTGGACAAGGATCAGGCACGAAATAGACTAGACTATCTAAGGGCAATTGCAGGTATCAATGAACTTAAAAATGATGACGGCGAGGTACTTCTGCAAAAGCAATATGAGAAGCTGACTTTTGTTGACGAAGATTCCGCACTTGCAATCTATCTCCGACCAGAATTTACCGCTATTAGAACTGTTACATCAGATATGCTGATCTTTCCCTTTGGCGGAAATGCAAGTCAATTTAAGGCGGTGGCAAATGCCCTTGAAAAGCAAATAAGCGTTATCCAAGGTCCTCCGGGCACTGGTAAGACGCAGACCATTTTGAATATTATTGCAAATCTGCTGGTGCGTGGGAAAACTGTTCAAGTAGTTTCCAATAATAATTCTGCGACGCAAAATGTTTTGGAAAAACTATCTTCGCCGAAATACAACCTTGGTTTTCTGGTCGCTGCGCTGGGAAAAAGAGAGAACAAACAGGCCTTTATTGACGGTCAGACCGGTCGATACCCCGATATGTCTGCATGGGCAAGAACACCACAGGAGTTGAGCGATTTACAGAAAAATGTTGCTCAGCTATCGACTGTGGTTTCCGGTTATTTTGGAAAACAGGAGAGATTGGCTGTTGCGAAGCAAGAACTAGATGCGTTAAAGGTAGAAACACAGTATTTCGCACAGTATTGTGAGAAAACAAAGATAATCAAGCCCAACAGACAACCTCGTAAAGGCATTAAATCAGAAACAGTTTTGCGCATCTTGCAAGAATGTGAAACATACAGCGAAAAGGGAATTCCTGTTTCCCTCTGGCACAAGCTGAAAAGCAGTGTTTTTTATGGGATTTATGAATGGAAGTTCTGCAAAAACGATATCGGAGATATTCTTACTTATCTGCAAAGCTTGTTCTATAAGACTAAAAATGCAGAGCTGACAGAGGAAATTGCGCAGCTACAGAAGAAACTGGCTGAGGTAGATGCCAAAGAAAAGATGAATGAGCTGACTGCGATGTCGATGGTTTATCTGAAAGCGATACTCTACAATCGTTATGCCGGGAATATTGTGCGTCCCCGATTTGAAATAGATGCCATTTGGAAGCAGCCAAATGAAATTCTGAAAGAGTATCCTATCGTGCTTAGCACGACATTTTCGTCTAGAAGTTGCTTGAAGGATGCTACATATGATTATTTAATCATGGACGAGGCATCCCAAGTGGACGTAGCAACAGGTGCATTAGCGCTTGCATCTGCGAGAAATGCCGTTATAGTGGGCGATTTGAAACAACTTCCCAATGTCATCCCGGAACAACAACGCAAGCTGAGTGAGGCGGTATTTCAGAATTATCGCATACCTGACGGATACAACTATGCTGAAAACAGTTTCCTGAAGTCAGTTTGCTCCGTTATCCCGAATGTTCCACAAACATTGCTCCGGGAACATTACCGCTGTCATCCCAAAATCATTGGCTTTTGCAATCAGAAGTTTTATCAGAACCAGCTTATTACAATGACAGAGGATCACGACGAACCGGATACCCTATGCGTATACCGAACCGTGGAGGGACAGCACCATCGTGGTCATATTAACCAGCGACAAATCGATGTAACAAAGAATGAAGTTTTGCCGCAGCTGGGGGATACTGTGCCTCAGAATATCGGTATCATTGCACCATACCGGGCACAGGTAAAAGAATTCGCCAAGGCAATCGGAAACGGTGGCATAGAAGTGGATACCGTACATAAATTTCAAGGCCGGGAAAAGGATGTAATCATTCTTACTACGGTAGATGATGAAGTGACCGATTTTTCGGATGATCCGTATCTTTTGAATGTAGCGATTTCCAGAGCAAAGAAAAAGCTGCTTCTTGTGGTTTCAGGAAATCAACAACCGGCCGATAGCAATATCCATGACCTTGTGGCCTATATCGAATATCACAATTTTTCCGTAGTGGACAGCGAACTCCATTCTGTTTTTGATTTGCTATACCAGCAGTATACTGAACAGCGGCTTGCTTATCTTGCAAAACACAAAAGAATTTCCGAATTTGATTCCGAAAACCTGATGTATGCAGCAATTTGCGATATGTTGCAGGAAATGTCGGATACACCATTGAATGTGATTTGTCATCAAAGTGTAAGGTTGTTGCTTCGGAATTATGAAAAGCTGACAGATGAAGAGTTCCGTTATGCAACGCACCCTAATACCCATGTGGATTTCCTGATTTATAACCGCATTACAAAGGTGCCTGTGTTGGCAATCGAAGTGGATGGATTTCATTATCACAAGGAAGGAACCGAACAGGCAATCCGGGACCGCATGAAGGATGAAATATTTGCCAAATATGGGATTCCAATCTTGCGACTTCCCACAAACGGAAGTGCGGAAATTCAGAAGATTAAGGATGCTCTGAAAACCACTAACACAAAATAAGTGCTGCCCACTGGTCGTGACGACTGGTGGGCAGTATTTATATAATGTTTGAAAATTTTCCGATTC
>CAYVDA010000089.1:0-2964 GCA_964450635.1 uncultured Faecalimonas sp. | reverse complement strand
ATGCCACTTCATAAATCAACTTTTTCAAAGTGGAAATAAACTTTTCACTTCAGCAAATTATAAGGATTTTAGATTTGTCCGAGAAAGGCAGTTGACGGTCGAGGAAAGGCAAGGTAAAATAGGAAGAAATGAGGGAAAAAGGAGTTATCTCATGAAAGACAGATTGATAAAAGAATTTGAAGAAATATTTGGAGATGCGCAGCAGGTAAAAGCATATTTTGCACCGGGGCGTGTGAATCTCATTGGGGAACATACAGATTATAATGGAGGACACGTGTTTCCTTGTGCCCTGACACTTGGCACCTATGGAATAGCCAGAAAAAGAGAGGATCGCAAACTTCGGTTATACTCCGCAAATTTTGCATCCATGGGAATTATGGAAAGTAGTCTGGATGATTTGATACCATCCAAAGAAGCAGGCTGGACCAACTATCCGAAAGGAGTGATGTGGGCCTTTGCCGGTCGCGGATTTACTATGGAGCAGGGCTTAGACCTTTATTTATATGGAAACATTCCGAACGGTTCAGGACTTTCCTCTTCCGCATCCTTGGAAGTACTGACGGGAGTGATTTTAAAAGATTTGTATGGTTTTGATGTGAGCATGGTGGACATTGCCCTAATCGGACAGTATTCAGAAAATAATTATAACGGCTGCAATTGCGGAATTATGGATCAGTTCGCAAGCGCCATGGGAAAGAAAGACCATGCCATTTTTCTGGACACCAATACCTTACAATATGAATATGCGCCGGTTGTATTGCCGGATGAGAAGATTGTCATCGTCAACAGCAAAGTGAAACACAGCCTGGTGGATTCTGCTTACAATGACCGCAGAAATGAATGCGAGACCGCTTTGAAAGAATTGCAGAAAGTGGTTGCGATTCAGAGCCTTGGGGAATTGACAGAAGAAGCATTTGAACAGTATAAAGGTGCGATTTCCACAGATGTATGTAGAAAACGTGCCAAACATGCCGTATATGAAAACCAGAGAACGATTCGCGCTGTGCAGGCGTTGGAGGAAAATGATCTGACAACCTTCGGACAATTGATCAAAGAATCGCATATTTCCCTTCGGGATGATTATGAAGTATCCTGTAAGGAAGTGGATTACCTGGTAGCCCTTGCCTGGGAGCAGGAAGGTGTCTTAGGTGCTAGAATCACCGGCGGCGGATTCGGTGGCTGTACCGTGAATATTGTGAAAAATGAAGCCGTTCCGGCATTTATCGAAGCCATTGAAAAAGGTTATAAAGAGACCTTCGATCTGGATGCAGAAATTTATGTGGTCGATGTAGGCTGCGGAGCCGGAGTACTAGAATAGAGAAGTGGAGAAGATACGATGTTAGCAAAGAAGATTAAGAAATTAGTAGAATACGGAATCACTACCGGTTTGATGCCGGAGTGTGAGCGAATCTATGCAACCAATTTGCTCCTTGAATTATTTCAGGAAAAAAGCTACGAAGAGGTAGCCTTAGAAGAGGAAGCATTGTGCCTGGAAGAGATTTTGAAAGATCTGTTAGAGGAAGCAGTAGCAAGAGGAATCATCGAAGACAGTATTGGAGAGCGGGATCTGTTTGATACCAAATTGATGAATTGCCTTATGCCAAGACCGTCACAAGTGCAGGCAGAATTTGCCAGACATTATGACAACAGCCCACAGGAGGCCACTGATTATTTTTACAAATTAAGTCAGGACAGCGATTATATCCGTCGCTATCGTGTGAAGAAAGACCGGAAATGGGTGGTAGAGAGTGCTTATGGAGACATTGATATTACAATCAACCTGTCCAAACCGGAGAAAGACCCGAAAGCCATTGCGGCAGCAAAGAATGCGGCACAGAGCAACTATCCGAAATGTCAATTGTGCATGGAGAATGAAGGGTATGCAGGTCATTTGAACCATCCTGCAAGAGAGAATCATAGAATTATCCCGATTACGGTCAATGACAGCCCATGGGGATTCCAGTATTCTCCATATGTGTATTATAACGAGCATTGCATCGTTTTCAATGGAGAGCACACCCCGATGAAGATTGAAAAAGCAACCTTCCGGAAACTTTTTGATTTTGTAAAATTGTTCCCACACTATTTCTTGGGCTCCAATGCGGATTTGCCGATTGTAGGCGGCTCGATTTTAAGCCATGACCATTTCCAAGGAGGACATTACACCTTCGCCATGGCGAAAGCACAGTACGAAGAGACCTTTACAGTTCCGGGATATGAAGATGTGGAAGCCGGCATTATCAAATGGCCATTGTCCGTTCTTCGAATTCGTTGTAAAGATGAGAATCGTTTGATCGATTTGGCGGATCATGTATTGCAGGCATGGAGAGGATATACCGATGAGGCAGCGTTTGTCTTTGCTGAGACAGAAGGAGAGCCACACAATACCATCACCCCGATTGCCAGAAAAGTTGGCGAGATGTATGAGTTGGATCTAGCTCTTCGCAATAACATTACTACGGAGGAGCACCCACTTGGTGTCTACCATCCACATGCTGAGCGCCATCATATCAAGAAAGAAAACATTGGTTTGATTGAAGTTATGGGACTTGCTGTTCTTCCGGCACGTCTGAAAGAAGAAATGGAATTATTGGCAGATTACCTGGTTGCAGGAAAAGATCTTACCACCCATGAAAAGATTGCAAAACACGCACCATGGGCAGAAGAACTTTGCAAGAAATATACTTTTACTGCAGAAAATGTTATGGATATTTTGGAAAAAGAAGTTGGAAAAGTATTCGTAGAAGTATTGGAAGATGCAGGAGTATTTAAGTGTACACCGGAAGGCCGGGAAGCATTCCGCAGATTCTTAGCAGTATTATAAGAAAGAAGAAGGGACCACGCTAGACATGCTGTTTGAAAAGGTGTCTAGGTGGTTCTTTTGTTGTTATTCGGTTGAATTTTCTGCTTCTGTGGTTGATGTCGGCTCTGAAGCAGTAGTTTCTTCAGGAACGGGTTCTGTCT
>CAYVDA010000088.1:0-3130 GCA_964450635.1 uncultured Faecalimonas sp. | reverse complement strand
AGCACTTTCTTTTTATTTTCCCGAAAAGGTGTAAAAAGAGGAGAGACTGTTCCCAATCTCTCCTCTTTATAAAATCATTATTCTTCTGTAATCTCTTCTACTGTTTCTTCTGCCTCTTCCACAGCTTCCAAAATATCAGCTTCCGAATCCACGGTCTGGCCCGCAGCATCCATCATCTCCAGGCACTCTTCGTCTTCTACTCCCTCTTCTGAAACCGGCAAGCATTCATCCTCTACTTTAGCTTTTCCAGTATCCAGTCTGACGTCGCGGTATTTTCTCATGCCTGTTCCGGCAGGAATCAATTTACCAATGATAACATTTTCTTTTAATCCCACCAACGGGTCTACCTTTCCTTTGATTGCTGCTTCTGTCAAGACTTTTGTTGTCTCCTGGAAAGAAGCCGCTGACATGAAGGAACTTGTTGCAAGTGATGCTTTGGTAATACCAAGCATAATCTGCTCACCGGTTGCCGGTTCTTTTCCTTCTGCAACCAATTTTTCATTGGTCTCTTCAAAGTCGAGGACATCTACCATGGTGCCCGGAAGGAATTCAGAATCACCATTTTCTTCGATTCTGATCTTCTTCAGCATCTGGTGTACGATTACTTCGATATGCTTATCGTTGATTTCTACACCCTGAAGTCTATATACGCGCTGTACTTCCTGAATCATGTAATCTTGTACCGCACGCAGACCTTTGATCTTCAAGATATCGTGTGGATTTACGCTACCTTCAGTCAGCTCATCACCAGCCTCCAGTTCTGCTCCATCCTGAATCTTCAATCTAGATCCATAAGGAATAAGATATGCTTTGGATTCCCCTGTTTCCTTATTGGTTACGATTACTTCACGTTTCTTCTTCGTATCATTGATGGTCGCTGTACCACCGAACTCTGTGATGATTGCAAGACCTTTCGGTTTTCTTGCCTCAAAAAGTTCTTCGACACGAGGAAGACCCTGTGTGATATCGTCACCGGCAACACCACCGGTATGGAAGGTACGCATGGTAAGCTGTGTACCAGGTTCACCAATTGACTGTGCAGCAATAATACCAACTGCCTCACCAGCCTGTACCGGCTCACCGGTTGCCATGTTAGCACCATAACATTTTGCACAAACACCTGTGTGTGATTTACAGGTGAGAACCGTACGGATCTTCACTTCTGTAATCTCACCGCCGTCTTTGTTAACACCATATTTAACAATCTGCTCAGCACGTTTCGGTGTGATCATATGATTTGCTTTTACCAAAACATTACCATCTTTGTCGCAGATTTCCTCACATGAGTAACGGCCTGTAATACGTTCCTGAAGGCTTTCGATTTCTTCATTGCCATCCATAAACGCTCTTACATACATTCCTGGAATCTCATCTCCGTCCTCACAACAATCGATATCGCGAATGATTAACTGCTGTGAAACGTCTACCAAACGTCTGGTCAAATATCCAGAGTCGGCAGTACGAAGTGCGGTATCAGAAAGACCTTTACGTGCACCATGGGCTGACATGAAGTATTCCAATACATCAAGTCCTTCACGGAAGTTTGATTTGATTGGCAACTCAATGGTACGTCCGGTTGTGTCAGCCATAAGACCACGCATACCTGCAAGCTGTTTGATCTGCTTGTCAGAACCACGGGCTCCAGAGTCCGCCATCATGAAGATGTTATTGTATTTATCCAGACCATCCAGAAGTGCTTTTGTCAAAGCATCATCCGTATTCTTCCAGGTCTCTACAACTTCTTTGTAACGTTCTTCTTCTGTAATCAAACCACGTTTGTAGTTCTTAGTAATCTTATCAACCGTATCCTGTGCTTCCTGAATCATCTGTGGTTTCTGTGGCGGCACAGTCATATCGGAAATGGATACTGTCATAGCAGCTCTTGTAGAGTATTTGTATCCGGTTGCTTTGATTCTGTCAAGAACTTCCGCAGTCACGGTTGCACCGTGTGTATTGATTACTTTTTCCAGAATCTGTTTGTTCTGTTTCTTACCTACCAAGAAATCAACTTCCAAAAGAAGTTCATTGCCCGGGATGCTTCTATCTACAAATCCCAAATCCTGCGGAATGATCTCATTGAATAAGAATCTACCTAAGGTAGAGCTTACAATTCCGGATTTCACTTCACCATTCGGCATGGTCTTTTCCACACGTACATGGATGCGGGAATGTAAGGTAATAACATCATTTTCATAAGCAAGGATTGCTTCGTTCAGGCTCTTAAAGGATTTGCCTTCTCCCTTCACACCGCTTCTTTCCTGTGTCAAATAGTAGATACCAAGTACCATATCCTGTGAAGGAACGGCTACCGGACCACCATCAGACGGCTTCAGCAAGTTGTTCGGTGATAACAGAAGGAAACGACATTCCGCCTGTGCTTCTACAGACAGTGGCAAATGCACCGCCATCTGGTCACCGTCGAAGTCCGCGTTAAATGCAGTACATACCAACGGATGCAATTTGATTGCTTTACCTTCTACCAAAATCGGCTCAAATGCCTGAATACCAAGTCTATGCAGGGTAGGAGCACGGTTCAACATAACCGGATGTTCTTTGATTACTTCTTCCAAAACATCCCAGACTTCTGTCTGCAATCTCTCTACCATCTTCTTTGCGTTTTTAATGTTGTGCGCAGTACCGTTTGCCACCAATTCTTTCATTACAAATGGTTTGAACAGCTCAATTGCCATCTCTTTTGGCAAACCACACTGGTAAATCTTCAATTCCGGTCCTACTACGATAACGGAACGTCCTGAGTAGTCAACACGTTTACCAAGTAGGTTCTGACGGAAACGACCTGTCTTACCTTTGAGCATATCAGAAAGCGATTTCAACGCACGGTTACCAGGTCCTGTTACCGGGCGGCCACGACGACCATTGTCAATCAAGGCATCTACTGCTTCCTGAAGCATTCTTTTTTCATTACGCACGATAATATCTGGCGCGCCTAATTCCAAAAGTCTTCTCAGACGGTTGTTACGGTTAATGATTCGACGATACAGGTCATTCAAATCGGAGGTTGCAAAACGTCCACCATCCAACTGTACCATCGGACGCAAATCCGGTGGAATAACCGGGATCACATTCATGATCATCCATTCTGGTTTGTTTCCTGAACCACGGAATGCTT
>CAYVDA010000087.1:0-3189 GCA_964450635.1 uncultured Faecalimonas sp. | reverse complement strand
GCATCTGACATATCAAGCAAGAAGTCTTTTGCAAAGGTACCATCCTGGATATCAGAAAGTACTTTCTTCATTGCTTTCTTTGTCTCATCTGTGATGATCTTCGGTCCTGTGATGTAATCACCATATTCTGCTGTATTAGAGATGGAATATCTCATTCCTGAGAATCCGCTCTGGTAGATTAAGTCTACGATTAATTTCATCTCATGGATACATTCAAAGTAAGCATTTCTCGGATCATATCCTGCTTCTACCAATGTCTCATAACCTGCCTGCATAAGTGCACATACACCACCGCAAAGTACTGCCTGCTCACCGAAGAGGTCTGTCTCTGTCTCTGTACGGAATGTTGTCTCAAGAACACCAGCTCTTGCTCCACCGATTGCCAATGCATATGCAAGTGCAACGTCTTTTGCTTTTCCTGTTGCATCCTGATGTACAGCAACCAGACAAGGAACACCTTTTCCTACCTGATATTCACTTCTTACAGTATGTCCAGGTCCTTTTGGAGCTACCATCGTTACGTCTACGTTCTTCGGCGGTACGATACATCCGTAATGGATATTGAAACCATGAGCGAACATTAACATGTTACCTTCTTCAAGGTTCGGTTCGATGTCTTCTTTGTATAATTTTGCCTGCTTTTCATCATTAATTAAGATCATGATGATATCTGCTTTTTTCGCTGCTTCTGCTGCTGTATAAACTTCAAATCCCTGTGCAACTGCTTTGTCCCATGAACGACTTCCTTCGTAGAGACCGATGATAACGTTGCATCCTGACTCTTTTGCATTAAGCGCATGTGCATGTCCCTGGCTTCCGTAACCAATGACAGCAATTGTCTTTCCTTCCAATAATGATAAATTACAATCTTCCTGATAGTAAATTTGTGCCATGTTTCTTTCCTCCTAAACATTCATACATTTATGTAGTTAAAGGGCATCCCCTCTAGCTTCCAACTTCTTATGCCAACATATCCTGGCTTCCTCTTGCCAATCCCGTAATACCGGTTCGTGCAAGTTCTAACACTTCATATCCATCCAACAACTTCAAGAATGCTTCTACCTTGGACTCATCTCCTGTCATCTCTAACATCAGAGACTCTTGTTCCACATCCACAATCTTGGCCCGGAAAATATCTGCTACCGAAATGACCTCTGCGCGTTCGGAAGCATTGGCCCGAACTTTCACCATGATCAATTCTCTGCAAACGGAACCATCTGCCGCCAACTGCTTAATATCAATTACATCCTCTAACTTAGAAAGTTGTTTCTGAATCTGGGATAAGGTCTGCTCATCCCCACTGGCAACCACCGTAATTCTGGTAAGACTCTCATTCATTGTGGTTCCGGATGTAATGCTTTCGATATTGAATCCACGTCTGCTAAACAATCCTGCCACACGACTGAGCAACCCGCTGTTGTTATTTACCAAAAGGGAAAATACTTGTTTCTTCATATGGTTCCTCCTCATGCTGTTTTCAAAAAAACAGAGTGCGTTCTGTTTTTATTATAATACCAACTACGGAAAGGTTTGTCAACAACCTTTTTGCGTTTTTCACAAAGAATCTTTTTACGCCTTTCGTAACAAAAGAAAGGAAGTGGTTTTTTCAAAATCCCACTCCCTTTCAACGGTTCTCTATTCTTATAATTTGATTACCATCACCGGAATCGGCGGATGGTTTGGTCTGTTATAGTATTCGGATAAGATAACCAGATACTCTTTCGGTGGCAGGGCTTTTAATTCCTGCAAAATGGCATCCCGCTCTGCAAATCCGCTATCTCCACCACTATAAATGCAAAGATGCATCATGCCGCCTTTCTTTAGAAGCTGTAACCCTTCCCGGATTGCTTCTATACTGGAATCCGGCTTGGTGGCAAGTGTATGATCTCCACCCGGCAGATAACCAAAGTTGAAAACGATACAGGATACTTCTTCTTGCACATACTGCCTCATATGTACATGACTATCCAGAATCACTTGCGCTCTCTCAAGCAAGCCCGCTTGTTGTAAACGCTCTTTTGTGCACGCTACTGCCTGTTGCTGAATATCAAATCCGTAGACTTTCCCTGTATCTCCTACCAAGCGACATAGCCATTCCGTATCATGTCCATTACCTGCCGTTGCATCGATACAGCAATCTCCTTCTCTTACATGGTCCCGGATCCGATCCTGGCACCACTGTGTTATCTGATAACTTCGCATCTTTGATTCCTTTTCCTATCTACTTTTGCTTCTCTGCCTGCTCTTCTTCAAAGGATTTCAACAATCGCTCCGGATGTTCGAAACATTTGCTAATAGCACGGAAGGCACAAGAATAGGCATATCCGTCACAGATTCTCGAATCCGCTACAAAGCGAAGTGGCAAAATTCGTTTCTTCTCGACCTGTCCTTCCGGATTAATCTTCAACACATTCTCTTTTCTACCTATAATAATGAATCCGGAACAAGTACCAAACTCATACAAATGATGGAACATAACCGGAAGTCCAATAGAACCTACATTCGTCACAAAGAAACTACTATGAAATGGTTGCACATCCAATAAGGCTTTCGGAAGCCATCCATGTCGATCCAGCCATAAGATAAATCTCACAAATCCACCCACAAGCCAGGTCGGAAGGCTGGTTACAAGATTCGCTAACTGATCCACGTCATTGCTTTCCTCTTCCTTCGTCGCCGCCAAGGTCTCTTTCTGAATCTTATCTACCATATCCTTTAAGGTATCTGTCTTCTCCAACGTCGGGAAAATCTGACTCTCCGGTGCTTCTAATGTCAATGCCTTCTTCACCGTCATCGATATCTTCACATGTCTTCTCTCGTAAATCCGTTTGCCGGCAATAAACCGGTTAATCTGCGGCACCTCAAAGGTTGCTCTTGCAATCGCTGCAAATACAAAATGATATAAGGTCAAATCCGGAATCCCATTTTTCTTCTGTTCCCGGATGAAATTCTCGACTTTCGCCAAATCGAATTGTAAATCTGTCATAACCTGGCTATCGGTTCTGCGAGTCATAATATGCGGCATTAAATAAACGGTCGGATCTAAGCCTTTTACCAGATATCCGTCATAACATCTTTTTTCTTTTGCTGCCATGAAAATTCTCCTTTTTTTGCTAACACTCGATTCATTGTACCATACATTCCATCTGCTAGCAAAAGATTTTCTGTATTTTGTTTATAGAAATTTTA
>CAYVDA010000086.1:0-3203 GCA_964450635.1 uncultured Faecalimonas sp. | reverse complement strand
AATTCTTCGTTCCGACGATCGAGGGGCTTGGCGTTAGAAGCCGAAAGCCGTTGGCTACGCTTGCCGAATATCAAAAAGGTTGGAAGGAAGCGATAGCGATCGCCGAAGAGATCGATAAAGAGGAACGGGAAGAAGAACAGGAGGGAGAACGGAAAGAAGAACCTGCGCCCGTGGTGGCTCGATACGCGTGGCGTAAGAGCGTTGCCCCGTCTAAAATGCGATACGCCGACCCGTGCGAATACGAAACGCCGGAAGAATTCGAGAAAGCAGTTGCTATCGGATACGCAAAGTATGAGGAAGAGAAAGCGAAGAAACGGCGCGAGGGCTATACAAAAGAGAACGTGTGCCGCTTTTGTACAGTTGATCTGATAGGCGCGACGAGATCTACGCCATACTATCTGACGGGCGATTTAGATTTGTCGGTGGGCGACGAAGTCATCGTGCCGTACGGAAAGGAGAATGAAGAGGTGCAAGGACTGGTCGTTGCAACGGGGACGCGTTACGCGTCAACCTTTCCGTTTGATATACGACAAATTAAAACGGTGCTTCGGGTAGAGCGAAAGGCAAACGATAAGTAACGCGTTTTTGAAAATACGACAACGTAAAAGGGAAGCCGCTTGGCATAACGCCGAGCGGCTTCCCTTTATATTATACATTATGGTTGTATGAAAAGAGTGTATTCGATTCGCCGCCACCATGGCAGATCTTTTTGCAGTCGCGTGCATTCAAAAAAAGAAGAAGGACACTCAACGAGTGTCCTTCTTCTGGTGCCACCGATTGAAAGACAATCGAACACTCTATAAAAGAAGAATCCCGATCAATTTCGGGGGAGAAATTGTCGGGATAGTCGTCGCCGTTTTCACGCGCTTTTTTACACGCATACGCCCAAAAGCCGTCCAAATCTTTCTTGTTGATAAGCGTTTTTCCGTCTTTTTCAATACGAACGCCGTTGTTGATTTTTTCAGCGAAAACTTCGCTTGCGTTCTGCTCCAAATTCCACTTTCAAAGTGGCTTCTTCATTTATAAAAGTAATTTTTCCCCTTAATTCCCCAATATTCTTTGGGAAAAATGGTAGATTTTTTTATGATTGAGTGGGATTAGAAGAAGTGTTTTATTTATAAAAACATTTAAAAAATCGAAGCCCATTAGCATTTTTCTGGGTTTACCCTAAAAATAACTTGTAAATACAGTGTAAAAATAATATCCAATTAAAAATACTATACCCTATCGGGTACAATACGTTAATTTTTAATAAAAATCAACCCGAAAGGGTATAATTACTTAAAAACACTTGACAAACGCCCCGAAAGGGTATAAAATAGTAGTATGAAAAATGTAAGTGAATTTGTAAAACTGAATAGAAAGGCGTTGGGTTTAACCCAAGAAGAGTTTGCGATGCGTGCAGGACTTGGGCTTCGATTTGTCCGTGAGTTAGAACAAGGCAAAAAGACTTTGCGTATCGATAAAGTCAACCAAGCATTGGAAATGTTTGGCGCGAAATTATGCGTGGGGAGGATAGATAAGGATGAGTGATACTTATAGAACAGCCTATGTTTATGTCCGCAACATTTTTGCTGGGTTATTGTTGGAAACTGATTTCGGGTATTCGTTTGTTTATGACGGCGAGTATTTGCAAAAAGAAAACGCAACTGCTGTTAGCTTGACGTTGCCGCTTAGCAAAAACGAGTATAAGTCGAAAACATTGTTTCCATTTTTCGATGGATTGATTCCCGAAGGCTGGCTCTTGGATATTGTAACGCATAATTGGAAGATTTTGCCAAATGATAGATTTGGTGTGCTTTTGGTTGCCTGTAAGGATGCGGTAGGAAATGTAAGCGTAAGGGGTGAAAAAGAATGACGTGTTTGTGTTGTGGTAAAAAGTTTACGCAAAAAGCATTGCCCGAAGAATTAGAAAGCGGTTGGCATAAAGAATGTATAAAAGCATTTTTCGGCTCACAAAAACTACCCGTATTAGATGTGTCGGAAGAAACCCTGAAAAGATTGGCGGAAGAGAGTACGAATAAGGGCTTTACCGTTCCCGGAGTACAAAAGAAATTGTCGTTGCATTTGACGGAAGAAAGTTCGCCGAGATTAACTCTTGTGAATTATCCAACGGGATATATATTAAAGCCGCAAACGGAAGAATATGAAACTTTGCCCGAAGCGGAATATTTAGTTATGCAAATGGCAAAGCAAGTTGGTATAAAAACCGTCCCTTTTGCGTTGATTAAAATGAATGGGCAAGGTGATCTTGCTTATATTACAAAAAGGATTGATAGAGTAACCGTTGACGGAAAAAAACAAATGCTTGCGATGGAAGATTTCTGCCAATTGGAAGAGCGTTTAACGGAAGATAAATACAAGGGTTCTTATGAGCGTTGCGCTAAGGTTATCCAAAAATATTCATCTATGGCGAAATTTGATTTGACGGAGCTTTATTTGCGCTTGGTTTTCTCTTTTGCGGTTGGAAATTCGGATATGCACTTGAAGAATTTTTCATTGATAGAAAAGGCGGAAGGTAGTAGCGAATATGTGTTATCTGCTGCGTATGATTTGCTCCCCGTTAATGCAATTATGCCCGAAGACGAAGAAGAATTTGCGTTGACGTTGTTTAAAAAGAAACGCAAAATTAGACGCAAAGACTTCTTGTTGTTTGCAGAAGAAGTCGGGATTGAGCAAAAATCCGCAGAAAAAATGATTGCAAAGGTAATTAATGCAAAGGATAGTTTTATAGCAATGTGCGAGGGGTCGTATTTATCTGCTACCGTGAAAGAAAGGCTGATAAAATTGATAGAAAAACGCGTGGAAGCGTTGAAATAAATGGGATTGAGGTTAGGCGTAAAATGTATGCCTAACCTCAATTTCGTGCTAAATGTTGGAAAAAACTTAATCTGTTCTTTTTGGCGTGGGCAGAAAAGCACTTATTATAAAATAGAACTGTTTTTATAGAAAACTCTTGACAATCAATGTTGAAAAGTGTATAATATATAAAAAGGAAAATACTAAATATAGGGGTGTATTATGGTTTTGATGGAAAAATTAAATAGTGCGTTCAAACCGAATACGCCTATTTTTATGGAAGAAATACAAGCGATTCTTTCAGAGTATTCTCGTCCACGTATTTATCAATTTATTGCGGAGGCTGTTAAAAGTGGCGCGTTGATGCGTTATGATAATGGTGTTTATTATATTCCCACAAAAAC
>CAYVDA010000085.1:0-3355 GCA_964450635.1 uncultured Faecalimonas sp. | reverse complement strand
CATTCCCACCTCCATTTTTGTCAAGCCCTTTTGTTATACAATGGGTATTATGTTATGAATGGTTTTGTAACATTATATAATCTTTACACCATAATGACACTGCAATAGTATACAAATGGCAACTACCACTATAATGATAATAGGGGCATAAAAGTAATCAATAAAATCACCGGTATTACCACGCTTAATAATAGTAGGCTTGTAATCCTTGAACTCATCGAATATATCAGAATTCCTATTTCCGTAATCTTTCATAATGGCACAAATATACAAAAAAAACCGAAAGCGCAATACTTTCGGCAATTTTATAGTTATAATCGCGCGCGTACGCGTCTGACACGCACGCACGCATTTACCACTCTTTTTGATGAAAATCCGTATTCGGATTATATACATGTGGTTTGTGGTAAGTAGTAGTTTCAGAACCGATTTTCTGACCACCACGACCAAAAATATCGCGCGTAACGGTATGCTTATTGGTATAAGTCTGATACGGCTGTGGTGGCTGATACCACGGAACGAAAGATGCCAAACGGTCAAATGTACCATAAACAGCACCTTCAAGAACAGCGTTAAATGAATCAATTTCCATATCGTTCTGTAACTTCTCAGTCTGTTTATCTTTAAAACGGACAGAAGCCTTAAAATCCTCTATCTGCGCAGAAATTAATTGCTGACGCTTCGCAGACTCGGAAAACTCAAGACCAAGACGAGCACTATCATTTGTACCTTTAATAGTTGCATATTTAGCTTCTGCAGCATAATAGGTAGCTTGTGAAGCTTTTAATGCAACATCAGCAAGAATTTGAGACCTTTCACCTTGTTCCCATTTATCACGAGCCAACTGCAAATAACCTTGGTCAACTTCAATTTTAGCAGCATGACATTGATATTCCAAATAAGAAATCATTCTTTCAAAAGCACGCTGCTGCATCTGGTCATCCAAATTTTCAATAGACTTCACGAGGTAATCAGATTCATTAAGTACCTTTTCAGTAGTAGCAGCATTCAACTTTATTTGAGATTGGTCAAGAGCATTCTGAACACCCATACGAATTTCTCGAGATTTAGATTCACTTATACCTTGCTCAACATTCATGCGTTCAGTTTCTGCATTATACTTTGCTGTATCTGCATTCTGCTGGGCAATATTAACTTGCTTTTGAGATACCTTATTTTGAACTTCCATCGACTGAATTTGCGAGAGAGTAGTAGCACTACCAAGCATGTCCGAAAGACTTGCACCATCTGACGGGGAAGTACTTGCAGAGGGTGAAGTACTACCGGCACTACCATACATCAACGCTGGATTCAAACCGGCTGCCTGCATATCGGCTACACTTCTCTGATATGCTGTATCCTCACGCTGTGCAGTCCATGCATTCGCTTCTTTCTGGGCACTTGTCAAACCTGTACCAAGAGCACTACGAGCCATATTTTTAACACCATTGAAACCGCCAAGCAATAAAGCGGACAATGTATTTCCGATAGTTCCGGTCAATTGGCTTGCAACTCCATTCGCTGCATTTAAGCCCATTTGTTTTATAAAACTCATAATTTATTGATTTTCAGTTGCGTGCAACATTCTACATATATATCAAGTCATTAGAATGCGAGGGGGCTATTATAGCCCCCTCGTCCAAGTCATTCGCCTGTAGGCTCATTTGTCTCTTTGGATTGTTTCGCGCGGTCACGCGCTACAACTTCGTCACGCATTCGGTATGATTCGAATATGTCAGAGGGCTTACGACCAATATTGTCCGGCTCGTCTATATCATTATAATTATCATTACCGTCTGTCGCTTCCGCTGGTATCATATGTTTAACATACGCCTCACGGAGGTCAACAAATCCAAATTGGTCAACATCAGCAATATCCCTAACAGGGTCAAAAGTCAAATTACATTGTTCCATAACACATAATTTTAAAGATGAGAACCGTCTCGTTTAACTGTGATAGTATCACCATGCTCAACGGCTGGATTTTCAAGACTAGGAATGGTATAAGCCGAAAGGGGCATAGCCACTTTATAATCAAACATACACTCAGCAAGCACGCCAAAACGCGAAACATCACTACCAACAGCAGAAACACTACTAAGATAATCCACAGGTATTTCAAGGAACTTAGTAGAAATACTTTGTTCACCACGCAAAGCACGCTGAGCAACAAATGAACTCAAACTCTCACCATGTCTAAACAAACCATGCACACTATCTTGCTTCGTTTTCCAAAAAGCATAACGCTCAACAAAGCCAAATATACGCGAGGATGCAATACCCAAACGAGTAGTAGGAACAGCCTCATTGCCTGTACACTGCAAAATAGGATTAGCCATATCCGTTTGACTGCCGACAACAGTATACCGCTCAAACATCGGGTCAACAAAATACGAATAGGTAACACGAGGAACAAGACTACCTATAACCATAATATACCCAGGTTCGGAAGCAGTGAATCCACGAATTATCATATTGCTACCACTTGTACGCATCTTACCGTACTCAGTGCCAATACAATCAAAAGGATTATTTGAATTAGAACCAGACACGCCTGTTTGATTAATACCATGTGTATATGCATCGAACTGACACGAACCAAGCAATATAGTACGCTGGGCGACACCGCTTGAAAGGTCTGCACCGTAATTAACTTTTACATAATCCTGCAAACGCGGAGACGCAATATTATTACGCTCCTCAAACTGCTGAAGTGCATTTGCCTGCCTAAGTGCTTCAATCGTGAAACGATTACCCGTTACGGCAACGCTCTGCGCCTGACCATACTGCGCGGATGTCATAGCGGTCGTAAAGACATCAGCACCAAAATTACGCTGACGCAAACTAACCAAAGGAATACCATCTGAAAATTTGGCATCCAAAGGCAATACAAGTTGATTTTCACGACACAAATAAGGAATAAAACCTACATTACTATTAAGCAAATCACGATTTTCCGAATCCAAAAAGGTATCAATAGTCGGAGGGGTAAAAATAGAATCCGTTACACGAGCGTTTCTATACCAATCATTCCAAACTTTATGATAAGCCATAAAAGGCAAAACAGATGAATCGCGAAGAGTATCCCAACTGCTCGAACTAGAACTAGATACAATTTTACTAAAACCAAGATAATCAGCAAGAGTACCACTACCTAAACCGTAATCGGTATCAGAGCCATCACCGCCTTTAACATCTCCGCCAAAAATAGGCGGTGGAGCAGCATGAACGGAACGGGTAGCACCTTCATAAGCGCCAATAACATCCTGCTGGGTTAACCAAGATTCGAAACCACCGTAGAGGAGACGAAGAGGCACAAAAAAGGCTTCAACTTTGTAATCGCACTTCATATAAG
>CAYVDA010000084.1:0-3492 GCA_964450635.1 uncultured Faecalimonas sp. | reverse complement strand
GTTTATGATTGGAAATCCAAGAAATACAGAGATTGGTTTTCGGATAAGACATGGAATGGATTCTCCTCAGACAAACAAGAGACTCCAATGCAATTATGTTATTCCAGTGAAGGAATGCGTAAAGAATATACGAAGAATCTAATTGAATTGATTAAGAATTCCAAAGCACCAAATATGTTGCTCGGTATGGAAGATAATGTAGAGTGGTGCACTTGTAAGAAATGTACCGCCAGCAAAGAGCAATATGGAACAGACTCCGCAGTAATTCTGAAATTTGTAAATAAGGTGCAGAAAGATGTGGATGCCTGGTTTGCTAAGAACCGCCCGGGTCAGGAGCCGACACACTTGGTAGTATTTGCTTACTACTCAACGGTGAATCCACCGGCAACCTATGACGAGGCGAATCAGAAATATGTTCCAATTGATGATTCGGTTGTATTAAACGATCATTCCGGAATTATGTTTGCACCGATTACAGCTGAGTATGACACACCATTTGAAGATTCAAAGGTAGATGATGTGTCAGTTCCGAACGGACAGGTTATGGGATGGTCTTCCATCACGAAGAACCTCTACGCTTGGACCTATACGTTGTTGCCACTGAGCGGGCTTTTGTTCTTTGATACATTAGAATCCACACAGCAGAATTACAGCTTCTTAGCAGAAAATGGATGCCAGATGTTGTTAGACCAGGCGGATATGTATCAGGAGAGAATCAATACCGGATTCAGTAGAGTGAAGGCTTATATTATGAGTAAGCTGGCATGGGATACATCCTTGAATATGAATGAGTTGCTAGATGATTTCTTTGCTAACTATTTTGATGATGCGTCAGAGACGATGCAGAATCTGTTCAATCAGGAACGTGAGTGGATCACTCATATTTACAAGCATTCAGATGCATCGGGGCGTATTTCTGATGATTTGGTTCAGGATAAATATTGGACATTCAATCAGTTGGAAAACTATCTAAATATGATTGATAAAGCATATAAGGAGATTGAACCAATCCGTGAGACGGATCCAGAACGCTATTCTGTTCTGTATGATAGAATTTTATTAGAAAGTATGCAGTTTAGATACCTCATTCTTTCTATCTATGGAACCGAATATACAGAAGAAGAATTAATTGAACAACGAAAAGAATTCAAATATGATTTTGAAAGATTGCAGTTAACCTCATACCGTGAGAACGGAGATATCAATGAACTCTGGGCTGAATGGGGAATTAATTAGGAAGGAGATCAGCTATGAAAAAGACAACATTAAAGAAAAAATGCTTATGCCTTGTATTTGCTTTGGTACTTGTTGCCGGATTGATAACTGCTCCGACTGTAATAAAAAGTAATGCATCAGGGCAGGAAGTGGAATTTGCCATTGATTTTAATTATGTAGATGCGGGGGACTCTTGGCACTTTAAGGTTCATGATATTAGCAAGTTCACAAGCAAATATTACAAAGGAAAAATTAAAATTGATGGAAAAGAAATAGAGGTTCCATTTGAAAAAGAAAATAGTGGATTTGTAGTATGGTCTACGTTGTTTAATGCGATCAATGGAGAAGGCACAGTTCCAACATCCTGTGTGGAAGTTAGCAAAAATACTGTGTTAGAGGAAATCGCTCCGTTAGAGGCAACGGGCTGGGGGACAGCCAAAGAAGGCGGCCAGAAACTAAAGATTACAAACGATCTTCGCGTGGAAGGTATCAGCGGCACCTGGAATAAAGTTACAGGCGAACAGAACGTAACCAATATAGGCCTTACCTTCGTTACGGTTGATGATGGAAACTCCTGGTACTTTAACTTAGATGACAGAAACAAACTGACAGCTCAGTTTTACCATGCGACTATCAAAGTAGACGGAAAAGATTCCAAGGTTGTATTTGATAATCAAGCGAATGCCTTTGTTATCTGGAACAACTTGTTTGACGAGATCGATCACAAGGGAATCACACCGCCTGAGAGCAAACTTGAGATACCGGAAGGAACCATATTCTATGAAATCAATCCAAATACGACGGGTTGGGGAACACCCGTAGAAGGCGGACAGCATCTGAAGTTAGTCAATGCCATTTCCCGTCAGAAAAAAGATGGGGACTGGGTCTCTACGGATGATTTGGGAAAAGAACCGGTCTATACAGCTATGGAATTTGACTTTGTAGAGGTCGATGGGTCCTGGGTCTTTAAGAGTGCAGATGTGTCAAAATTCACAAGTAAATATTACAAAGCAGCGGTTGTAGCGGATGGGAAAGAAATGGAAGTGCCATTTGAAAAAAATGCAACAGGCTTTGTGGTATGGGAAACATTATTCAATGCAATACAGCCGGATGGTAAAACACCGACGAAGAAATTAGAGATCCCGATGGGAACCGTATTTTATGAAATCAATCCAAATACGACTGGTTGGAAAGAACCGGTTAAGAATGGGCAACAGATTATTACGACCAACAACTTAACTGTTTCCAAGGAGAATGTAGGATGGACCGAAGGAAAAGGTCTTGAGCCGGTTATCCTTGATTTAGGAAAAGGCGTTGGTATTTATAACAAGGGCACAGAAAATGAAGTGTTCAGTATTGTTCTTGACGGACCGGATAGTGTGAAGAATATGAATCTGACGATCAGAGGAACCATCAATGCAGATGGTGTCGATCGCGAAGGTGTCATACTCATCCCGGGAAATGGAGAAATCTTTATCTATACGATGGCTGCTAAGAAAACCATCAAAATTAGCAAAGATACGGATTTCGTATCCACGGATAAGAAGACCGTGATTCGGTTTGACAAAAACTATGAGATTGATTTGGTAAAACAGATCTATTACGAGCAAGGTAAGAAGCCTTCCGAGAAGAAGGCCCTCAATGTGGAAATTGCTTATGAACGTTTGGTAGGAGAGAGCTTCATGTTCTCTTGGAAAATGACAGGTGACAAAAAACCGGCAGCTGCATGGTATCGCACAGAGGCTGTGATTGATGGAAAAACCAAGTCTATCATAATGGAATATACTGTGCAAGACGAGTCCTTCTTTATCTACCCGAACTGTTTCAATGAGCTTCCGGTAGACGGAAATGAAGGATATCCGGTGAAGAACTTCAAGATGAAAAAAGGAACGAAGTTGACACCAATTATCCTTGGAACATGGGCAACGGACACCTTGGGTCAGCCATATATCTTAACCAATGATTTGGATGTGTCCAAGAACGGTTCTGTATGGATGAGCACAGACTATATGGAGAAGATCGAGAAGATTGATCCCTTAGAGGTAAAAGTGGTATTCAAACAGATTATGAATACGGCAGCTGTATTTGAAGTGATTACCCCGGATGGTAAAAATATTGATCTAAACTACGGTGACTGGACACAGGCGAGAGGTATGATCCTTCGTGGAGTGCAGAATGACAAAACGAAGAAATATACCTATACAAGTGAATATGCAGCATATTCTATTTCCGGAAACACCTTCTATATTGATGGCTTAAGACTAAATGAATTAGAAG
>CAYVDA010000083.1:0-3619 GCA_964450635.1 uncultured Faecalimonas sp. | reverse complement strand
CCTGCTCGATTAGCAAAAGCCCGGCAACACCCGTCGTGCTTGCACGAAATGCCATTCGCTGGGCGCAAGATCATCGAGAAGCGAAGCTTCGAGATGTCTGCTGCTGCAATCGAGTAGGCGAATGCCTGCTCGATTAGCAAAAGCCCGGCAACACCCGTCGTGCTTGCACGAAATGCCATGAGCTTGGTTTACAAATAACGATAGAAGGAGGCAGGAAGATGCATTATGAAGTAGTAGAGAATTGCCTGACCATTTTTCTTCCGAAAGAACTAGATCATCACAATGCGGAAGAAATTCGGAAATCGGCGGATAGGCTGATTGAAAAGAATCATATCAAATATGTGATTTTTGATTTTCGGGACACCGGATTTATGGATAGTTCCGGAATCGGTGTACTGATGGGAAGATACCGGTTACTTCGCTTGCTTGGCGGCGAGGTATGGATTACCCATGCCAATGACAGAATGAAGAAGCTTTTGACCATGTCAGGGGTCATGAAAATTATGAAAATCTACGAGGAGGAGCAGGCATGATACATACAAATGAAATGGAAATCAGGATGGATAGTCGTTCGGCAAATGAAGGATTTATCAGAGTGGCGGTGGCGGCGTTTCTCACACAGCTTAATCCGACAGTAGAAGAGGTGGCAGATGTAAAAACAGCAGTTTCAGAGGCTGTAACTAATTCCATTATTCATGGATACGAAAACGAAGCACATAAAATCCGAGTGTTCTGTCAAATCGAAGAGCATACATTCCGTGTGGAGGTAGAAGATTACGGAGTAGGTATCGGGGATGTGAAAAAAGCCATGGAACCTATGTTTACTACCAGACCGGAACTAGATCGCTCCGGCATGGGCTTTTCCTTTATGGAAGCCTTTATGGATGAAGTATCGGTCCAGTCCGAAAAAGGACAGGGCACGAAGGTGACGATGACGAAAAG
The DNA here is from genome assembly GCA_964450635.1 of uncultured Faecalimonas sp. Lineage (GTDB taxonomy): Bacteria > Bacillota > Clostridia > Lachnospirales > Lachnospiraceae > Faecalimonas. The sequence continues at coordinate 2,677 of CAYVDA010000083.1, read as the reverse complement.
AATTGGCAAAGGAAGGAAATTATGGACCACACAATCGCTTTGATACAACGGTCACACCAGGGAGAAGAAAAGGCGAGAGCACAGTTAGTGGAAGAAAACATGGGACTTGTGTGGTGCGTGGTGAAACGATTTTTTGGACGGGGCGTGGAAGCGGAAGATTTGTTCCAAATAGGAAGCATAGGCTTGATGAAAGCCATTGATAAATTTGATTTTTCTTTTGATGTCAAATTTTCTAGTTACGCAGTGCCTATGATCGCAGGAGAGATTCGACGTTTTCTGCGGGATGACGGTATGATTAAAGTCAGTCGCTCCTTAAAAGAACTGGCTTACAAAGCGTATCAGGCACAGGAAGAGATGCAGGAAGCCTTAGGAAGAGAGCCTACTTTGGAGGAGTTGACAGAAACTGTACAGGTGGAGAAAGAAGAATTAGTCATGGCCATGGAGGCAGTAAGTGAAGTGGAATCCATTCACAAACCAATCTATGAAAAAGATGGAGATGCTATTTTTCTGGCAGATCGACTGGCGGATTCAACAGAGCAGGAAGAGAAGATTCTCAACAAAATGGTGGTTGCCAAACTGCTGGAAGAACTTCCCAAAGAAGAACGGCAACTTCTCTATCTTCGCTATTTTGCCAATCGTACCCAGGCCGAGATTGGCAAAATTATGGGCGTATCCCAAGTTCAGGTATCCCGTTTGGAAAAGAAAATATTAAAACAATTGCGCCAACAAATTTGTCAGGTATAGAGGTGCGATTTTCTGCCATACTATGTAGAAGAAGGGAAGGTGGAAAATATGAACAAAGGCAAACGAAATATCCGCATTTGTCTGGTGTGCATGCTCTTTCTGGCAGTGCTTGCAGGGCTATTTTATTGCTATTATGAAATGCAGCAAAAAGATAAGAATCTTCAGGGAACCCTGATTACCCAGTTGTTAACCGGGCCGGCGAAATTATGGCAGAAATAAAGGGAAAAGTCTATCTAAAGGCGGAACAAAATGTAGAGGTATCCACCCGGGATGTGCGGCTCAAAGATCTTGTGTCTATGGAATGCACGGATTCCCATATTCTTGCCAGACTAAAGACTATCAAGATTCTAAAAGTGCCGGAGGAAGGGAAACATCGCTATGTAGTATCTATTTTAAAGCTTATTTCTCTGATTCATGAGGTGTATCCACAATTAGATGTGATAAATTTAGGCGCGGCAGATGTGATTGTCACCTACGAGGTTGCAGAGGCCACGCCCGCCTGGCTCATGTATTTAAAAGTGGCAGGAATTGGACTTTTAGTCTTTGTAGGGGGTGCCTATTCCATTATGTCCTTTAACAACGATACCAACGCCCCTCAACTATTTGCTCAGATTTACCAATGGATCATGGGAGAAGAACAACGAGGATTTGGCCTGTTAGAGGCAGGATATTGCATAGGTCTGGCAGTGGGGATCCTAGTCTTTTTTAATCACTTCGGGAAACGAAAACTGGCAGTTGACCCAACACCCCTGGAGGTGGAAATGCGTCTGTATGAAAATGATATCCAGACGACTCTGGTTCAGACCTATTCCAGAAAGGGGAAAGAAGAAGATGTGGAGTAGACAATTTGTTCTGACCCTTGTGGGTTTGTGTGGAGGCGCCACTATTGCGGCAGGCCTTTTTGCATTGGTAACAACTCTTGGGGTGGTGTCGGATTTCGCGGATCGAACACATACGGGGAAATATGTGCTTTTCTATGGAGATTGCCTGGTGGCAGGCGGCATTCTGGGAAACGTGGTATCCATCTATCATTTACCCATTCCGGGAGGGGTTGTGACTCTGGGCTTGTTTGGCCTGCTATCCGGCCTCTTTGTTGGGTGTTGGACGATGGCCATTGCGGAAGTACTTCACGTATTTCCCATTTTTATTCGAAGAGCAAAAATAATAAAAGGAATTCCGTACCTGATTATAGGATTAGCATTAGGAAAGGCAATCGGTACCTTCCTATATGCGTGGAACGGATGGGGGTAGTATATGAATATGAATCCAGAACGATATGAGAACTACGTGAAAGAAAAAACACCGGTACACAATGTCTATGTCAACATGGGAAAAGCATTTCTAACCGGAGGAACCATCTGCCTGGTAGGACAGATCATTTTACAAATCTGTCAGTCCTATGAGTTAGAACAGAAGATCGCCGGAAGTTACAATTCCATGTTACTAGTGCTGCTTAGCGTGGTGCTGACCGGCTTTGGGATCTATCCGAAGATAGCAAAATGGGGCGGCGCCGGAGCGTTGGTTCCCATTACCGGATTTGCGAACTCGGTGGCGGCACCGGCGATTGAATATAAAAAAGAAGGACAAGTCTTCGGAATCGGCTGCAAGATCTTCACTATCGCCGGACCGGTGATTCTGTATGGAATCTTCACCAGCTGGGTGCTGGGAGTGATCTATTGGATTGGAAAAATGTTGGGAGTGGCGTAAGCTGCTCCTTACTTAATGCTCTAACAAATATTGTATGAAAATAGTGGAGTAAATTTGCAGAAAATAGAGTCGAAATGGAGATTGGATTTTCAACAGGCATTGACATGTTGCGTGGTTTGCTTCTATAATTCTATTGTTCCATATTCGGCACTTAATAGAAAAGAAAGAAGAGAAGCTATGAAAGGTATAACAATGGAAGACTTGCGTGAATATATTTCGTTGGGAC
>CAYVDA010000082.1:0-3877 GCA_964450635.1 uncultured Faecalimonas sp. | reverse complement strand
TTTTCTTTTCAAAAACGTGATTTTTTTCTGCAATCCTCTCCCATCATATATCATCTGCGCCCCGAATCTCACTTGCTCAACTGCTTCTTTTTCATACCAAGCACGAGCTTTTGCATCGGCTACCTGCAATAAGGCTCTATAATGTGACCATGATAAAAGTCCAACGAATTTTCCAGACGGCGTCTGGAAAATCTCAGGATATGTTTTATAAAAGGAATAAAAACTGTACAAATTTGATTTCGTATATCCTTTACCATATTCTGATGTTAATTCTTTTGCAAGTTTTTTTATTACATTTGCACCGTATTCGGCTCTATTTTCTCCTTGAAGTTCTTCTTCAGCAATTCTATAACCAATTAACCAGTTCCTTTGCACAAGGGTAGTATTCACTGCGTTATATGCAGCCTTTTGTGAAGATTCGATAATTCCTCACATATCTTTTAATATGTCATCAGTTTTTACCAAATTAGCCATAACGCTATTTTGCCCGATATTTGCCGGGTTATTCTCCATATCCAACAGCTCCTTTTAATGTTTTCATTTACTTCAATGTCTACTTTAATTTCTGAATGTCCACACTTTTAGCTATTCACTTTGCATCAGGCTTTTCAATTTTAACAAATTTCATTGAGGTTTATACCCTTTCTCCTACCACTCATACGGTGTCATCTGGTATACGTAATAATTCAGCCAATTGGTATATAAGTTATTCGCATGAGACCGCCACTGAAGAAGTGGCTTCTGCTCGCAATCATCTTCCGGATAATAATTCTTCGGCACCTGGATTGGCAAGCCTTTGTTCTTATCTCGCATATACTCATTATGTAAAGTCATACGATCATACTCCGGATGCCCCATGACGAAGATCTGTTTTCCATCCTCTGTCATAGTAAGAAAAACACCGGCCTCTTCTGATTCCGCTAAGATGGTAAGTTCTTCTCTCTCCCGGATTCGTTCTGTCGGAATGGTAGTATGGCGAGAATGCGGTGCATAGAATACATCATCAAATCCTCTTACCAAAGGCGTCTTACGATTCTGTACCTTATGAGGATAGATGCCGAACATTTTCTCCGGCAACATTTCTTTCTCAATTCCATAGTGGTAATACAGTCCTGCCTGGGCTCCCCAGCACAAATGCATGGTAGATGTCACGTGGGTCTTCGTCCACTCCATAATCTCTTTGAGTTCTTCCCAATAATCCACCTCTTCAAATGGCATCTGTTCCACCGGTGCTCCCGTAATAATCATTCCATCAAACCGCTGGTCTTTTACCTCCGAAAAAGGAACATAAAATTTGTTCAAATGACTGGTGGAAGTATTTTTAGACTCATGGCTGGATACATTGACAAAAATCACATCCACCTGCAGGGGAGTATTAGATAAGGAGCGTAGAATCTGTAATTCCGTATCTTCTTTTAACGGCATTAGATTCAATAATCCCACTTTCAACGGACGAATATCCTGCGCCATAGCACGATCTTCATCCATAACAAATATATTTTCACGCTCTAAGATTTCCTTAACCGGCAAATCTCTCTGTACACGAATTGGCATCTTCTATTTCTCTCCTTCTTCTGCATTCTCTTCATTCGTCTTATGAAGCACCTCTTCTCGTCCCGGATCCTCTTTTGACTTCGTCTTATCTTCCTGCTCCGGTTCGTTTTCAACTGCTTTATGCAATACTTTCTGATACTGTCCTTCCTCATCTACAAAACAGTCATAATCATAACTTTTCGTATCTGTCGGAAGCCCTCTCTCACGCAATCGTTTCTCAATAAATGTTTCAACCAAATAGTAGATGACAGCGAAAGCTGGTACTCCTATAATCATTCCGGCAAATCCAAACAGGCCACCTCCTAAGGAGATAGAAAAGACTACCCAGAATGCTGAAAGTCCTGTGGATTCTCCAAGAATCTTTGGTCCGATTACATTCCCATCTAACTGCTGCAATGCCAGAATAAAGATTGCCAGATAGACGCCTTTGATGGGATCCGTCAGTGCCACCAAAAGCACACTCGGTACCGCTCCGATAAATGGTCCAAAGAATGGTATCACATTGGTCACTCCCACAATCACACTGACTAATAAGGCATATGGCATCCGAATAATCGTAAGTCCAATAAAGCACAGGATTCCGATAATCAAGGAATCTAAGATCTTTCCTATTAAGAATCCGCAGAAGATCTCATGGGATTTCTTCGCCACACGAAGAAGCCCATTGGCTTTCTTTGGTTTCATAACTGCATAGATTATCTTCTTGCATTGTCCTGCGAATTTCTCTTTGCTAAACAAGACATAGACAGATACGACAAAGCCAACCAAGAGATCAATCAAAACGCCAACCACATTAAAGACACCATCTGTCAAAAATACCATCACATCATTGGTCTTTGTAAGCAGATCCGTCTTAAGCCATGTCTCTAACATGTTGCTACCTTCTTCTATGACACCCTTTACCAAGGCATCCATGGTAGTATTATCCCCTATCATATGATTCACTGCATTCATCGCCGTCTCTAACTGGCTTGGAATATCCGTAATCAAATCCCGGATACTCTTATAAAGTTCCGGAAGCATCATATTGCAAAGCGCTACAATCACAGCAAACACTACAACCAAAGCGCTTAGCACACCTACGATTCTGGCATACTTCTCCATCCATTTAAAACGGGTAAGCCATCCTTCCACCGTCTTGACAATGGGATTCATCAAATATGCAAAAACCAAGCCATAGACGATTGGTAACAGCACCTGCCATACTTTCGATGCGATGGCAAAAATACTATCAATCCGATACAAAGCAAAGAATATCAACACTCCGGCCACAATAACCAGGAAGGTGCTAATACTTCGCATAAAATATTCTTTTAGTTTGGACGTATGATTCTCCTTCATCTATGTATCCCCCTTCAGGCACAGGATTGCAAGACAAAAAACGTCTTTGGTCCAATCCCTAGCGTTCACCTGATAATGAAAAAGGTGGGAGGTCCCACCTTCTTACTACTTACATGCAAATGTTGCACAGACTGTCTCATCACTGCGACTGGCATTTCTGCCTTCCACATGAATCTCTCTTGCATCACATCGGTTCCCCTTGTTATGCATACACTGTGTGGCTTTGCAGTCAATCTCGCATTTTCCGGGTGTTCTTCCTGTTCCATTAGAGCAGGAGCATCCTTTTCCTTCTGCAAAACTTCCGCAACAAGTTTCATCCACATGAGAAGCAGAAGCACCTTTCACTTCCACGTGACCAAGTTTACATTGATTCTCACAATTGTGTACGCAAGTCTGTACGCTACATTTCAATTCTGGCATGAACATCATCCTCCTTTTCTTTTAACAAGGATAGTATGCTCCAATGCCTGACACTTTATGCAGACCGATTATTTTCCGCAGCATTTTTTATATTTTTTACCACTTCCGCACGGACACGGATCATTTCTACCAATCTTCTTTTCTTTCCGAATGGTATTGGCATTCTTCTGCTCTTTGTATAATTCTTTTCTCTTTTCTTCTGTGAAAATGCTCTCCCACTGTGGTAATTCATATAACCACTCAGCTTTCGCATCAACCATGTTCTTGTATAATTTTTCTTTGTCATAAACAAGATTAACAACCGTATCTTCTTCCATGGTCTCGATTGGGTTGGCTTCTACTAAACTGTCATTGATCCCATCTAAAAATCCTGTCATGGTAAATACTTCAATACCATATTTCTCCGCCAATTCTTTTACAGTACCGCGAACTTCCTCTTCCGGATTAGCCAGAAGTTGTTCATAAATTCCTTTTTCAATTTCAAAATAAGTTCCCCAGAATTTCTGCAGTGCATTCTGGTCCATCTCCTGAGAATATGCTGTATCTCTCCAATTTTCTAATA
>CAYVDA010000081.1:0-3932 GCA_964450635.1 uncultured Faecalimonas sp. | reverse complement strand
TGGTTGAAAATATAATAAGAGATGAGTTGCAGTGCATAGCGGATAACCTCGAAGATTTGATATCCAATATGCAGATAAATGTAGCAAATTATAAGAAACAACAGACAATACTTTATTGGACAAATATAAGAATGTCCAATAATATTCAGATTTATAAATCTGACATTGTTGCAGATATGGAAGCTTTAAATACTAATATAGATGATTTAATGCGTTATACCGAAAAGATAATATGCTTTGCAGAAGATATTTTAAAAGAGGATATGAAGAAAATACAGGAGTGCAGTGAAATGGAGGTAGTGGATCAATATGTAAATATTATACAGGAAAAAATGAATGTGCTGTTGCTTTTTGTGACAAAGCATTCGGAGGAACAAGCTAAATATGCAGAAAATATACTTAGAGTAAAAGATAAGATGGAACGACATCATGTGCCAAAGAAAAAAACATTATGGAAAAGAATATGCGAGAGAATATAGATATATATACGAAGCATAAAAGGAGTGTAAATACGGATATGTATAGTGTACGAAATAAAAATATAGAAGAAGTCATAGAGATGTTTTCTCCGTATATGGATGGATATCTTTATATGATGGATTTGAAAGAGAATTATTTCACTATTTCCAAACAGGCAACGGAGCGTTTTGCACTTCCGGCGGCTTCTTTTGGGAATGCTATTGAGCAGTGTCTTTTATTTACTTATGAGGAAGACCGTTCTCTGCTGTCAGAGGATTGCAGTCTGATGCTGAAAGGGGAAAAGAAAAGACATGATTTGCTTTACCGATGGCTGGATAAAAATGGTCTGCCTATATGGATCAACTGCCGTGGAGGAGTCATTGATGACAGTGATGGGAAACCGCATTATCTTGTTGGCTGTATCAATGAAGCCGGAAAAAAACAGAGGGCGGATAATCTTAGCGGACTGTTGGGAGAAATGGAGTTATCTACCTATATTCTATCATATACGGAACAGATTCCGGCAGGATTTCTTATGCGTATCGGGATTGATAATTTTGGTGTGGTAAATGATTATTCAGGTATGGAATATGGAAATTATGTGATAAAGAAGGTGGCTGACTGTATCAGGGCTTGTGTTAGTGAAGAAAATCAGCATTTGTTTTATATGACGGCAGATGAATATGTGATAGCTGATTTTTCGGGAAGTACGAGGGAGCAGGCTGTCATTCTGTATCAGAACATTTGTAAAAAAATAGCAGACTTTATCGAAAAAGATAATTATAAAACTGTGTTTACTATTTCTGCCGGAATTGTGGATACTTTATTTCTCACTGGAGAATATGAGCAGGTTCTACAGTTATCAAAATTTGCATTAAGGCAGGCAAAAGAGCATGGTAAAAATACATTTTACTGTTTTTGTCAGGAAGAATATGAAGTATATCTGAGAAAAGGGAAGATAAGAGCAGCACTTCATCAAAGCGTAGAGCATAATTTTGAAGGATTTGAGGTTTATTACCAGCCTATAAGCAATAACGATGATGGGCGAATTATGGGAGCAGAAGCTCTGATGCGTTTTTTTATTCAGGACGAGAATGGAACACAGAGTATTTCTCCGGCGGAATTTATCCCGATTCTTGAAGAAACAGGGTTAATTCTTCCGGCTGGAAAATGGATATTAAAGCAGGCAGTCTTAATGTGTAGCGAAGTGCAGAGATATATTCCCGGATTTCAGATGAACATCAATGTTTCCTATATTCAGATGATAAAAAGTGATATACAGAAAGATATTTTATTCTACATACAGGAATATGGTCTTTCTCCAGACTGTATTACGATTGAACTAACGGAAAGCGGGTATTTGGATAACACACCACATTTTTGCAAATTGAGAAAAGCATTAAAAGAAAATGGAATCCGATTTGCCATTGATGATTTTGGAACGGGCTACTCAAATCTTCATTGTTTGAGTGACCTTAGTCCAAGCTATATCAAGATAGATAAAAGTTTTACGGATAGGGCTGTGCGGAATACATATGACTATGAGATGCTGATAAAGATAATTGAAATGGCACACAGACTGAATATTCAGATTTGTATTGAGGGAGTGGAAGAACAAGAAGTCCTTAATTGCCTGAGAGAAATCCATGCTGATTACATTCAGGGTTATCTGATAGGAAAACCATGCAATAGGGAAAATTTCTTGAACAGGTTTGTATGTTCACCATGTGGAAATAGTAATGGTATGAAAAATTGGAAGCCACAGAAAGCAGAACGTAGGTTCTGTCGGGGGGGAGGCAGACGATGGGAGTAACAGAGATTTTTCACTTTTTTGAAAATATCAATGAATATGTGTATGCAGCAGATATAGATACGCATGAGCTGGTCTATATGAACCTAAAACTGAGGAATTTATTTGGTGAGCTGCCGCTGGAAGAAATACAAGGAAAGAAATGCTATGAGCTGTTGCAGCAGAAATCCATGTCTTGCAGTATGTGTAACAGTGATAAACTGACCGTCGGTAATTTTGAAGAATGGACATATTACAATCCGCTTATTAAGCAATATCTGATGATAAATGATACACTGCTAGAGGACACTGACACTGGGAAAAAATACAGACTTGAAATTGCAGTGGATATAAGTGGAAGGGAAGAAGAAAAGAAAATCCATCAAAAATACCAGGATACGGAAAAATTGGTAAATGAAGCAATCAAAATTGTAATGGAGGAAATTGAACCGGAGCGTATGATGTCATTAGCCCTGAAACATTTAGGGGAAATTTTTATGGCTGAAAGAGCTTATGTATTTGAAAAGAATGATTCCGGTGGAGATGATAATACGTATGAATGGGTGACAGACGGAGTCAGAACACAAAAAGATTTTTTGCAAAACGTTCCATCGGAAGTTTGCAAAGAATGGTATGGCAGTTTTGAAAAAGGAAAATCAGTTATATATGAAGATATAGCGGTACTTAAAGAATACAATCCGTGTTTGTATGAGATATTGAGCGTACAGAATATACATTCAATAGTTGTCTCGCCACTGTATGTGAATAAGAAAGCGATTGGTTTTTTGGGATTGGATAATCCGAAAATTTCCATATTAGAGTATGCTGCAAATGTATTGGAAACGATATCCTATTTTATTACGACCATTATAAGAAGAAGGGATTTAATGAAGAAGCTGACGGATATGTGCTATATTGATGCGCTGACACATCTGGGAAACAGGTTTGCGATGGAAAGGCATAAAGATCAATGGAATGTAAAACAGAGTATTGGTATTATTTACTGTGATGTTACGGGACTAAAACATATAAATGATACAAAGGGGCATAAACAAGGTGACGCATTGCTTTTGCGGGCTGCCGAGAGCCTGAAGGAAGTATTTGAAATTCAGGATATATTTCGTATCGGTGGAGATGAGTTCTTAGTTATCTGCAATGGAATAGCTGAGCAGGAACTAAAAGTTTACATGGAAGATTTAAGGCAGTCCATGAAAGAACAAGATGTTAATATGGCTTTAGGAGCAATCTGGAAGAAAAATGTATTGGAAACGGATTTTGATGATTTGATGTCACAAGCGGAAAAGCTGATGTATGAAGAAAAAGCGGCATATTATAAAAATGCAGGAGCAGACCGCAGAGTGAGGTAAATGTCAGCTGTATAGAAATTAAAAAATAGTATTGTAGACAAACGTCTGAAAGGCAGGGTGCTTTTTAGACGTTTTTTTTAAAAAAATTTAGAAATATTCGACGCTGTTCATATTTCCATTCGTGCTACGGAGTGAAAGGGAGATATTTCACTCTGTTCCAAATGGGTGCGGGAGGAGGTGAACTCTTATGGAGCAATCTTCTTCCGAAAAGCAGTTAAGAATAAGAAAACAGTTTGACAGCTTTTGTAAAACCTTATTAAAGAATGAAATGATTGACTATGAACGAGCGAGAAGCTATCGACAGAAGCACGAGGTTT
>CAYVDA010000080.1:0-4256 GCA_964450635.1 uncultured Faecalimonas sp. | reverse complement strand
TGACGATAGAAGGCATTTTCAAAGGAGCAAATGATGGAACTTTAATCGAAATTCCAGAAACGAAGTTGGTATGTAATTCAGATTACACTTGGAATGTTTATACTGAAAAAATCGATTTAGCCACTCCTGACATTTCACTCTCGGATTCGATCATTAGCTGGAGTGCAGTTCCAAATGCAACAGCTTACGAAATCTATGCGAATGGAGAGAAAAAGGCAGATACGACAGAGACAACTTATAATCTGAAGAATCTCAAATTAGGCGTTGGAACTTATAAGATTACAGTAAAGGCAGTTGCTGAAAATGCAAATCCGGCAATCAGTAATGAAGTATCTTATAGTGTTACAGCGACTAAGGTTCAAGTAAGTGTTGCAACTGAGAATACAACCTATGGAAGTGCAACGGTCTTGTACATGGAGATAAGTAATGTTTCAACATGTCAGAAATTCAAACCGGTAGATGGATATGTTAAATTGAATGGAACAGAATTACAATATTATGTTGGAGAGTATTTAGAAGTTCAATATGCAATTAATCCTGCTTGGGGTAAGGTTCATGTTTTGCAGTTACTGCAGGGAGAAACCTTTAGTGACAAAGCTATCCTTACCATCGGTGGTACATTTGAAGGTACAGACGGAACTTTGATTGACATCGAAGAAACCCATTTGGTATGCGAGATGAAGAAGAATGCAGAAAATAAAGATGTATTCGATTGGACAGATGTTAACCTTACGATGGAAGGCGATTTAAACGGCAATGGAAAATGGGATGTGCTTGACCTTATCCGTATGAAACGCTATATCTCAGATGGAATTGCAAAGGCATATCTGAATGTTACAGATTTAAACAATAATGGAACAGCAGATGAGGCTGATGTAACGATTCTTCGCAAATGGATGGTAGGTAATACACAGATGTCAGACGGACAGGTAACCGGCAAATATCTGGCAAACAAGACCATCAATATTTTTGCAGACGGTCCGGTTGAACAGACGGTAGAGTCACAGCTGAAACAATACTTTAATGCAGGATTTACAACGGTACTTATGACACAGGATTACGTTGCAAGGGAACAGAACTTGACAGATGGAAAGGGTACTTTGAATTCTGAATATGTAAACGCAATCAAGACTGCTATGAAATATGGAGATGTCATGGTACGTAATCACGGAAATAAGGCTGATTATTTCACGGCAAATACATTTAAACAATTGTATGACCTTGGAGTAAGACAGTTTTATATCTGGGATGAACCGACACCAAGCACGAAGGATAATAAAACTGCATTAAACAATGTAGGAGCATTAGCTACTGCATTCAGTACTCTTCCGGAAGACGCCATGTTCCATGTGAACTTATTACCAAGTTACGGAACTAAGAAAACAACAGGATGGTTCTGGGAGAAGAATATGTCACATAGTCTCTATGTGAATGAATATATGAATACAATTACCAGCAACCTAAATGGAAAGGAATACACCGTATCCGTAGATAACTATCCATTATTGGCAGATGGAACCATCCGTAAAAGTTATTTGACAGATTTATGGACAATTGCAAATAAAGCAAAAGAATGTGGCGATAACGCAACCGTCAACTTCTGTATTCAGACTTATAACGAAAAAGGTAATACAGAGTTACGTGTTCCGGAGACACGCGCAGATATCAGCTTCCAGACCAACGTCGGGCTTGCACTTGGTGCACAGAGCTTTGAGTATTTTGAGTACTATGACTGGTCAGCAGATGATGAAATTACTGGTATCTTAACCAATGGACTTTATGATGAAGTTAAGAGTGTCAATAGAGAATTGCTTGCATGGGATCATGTATTTATGGCATTTGACTGGCAGGGAATTAAGACATACAATGTCGGAAGCAGTTATGTAGAAGATATTACACAATTATCCGATTTGGAAAAAGTAAATGTGAACGCGAATGGGGAAACAGTTGTTGGTGAATATAAATACACCAATGGTAGCGACACCGATTATGGATATATGATTACGAACTTTACAGATCCGTCAAAGAACACAACGGATATCGTAGATATTGAAGTACAGTCGGGGCAACAAGTACTCGTTTACAGAAACGGAGTCGGCACTTATAAGTCACCTGATGGAAATGGCAAGATTAGTTTAAAATTAGGAGCCGGCGAAGGCGTATTTGTAATCGTAGATTAGACAGATACGATGACTGGAGAGATTAGGCAGGGACCGAAAGGTTCCTGTCTTTTTTTGGCACATCAGCTTTTTTATGTCATTTCGTATGATTTTTTGATGTATGGGAAGAATGTATATCAGAAAGCGAGGTACGAAAATGGCAACTAAGGTGATGCGACCATTTGGTCTGAAAGATAAAATCGGATATATGTTCGGTGACTTTGGAAATGATTTTACATTTATACTATCCAGCATGATGTTGCAGAAATTCTATTCGGATATAATGGGAGTATCTGTTGGCATCGTTGGAATCATGATGATGGCAGCGAGATTTGTCGATGCGGTTACAGATGTGACGATGGGACAGATTGTAGACAGGAGTAAGCCGACGAAATATGGTAAATTTAAACCATGGATTCTTCGAATGTGCGGGCCGGTGGCGGTGGCGTCGTTGCTGATGTATGCGAGCTGGTTTGACGATATGGGGATGACGTTTAAGATTGTCTGGATGTTTGGCACTTATCTGTTGTGGGGCAGTGTGTGCTATACGGGAATCAATATTCCGTACGGCTCGATGGCGTCTGCGTTGTCGGAGCATTCACGTGACAGAGCGCAACTTTCGAATTGGAGAACGATAGGCGCGATGCTGGCGGGAACATTCATCGGCGTAATCCTTCCGCTTCTTGTATATTATACGGACAGCGAAGGTAATCAGATCCTGTCCGGAAGCAGAGTATCGCTCGCTGCAGTGGTGTGTTCAGCAGGCGCAGTCATTTGCTATCTGTTATGTTATTTTATGTGTACGGAGCGTGTGCATGTAGAACAAAAAAGTGGTAGATTCGAGTTACGGCTTTTATTTGGCGGGTTAATTCACAACAAGGCACTCGTCGGTATCGTAATAGCCTCCGTCTGCCAGCTTTTGGTACAGCTTACCTCACAGACGATGCTAAATTATCTCTATCTAAATTACTTTGGGAATATCAAGGCACAGTCAGCAGCAGGTGCGGTAGGTGTTAGCGTTTCTTTGATTTGTGCGTTATTTGCCGTTCGCCTTTCGGAACGTTTCGGGCGAAAAATGCTTGGGATATTTGCCGCAATTTTTGGAGCAGTTGTTTATTTCACCGCATGGATGTTGCAGATTGATAATCCGTGGGTGTTTACTGTAGTTTATGCATTTGCATATATTGGGCTGGCTGTATTCAGTCTGATATGTTGGGCGATGATTACAGATGTGATTGATGATACACAGGTGCAGCGCAATGTGCGTTCCGATGGCGAGATATATTCGGTCTACTCCTTTGCGAGGAAAATCGGACAGGCAGCATCGGCAGGCCTCACCGGAGCACTGCTTACCATGATTGGTTACCGACCTGAGACTGCATTTGATAGAGAAGTTACACAACAAATCTATAACCTGTCTTGCCTTGTGCCGGCAGTAGGATATCTTTTGCTTGCCGCATCACTATTTTTCTTCTACCCACTTGGAAAAAAACGAGTAGAAGAAAACACAGAGAAATTAAAAAAGATGAGCCTGTAATTCGATGGAACAAAATTCTAGCTTTGACGGATACAATCCAAAGTCTGCCGGATTCGGTCGCTGATTTTTACCGTACCGACACCGAAGATAGAAGTATGTAAGGTGTCTTGCAGTGGCATAGTCCATTCACCAGGAATGGATTCAATACCATTTGTCATCCCTAGGATGGAACCGACGGTCGCACCGTTACAGTCAGTATCGAAACCGGTGATTGTAATTTTTACAACCGGTGTTGACGTTGTAAAAATGTTTGAAATTGTGGTATGGTTTAAGGGAGTGAAGCTATGAAAGGTATAACAATGGAAGACTTGCGTGAATATATTTCGTTGGGACATGAGGCAGAGTTTACATATAAGGATATAATGTATGTGATACAACCGGAAGTGTTAGACAATAAGTCCTATTTAGTGATATGGAATTGTGGGGAAGATAGCAGATGTATTTGCAGATATAGTATTCCAAATCAAGGTATAATATCGCAAGATTTGATAGATAATGTTTTTAGCGAAAAATGCTTTGATGGTAAGAGCTTTTATGAAATTGAGACAGAGGTAATTGTC
>CAYVDA010000079.1:0-4365 GCA_964450635.1 uncultured Faecalimonas sp. | reverse complement strand
AAACATTTTTATTGAAATTTATAGGAATATCCAAGCAACGTTTCTGCAAGGTCGTAATCTCCTTTTCCTAAGGCTTCCTTGATGTAAGTGCTACTGATTTCTCTGCCTTCATAACATTTCTTTTCCATCACATCCACCTGATAGCCATAAACCGAACCCAATTCCCGAAGCAGCTGATAGTCTCCTTTTTTATCACGACCGAATGTAAAATCTGTTCCTACTACCAAGTAAGCTGCGTGAAATCGTTCCACTAGGATGTCTTTCACAAAATCCTCCGGAGACATCTTTGCAATCTTCTCATCTAACGGACATTCTACCAGATAATCCACCCGACCATCTAAGCGCCGGATTCGATCATCGCTGGTCATAAGAACCTGTTGCTTTTTTTGTTGCATCTGGTATAGCGGTGTCAGGTCAAAGGTCAGAACCACCGTATCAACCCGATCTTGTTTTCCATGCTCTAGCACGCGCTGCAAAAGACATTCATGACCCAGATGGAGCCCGTCAAATTTCCCAATGGTAACTACCGTAGGATTCTGATTTTGGTACTGTTCTAATCCTTTTATATACTGCATCAACCTTCATCCTTGCTGTAAAACATTTTTTCTATGCGGAATTGATGGTTCTCTTGCTGGTACTGATAGATTGCAAGAAAACGGCCTTCCGGATTATATACCCGAACCATTTGGCCATCTGCAAATAGCATCAGCTCTTCCACATGTTTGGAAAGGAAAAAATTTCCATTGTAAACCAAAGAACAAAACTCCGGTTTTAATGTTACCTTTTCGTAACCGTCAAACATATCTTCAATCGGCCGTATAAGCTCTGCCAGACGATTCTCATCCCGATATTGTTCTACCTCTTTCAGCGTTACACTATCCGCGATAAGAAATGGACCTACCTGAATACGTTTTAAAGCTTCCATACAGCCACCGCAAGCCAGATTTTGTCCTATATCATGGCAGAGTGTTCGGATGTAGGTACCTTTGGAACAATGAACTTCCATTCGTACCCGCGGAAGATTCATTTCCAGAATCCGGATGTCATAGATCTCCACCCGACGACTTTTTCGCTCCACTTCAACCCCTGCCCGTGCAAGCTCATAGAGCTTCTTTCCATTAACTTTCAAAGCAGAATACATCGGCGGAACCTGATCATAGTTCCCAACAAATCCTAAGATACAAGCCTTCACTTCTTCCTCTGTCAAATGGTCCGTCTCTCTTTCTTTTAAGACTTCTCCCGTGATATCCTGGGTATCCGTCTCTTTTCCAAGAAGGAGCACCGCCTCATAGGTTTTGCTCTTATCTGTAAGCATATCACAGAGTTTTGTTGCTTTTCCAAGGCACACCGGCAGGACACCTACCGCATCCGGATCCAAGGTCCCAGTATGTCCGATTTTCTTCTGCCCTACAATCCCACGCAGTTTTGCAACTACATCATGGGATGTATATCCTTTTTCTTTGTAAATATTGATTACACCGTGTATCATCTTTTTCCTCTATAATTGCAAACTGATTTTTTCTGTCAATTGTAAAATCACATCTTCCGGCGTGCCATGTACGGTTACCCCGGCTGCTTTTTTATGTCCGCCACCGCCGAAACTCTGGGCAATAACGCTAACATCGACTTTTCCATTAGAGCGCATACTCGCTTTTTGCTCCTGCTCTCCCAATTCATAGACAAAAAGTGCCACTTCCACCCCTTTTGTCATCCGAAGCTGGCTGACGATGCCTTCCAGATCTTTTGGTGTCACATCATAGGCATCCATGGTCTCCTTCGATAAAGAAGCCGCAATGCAAGCTCCTCCTAAGAGCAGTCTGGCATCCAAGAGCACCCGACCCAAAATCCGATTTTGGGCATAAGTCTTCTCATAATAAGTCTTTTCGATAATCTCTGACCCATTGATGCCGGTTCGCATCAAATGTGCTGCCGCTTCCATGGTCTCCGGTGCTGTACTGGAATACTGAAACACCCCCGTATCATGGACAATCCCAAGATAAAGGCATTCTGCCACTTCTTTTAAAATCTCCTGCTCTTTTACCAGATTGTAAACCAATTCGGAAGCAGAACTTGCCTCCGGACAGATGTAATTCCAATCTGCAAACCCAACATTACTAATATGATGGTCAATGCAAATGGTTTTCTTCGCCTTATGGAATAAATCTTCCGCAAATCCAAGACGATCTGCTGCCCCGCAATCAATGGAGATAAACAGATCATAGCTCTCTTCCTGACAGGTATGGCAAATGGCATCTGCCCCCGCCAGGAAAGAAAAGCAATCCGGAAGTTCTTCCAGATAAATCGAAATCTCCTTCTCCGGATACCATGTTTGCAACGTGTTCCATAATCCCAGGCAGGATCCTGCGCAATCCCCATCCGGACGAATGTGTCCACCGATGGCAATACACCCTGCTTCTTCAACCATGGATTTAAACATCTTCCTCATCTCCATCTTTCAGATCTTTGGTCAGATCATCAATCTTTTTCGACATGGCAACTCCGTAAGCAATGGACTGATCCATAACAAACGTAAGCTCCGGTGTGTTGCGCATATTTAAATTTCTCGCTAATTCTCTACGAATATAGCCTTCGGCACTCTGTAAGCCTTTTACCGTATCTTCCTGGGCTTTTTCGTCGCCAAAGACACTGATATAAGCTTTGCATGTCTTAAGATCCGGTGCTACTTCCACCGCAACTACGGAAGTCATGGGAGCAACGCGAGGGTCTTTGATTCCCCCGCGGATAATATTACTTAACTCCCGCTGTACTTCCACATTTACTCTTGTATTTTTAATACTGTTTTTTCTCAATTTTCTTCCTCCAAATGGCCTTATCTCGGAATCTCAACCATCTTATAAGACTCTACCTGGTCGCCTTCCTTGATATCGTTGAATCGTTCAAATACGAATCCACATTCATAGCCGGCTTTTACTTCTTTAACATCATCCTTGAAACGCTTCAGAGATGCAAGTGCTCCGTCGAAGATTACGATGCCGTCACGAACGATACGTGCCATACATCCACGTTCGAAGCATCCATCCAATACATAAGAACCTGCAATGGTACCCACGCCGGAAGCCTTAAATGTCTGACGCACTTCTGCGTGTCCTAAGACTTTCTCTTCGAATACCGGATCTAACATACCCTTCATGGCTGCCTGCACATCTTCGATTGCATTGTAGATGACACGGTATAATCTCACGTCAACACCTTCGCGCTCTGCAATATCTTTTGCCGTCGCGTCCGGTCTTACGTTAAATCCAATGATGATTGCATTGGAAGTAGACGCAAGTGTAACATCAGATTCGTTGATGGCACCAACACCACCATGGATCACTTTGACTGCCACTTCTTCGTTGGACAGTTTGACAAGGCTTTGTTTTACTGCTTCTACAGAACCTTGTACGTCTGCTTTAACAATGATATTTAATTCTTTGACATTACCTGCCTGGATCTGGTTAAACAGATCATCCAGAGACATTCTGGACTTGGTCTCGTCTAAGAGTTTCACCTTGTTCTGTGCAATGAAGGTCTCTGCAAAGTTTCTTGCTTCCTTCTCATTTCCACATCCTACGAACACTTCACCTGCATTCGGCACATCATCCAAACCAAGAATCTCTACCGGTGTAGAAGGTCCTGCTTCTTTGACACGTCTTCCCTTGTCATCGATCATGGCTCTTACTTTACCATGCGCTGCACCTGCCGCAATATTATCTCCCACACGAAGGGTACCTTTCTGTACCAAAACAGTGGCAACCGGTCCTTTTCCTTTATCAAGTTCTGCCTCGATTACAAGACCTCTTGCACGACGGTTCGGGTTGGCTTTTAATTCTAATACTTCGGCTGTAAGAAGAAGCATTTCCATCAAATCTTCGATACCTTCTCCGGTCTTTGCTGATACCGGAACGAAGATCGTGCTACCGCCCCAGTCTTCTGCAATCAATTCATATTCTGTCAATTCCTGTTTCACACGGTCGATATTCGCACTTGGCTTATCAATCTTGTTCACTGCAACTACGATTTCAATGCCGGCTGCTTTCGCATGGCTGATCGCCTCTACAGTCTGTGGCATTACACCATCATCTGCAGCAACAACCAGGATCGCAATATCGGTTGAGTTCGCGCCACGCATACGCATTGCGGTAAATGCCTCATGTCCCGGTGTATCTAAGAAAGTAATCTTCTCTCCGTTGACATTTGCCACATAGGCACCGATGTGCTGGGTAATACCACCTGCCTCACGGTCTGTTACATTGGTGCTACGGATTGCATCCAAAAGGGAAGTCTTACCATGGTCAACATGCCCCATAACACAGACTACCGGCGGACGTTTCTTCATCTTGCTTTCGTCTTCTTCATCCTCTT
>CAYVDA010000078.1:0-4395 GCA_964450635.1 uncultured Faecalimonas sp. | reverse complement strand
TGATGTAAGGTGTAAATTTGTCTGGTATACCATATGGTAAAACGGGACAATATAGCAAGTTATAGCAACTTATAACACCATTTAAAAGGCTTTATTTATCGAGGGTCTTCATCGTTGAGACATATAAAATCACCTCTCTGAGCATAGTATAACGCAAATCCCCATTCGTGTAAACCGAGTTTTTGCGCGAATCCCCATTCGTTTACCGTTAGATTTTACGCAAATCCCCGTTCAATGCATGTTTTATCCCTTTGACACAGTTTAAATCAGCGCTTAATTAATTACTGTTATTAGATAGATATTTATTTTTGCCATCGCCTAAAGGTATAGCTTGTGGTTGCTGTCACTTCCAAACCGTCCACCTTTAAGGTATCAATCACATATCCGGATGACGGACTAATCGTAAATGTCTGACTGCCCCCTGCTGCAACCCTGACCGCTCCGCCAGGACTAATACTTCCGTTTGCTCCGGCTGTGGCTGTGATGGTGTAGCATCAATTTCTCAAAAACATTATTTGCACTTTTATTATATGCAGATAAATCAAAAACAATAACTAATTTGAACTTTGTGTGTTTCCTTATAACACACGCAACATATTTTCCATACATTCCTTCGCATCCGTCCTCATTTCCTGCGTCACGTGAGTATAGAGATCCATCGTCGTTGATATATCTGTGTGCCCTAAGATATCTTGTATCATCTTGATATTCATTCCTGATTCGCAAAGTCTTGTGGCAAATGTATGTCTTAGATTGTGACAGGTAAAGTTCGGCAAAAGTACTTTTGGATTTTCACACTTTAGCAATTCTGCATCATTGCAATCCCGAATAATCCTTTTATATGCAGTGTTAAGCGTGCTCTGGTTATATAGACCGCCAAAACGATTTGCAAACACAAAATCGGTATATCCTTCTACTTCGGCTTCGCAGACAACGCCCATCGCTTCCTGTATTTGCTTCTCTTGCAAAAATGCCTGCTTCACCTGTTCTGTCATCGGTATCTTTCTTTTGCTTGCCGGAGTCTTGGTATCATTGATAGCAAATGCGCATCTGCCTTTGCCGCGACCATAAATAAGTGTGTGATTTACATCAATCCAGTTGTTTTCAAAATCCACATCGCACCAACGAAGCCCTGTCGCTTCTCCAACACGCATGCCTGTTCCTAACAAGATGACAGTAATGGGGTACCATCTGGAATGGAAATCATTTTTTAACAAAAACTCCAGTAATAGGGATTGCTCTGCTTTTGTTAATGCAATTCTCTTTTTTGTATGTAAATTATGCGCTCGTTTTAATTCCTTGAGTGCATTGTCGGATGGATTCCCTATAATCCATCCATCATCAACAGCAATCTGCAAGACTTGATGTAAGACATTCTGCACACCGTCAAGGGTTCCGGCTTTCAATCTTCTTTCATCTGCCAGATAATTGAAAAAGCGTTTCACATCGGATTTCTTTATCATTGAAATATAACATCTGCCAATGCTGTCCTGAATATAGTGTTCATACACATAGCAATAATTCCGAAATGTATTTGTACGGATTCCTCTTTTCAACTCTTTCCACAATTCAAACACATCATTTAACGTAGTCCGGTACTGATTATACTTTTTATTGCGTTCCTCCTTTTGCGAAAGAATCTGCGTCTCTTTTTCCCTTAAATCCTCCAACGTTTTCGAATATACGGAAAATTGTTTGCCAAAGACTGTGTAACGATATTCGTATTGTCCGTTACTTTTCTCATACTCTCCTGTACGCAGCCGTACCCTATTGCTGTCATATCTGATTTCGCCATTCATTTCCTTATTCCTCCCTAAATCGAATATGTTTTCCGAAGATATTCCTCAAAATATGCTTTTTTAATCAAGCACTTTGCACCTACCCATAATACAAAGGGGCAATTTTCTCCGGATGCCAGTCTGCGAAGCCGTTGCGTGCCGATGTTAAAATACGCTGCCGCCTCCTCGATTGTCAGATTTGATTTTTCCCAAAATGGAATTTCTTTTCTCATAAAAACTTTCTCCTCTCGTTGATTTTTCATATCGACTATTGTAACAAAAAGAGCGACAATAAAAAAAGAGACCTTACCGTTACTCAGTAAAGTCTCTAAAAATCATATTTTGTTATAAGTTGTTATATCTTATGTTCCACTCTGTGGTATACCATATGGTAAACTTCGTCTGCCTGGTAAGTTATAACAACTTACGAAAAGATATAATAAGTTTTATTTATCCAACGATTTCATCGTCGGGAACAACAACACATCTCGAATAGCCGCACTATCTGTGAACAGCATACACATTCTGTCGATTCCATAACCGATACCGCCTGTCGGAGGCATACCGATTTCCAAAGCATTCATGAAATCTTCATCTGTTGTATTCGCTTCTTCGTTACCCTGTGAGAGCTGTTCTTCCTGGTCTTTGAAACGTTCTCTCTGATCAATCGGGTCATTGAGCTCAGAATATGCATTACACATTTCCCAACCGTTCATGAACATTTCGAAACGCTCTACGTATTCCGGATTGCCCGGTTTCTTCTTCGTAAGCGGAGAAATCTCAATCGGATGATCCATAACGAAGGTCGGCTGAATCAAG
Source organism: uncultured Faecalimonas sp. (assembly GCA_964450635.1). Lineage (GTDB taxonomy): Bacteria > Bacillota > Clostridia > Lachnospirales > Lachnospiraceae > Faecalimonas. The sequence continues at coordinate 1,798 of CAYVDA010000078.1, read as the reverse complement.
TGGTGCTCTACGAACTCTTCGAAGAACAGATTCAGAATATCACCTTTCTTATGGCGTTCTTCATATTCCACGTGATGTTCTTTTGCCACTGCTCTGGCCTCTTCCAATGTATGGATTTCATTCCAATCCACACCTGCATATTTCTTCACGGCATCAACCATGGTAATTCTCTCAAATGGTTTACCAAGATCCATCTCAATACCATTGTATACAATCGTTGTTGTACCAAGCACTTCCTGTGCTACGTGACGGTACATATTCTCTGTTAAATCCATCATTCCGTTGTAATCAGTATAAGCCTGATACAGTTCCATCAAGGTAAATTCCGGATTATGTCTGGTGTCGCAACCTTCGTTACGGAATACACGACCGATTTCGTAAACACGTTCCAAACCGCCTACGATCAATCTCTTTAAGTATAATTCCAAAGAAATACGCAATTTGAAATCTTCATCCAGAGCATTGGAGTGGGTGATAAATGGTCTGGCTGCTGCACCACCTGCATTAGCTACCAACATCGGAGTCTCCACTTCCATAAATCCCTGTCCATCTAAATAACGACGGATGGAGCTAATAATCTGTGAACGTTTTACAAAGGTATCTTTTACTTCCGGATTCATAATCAAATCCACATATCTCTGACGGTAACGCAAATCCGTATTCGTCAGTCCGTGGTATTTCTCCGGTAAGATCTGCAAACTCTTAGAAAGCAGAGTTACTTCCTCAGCATGGATGGAAATCTCACCCATTTTGGTACGGAACACTTCACCCTTAATACCAACGATATCACCGATATCCATTTTCTTAAATGCCTTGTAAGCTTCTTCGCCTACCGCATCTCTTGCCACATAACTCTGAATATTTCCTTTCAGATCCTGCACATTACAGAAAGAAGCTTTTCCCATGACACGCTTAGACATCATACGTCCTGCGATGGATACTTTCTTTCCTTCCATTTCATCAAAATTGTCTTTGATGTCCTGGCTATGACAATCTGCATCATATTTTGTAATCTCAAATGGGTCATTGCCATTTGCCTGCAAATCTGCAAGTTTCTCACGACGTACTTTGCGAAGCTGATTCAAATCAGGTTCTTGTACTTGGTTCTGGTTCTCTGCCATGGTTTTCTCTCCTTTATCTCTTTTGTCACAAAGTCTTAGACTCTGTCAATCTTCAATACTTTATATGTCATCTCACCAACCAAAGACTCTACCAACACTTCATCGCCGACTTTCTTACCAATCAATGCGGCTCCCAGTGGTGATTCGTTAGAAATCTTACCAGCAAGGCTGTTCGCTTCTGTAGAACCTACAAGACGGTATTCTACTTCTTCTTCGAACTCGTTGTCATACAACAAAACCTTACAACCAACGCTGATCTTGTCCAAATCAACCTCGTCTTCATCAACCACTTCTACATTCTTCAGAAGTTTCTCAATCTCTTCGATACGAGCTTCGATATCGCGCTGTTCATCTTTTGCTGCATCATATTCAGCATTCTCTGACAAATCGCCCTGTTCTCTGGCTTCTTTGATCTTGTTAGAGACTTCCTTTCGTTTTACAACTTTCAGTTCTTCTAATTCAGCCTCTAATTTCTTCAGTCCTGTATAAGTAAGAATTGTCTTCTTTTCTGGCATTTTCTAGATTCCTTTCTGTTTTGTTTATTCTTCTTTTTTCTTAAAATTCTCTAGTATATCCTATTAACACAGTTCCACTATTATACTCAAATTATGACTCATTGTCAAGAATTTTTTCTTCCAGTATTTTTTCTTTCAGCAGGGTCTCTAGCTCCTCATAAT
>CAYVDA010000077.1:0-4482 GCA_964450635.1 uncultured Faecalimonas sp. | reverse complement strand
CGGAATGGCATGCAGTCCCTTCGGGACTGCTATGCTGTTTGGCTGGAATATACACCACTTCATAAATCAACTTTTTCAAAGTAGAAATAAACTTTTCACTTCAGCTTTTATTTATAATTTTTCTGTTGCGAGTTGTTCGTTAATAACAGCTTCAATTCTTTTTTGTACTTCAACTGAAATTTCGGTTGTTTTCATATTTCTATATTCTTCATATAGAATAGGCGTAAGATAATGGATCTGCACCTCTACTTTTTTTATAGTACTTCTGTCAAATGGTTGAAAAGCATTGATGAGCGCAACAGGTACAATCGGACATTTGGCCTTTGTTGCAGCTTTAAAGCTTCCGCTTTTAAATTCACCTGGTTTATTTCCATTTTTGGAACGTGTACCTTCCGGAAAGATAAGATAGTTTTTTCCTGCAACTACTTCAGAGGAAACATCTAAGATAACCTGAAGAGATTGTCTGATATCATCGCGATCCATAAAATGTACTCCAATGCACTTGAAAACTTGTTTCATAAATGGAGTATTCTTCATTTCAATTTTAGAAACAACGGAAAAAGGCCGTGTGGTAGAATCAATTAAGGCCAAAACATCATATAAACCTTGATGATTTGGATAAAACATAAATCCATCCTTTTTAGGAATGTTTTCCTGACCATAAGCACGGATTGTAACATTTCCACCTTTATTAGCTCTTTTTACAATATATTTTAACATTTTGAGATGTTCTTCCGGCGTGTATTTATCCACATGTTTTGCATAATAGCATAATTTTATCCATATATAAGGAACAATTAGGATATTTTTAAACACCATATAAAGTATTCTTTTCATATAAATTTTCTCCTTTTGCATCTATTACAACAATCAACGGTAGATTTTCTACTTCTAATTTCCGTATTGCTTCTGTTCCTAAATCATTATAAGCTATAATTTCTGATTTTTTGATACATTTGGATAATAGAGCACCAGCTCCACCAACTGCTGCAAAGTAGACAGATTGATTTTCTTTTATAGAAGAAATCACTTCAGGAGAACGTTTTCCTTTTCCAATCATACCACTAAGACCTAGTTGCAAAAGTGTTGGTGTATATTTATCCATTCGACTGGATGTTGTTGGTCCGGCTGACCCTATAATTCTCCCCTCTCTGGCAGGAGAAGGGCCTAGATAATATATGATTTGATTTTTTATATCAAATGGTAAGGAAATACCTTTTTCTAATCCTTCATACATTCTTTTATGTGCCGCATCTCGTGCGGTATAAATGGTACCTGTTAGATAAATGTAATCACCGGCATGTAGAGATGTAATAATTTCTTTTGTTAAGGGCGTATGTATATTCTTTTCCATATTGTGCTCCTATATTGTTCGTACCACATGGCGATTTACATGGCAACAAATATTAATTGCAACTGGTAGACCTGCAATATGGGTTGGATAAGTATCAATATTGACAGCATATGCTGTTGTAGTTCCTCCAAGCCCAGCTGGTCCAATTCCTAATTGGTTGATTTCTATAAGAAGTTCTTTCTCTAACTGTGCAATATGTGGTAAATTAGAATGTTTACCAACTTCTCTCGTTAGAGCTTCTTTTGCCATAATGGCGCATTTTTCAAAGGTTCCTCCAATACCAACTCCGATAACCATAGGCGGACAGGCATTTGGTCCGGCATCTTTTACAGCTGATAATATTGCTCGTTTAATACCTTCTATTCCATCTACAGGCTTTAACATAAAGATACGACTCATATTTTCACTGCCAAATCCCTTTGGAGAAACTTTAATGTTTACACTGTTTCCAGGTACAATTTCATAATGGATAATGGCTGGTGTATTATCTTTGGTATTTTCTCTTAAAATTGGATCAGAAACCACTGATTTTCGTAGATATCCTTCCTTGTATCCTTGACGTACACCTTCCTGGATTGCATCCTCCAAAGAACCTCCTGTAAAATGTACGTCTTGACCAATTTTCAAAAAAATAACTGCCATACCTGTATCTTGGCAAATTGGAATCTGATCTTCTTTTGCAATTTTCAGATTTTCCTGCAGTTGACCCAAAATCTGTCTTCCTAATAGAGACGTTTCTTCTTCTGCTGCCTGATGTAATGCACATTTCATATCATCTGAAAGTTCATAATTTGCTTCGATACACATTTCTTTTATATAAGAAGTTATTTCTTTTATATCAATAGTCCGCATCACGTTTTTTCTCCTATGATACAATGGCACATCCTAAAAGGATATGCCATCTTATCTTACTCTTCTGTCTGATCAGAATCTTCTGATTGTTCATCTGATTCTTCTTCTCTAACTTTTGCAATACTTGCAATTATTGTATTTTCTTGTAAATTAATAAGTTTCACTCCGGAAGTTACACGTCCAAGAATGGAAATATCGGAACATTTCATACGGATAATAATACCTTCCGTATTAATAATCATAATGGCGTCTTCTTCATTTACAGCTTTGACTCCAACTACATTACCTGTCTTTTCCATTATCTTGTAGCATTTGATTCCTTTACCTCCACGATTCTGTGCAGTAAATTCATCAATATAGGTACGTTTACCCATTCCTTTTTCAGAAGCAACCAGGAGACATTCACCCTGATTATCCATCTGCATACCGACAACTTCATCTCGATCTGCAAGATTAATTCCTCGAACACCCATAGAGGTTCTTCCGGTAGAACGGACATCTGTTTCATGGAAACGTATACACTGTCCATATTTTGTTACAAGGAAAATATCTCGATTGTTATCCGTAATTTTTACTTCAATCAATTCATCATCTTCACGTAAGGTAATGGCTGCAAGTCCCGTCTTTCTTACATTTGCATAATCTGTAATGGATGTTTTCTTAACCAGGCCTTTCTTAGTTGCCATAAATAGATAATTACCATCTTCATAATTATGAATTGGAATGGTTGCTGTTATCTTTTCATCCGGCATCAGCTGCAATAGATTAATAATTGCAGTTCCTCTGGAAGTTCTGGATGCTTCCGGAATCTCATATCCTTTCAACCGGTAAACTCGACCTTTGTTGGTGAAGAACATAATATAATCATGAGTAGAAGTCATAAATAATTCTTCCACATAATCTTCATCCAAGGTCTGCATTCCTTTGATTCCTTTTCCACCACGATTTTGACTCTTGAAATTATCACTTGTCATACGTTTAACATAACCCATCTTCGTCATGGTAATTACAACATCCTGACGTGGAATCAAATCTTCCATAGAAATATCAAATTCATCATATCCAATGGATGTTCTTCTAGGATTTCCGTATTTTGCATCAATTACAAGAATTTCTTCTTTGATAACACCTAACAATAATTTTCTGTCCGCTAAAATTGCCTTATATTCATCAATTTTTTTCATTATTTCGGCATATTCTGCTTCCAGTTTTTCTCGTTCCAAACCAGTCAGAGACCGAAGTCTCATATCAATAATGGATTGGGCCTGTGTATCTGTTAACTTAAATTCAGTAATAAGTCCTTCTTTTGCAATCTCCGTATTTTTAGAACCTCTGATAATCTGAATCACTCTGTCAATATTGTCCAGAGCTATTAACAAACCTTCCAAAATATGTGCACGAGCTTCTGCCTTGTTCAAATCAAATTGAGTTCTTCTTGTTACTACTTCTTCCTGATGCTTCAAATAATGATTTAACATTTCAAGAAGGTTCATAACTTTCGGCTGATTATCCACCAACGCCAACATAATAACACCAAATGTATCTTGTAACTGAGTATGTTTATAAAGCTGATTTAAGATTACATTTGGATTCACATCCCGACGGAGTTCGATACATACCCGCATTCCTTCTCTACTGGACTGATCGGATAAATCAGTAATTCCATCAATCTTTTTATCTTTATGTAATTCTGCAATTTTTTCAATAAGACGTGCTTTATTGACCATATATGGAAGTTCTGTTATTACAATTCGATTCTTTCCATTTTGCATTGGTTCAATATTAGAAACAGCGCGTACACGAATCTTACCACGTCCAGTCCGATATGCTTCTTCAATGGCTCTGGTTCCAAGAATCTCCGCTCCTGTCGGAAAATCAGGTCCTTTGATAATCTGTAAAATATCTTCGATGGTTGTCTCTCCATTTTCATCTATCTGATCATCAATGATTTTTACTACGGCACCGATAACTTCATGAAGATTGTGTGGCGGAATATTTGTAGCCATACCAACAGCAATACCGGAAGTTCCATTTACTAATAAATTTGGAAATCTGGATGGCAATACCGTAGGCTCTTTTTCCGTCTCATCAAAGTTCGGTGTAAAATCTACCGTATCTTTGTTGATATCTGCTGTTAATTCCATAGAAATCTTACTTAATCTGGCTTCTGTATAACGCATGGCCGCTGCACCATCGCCATCAACAGAACCAAAGTTTCCATGTCCATCTACTAACGGATAACGAGTAGACCATTCCTGAGCCATATTTACCAAAGC
>CAYVDA010000076.1:0-4972 GCA_964450635.1 uncultured Faecalimonas sp. | reverse complement strand
CCCAGGTACTCTCCACAGCGGCCTGGCCGATCTGGGCGTCCATGTCGTCCAGGATGGCTTCCAGCGCCTGGGTGTCCGCATAGACAGGCAAGACCTCTGCACCGGCAATGAGACACTTCAGGTAGATGGCCCCTCGGGCAGGGAAGACCTCCCCATTGCCCACGTTCCAGGCCCGGGCGGCGGTGGCGGGGCAGTCGGTCTCCACGGCAGACATGGGGACCTGGACCTCCGCCGTCTTACCCGCGGCGTCGGTGACCGTGAAGCTCACCCCTTGGGTCTCGTCCGGAGTCTGGTTCCGGACCGCCTGGGAGACAGCGGCTTCCGCCTCCTCCACGGTGAGGCCCCCCAGGGCCACCTCCCCCATGACCACATTGGGGTAGACGTTGCCGCCCCCGGCAAATGCGCACAAAAGGCAGTAGCCGCCAATGAGGACAGCGGCCAGCAGACAGCCCACCAGCACACCGGTCTTCTTTTTCTTTTCGTTCTTGGGTGCTCCTTTGGCCATAGGTCCCATCCTTTCCGGTCGTCGGCATGGCAGGCAAAACCTGCCACCCTTCGACAGAGCAGTTCATTAGACTATATTATATGGAGTCATGCCGAAAAAATCAACTGATACTTATGTTTGACTGACAGAGGATGCCCCGTCCCAGGGCCCCATCCCGTTCCAAGGGACCTGGTCTGTGATGTCCCGGCCGTCCCCGTCGTAAAACCGGACGGTGTTCACGTCAATATATCGTACGGGAGCATCAGGGTTACTGGGCGGGTCAACTTCCACCAGGGTGAGGAAGCGGTCTCCCTCGGGGATCTCCACCCGATAGGTCTTGTCGTCCACCTCGAAAGAGATCTCCGCAATGCCGAAATACTCGTTTTTTCCGCTCCAGAGGAAGTACTGTATGCCATCCACCTCAACTTTTTCAAAACGGAAGTTTCCTGTGCCGTGGCCGTGGCCGTTCATACGGTACTGGCCATTCATCCCCTTCTTGAGCCAAACCTCGCCCAGCTGGCCTTCCACATCCACGAGAACATACCGCTGATCTCCCAGCTCCACATAGTCATGGATGACAATATCATCCAGCACCGGCTGGTCGTACCCCCGGTTCACCCACCAGGTGACCTCCTCCAGCAGGTTGCTGTGGTCGGGCTGGATGGGATACTTCTGATCCTGGTATTTCCCAATCAGCAAAACGCTTACAATGAGGGCGGCAAGAATGCCGATCCCTGCCCACTTCTTCACAGATGTCGCCCCCTTCCGTTTTTTCTTCATTTTACCATACTTTTTTCCTGAAGAAAACAGGTTTTTCCCCCTCCTTTTCCCCAAACCGTTTACTTTTTCAGGATTTCCTTTATAATGAAAGCACTACAACAACGGAAAGGGGTTTTTCCCATGAAGATCAACACCGTGTGGGCCGCTTACTTCAGCGCCACCGACACCACCAAGAAAGTTGTCACCCGGATCGCCCAGCGTCTGGCCCAGCAGGCCGGGGTCCCCATGGAGACCTTTGATTTCACCCTGCCCCAGGTCCGCCAGGAGCCCAAGTCCTTTGGGGAAGGGGACCTGGTGGTCTTCGGCACCCCCGTCTACGCCGGCCGGGTGCCCAACCTCCTCATCAAGTTTGTCTCCTCCGTCCAGGGAGGCGGCGCTCTGGCCGTCCCCGTGGTGTGCTACGGCAACCGCAGCTTTGACGACGGCCTCATGGAGCTCTGCCTGACCCTGGAGGGCAATGGCTTTACCACCCTGGGGGCCGCCGCCTTCTCCTGCCAGCATTCCTTCTCCCAGACCCAGAACGCCGGCCGCCCCGACGTCAGCGACCTGACCATCGCCTCCGGCTTCGCCGACCAGGTGTGGAGGAAGGGGGGCTCTGACGGCCCCATCTCCGCAAAAGTCAAGGGCAACAACCCCGTGGGCCCTTACTACACCCCCAGAGACCGGGAGGGCAACCCCTTGAACATCCTGAAGGTGAAGGTCTCCACCAACCCCGAGGCCTGCACCCACTGCGGCATCTGCGCCAAGGAATGCCCCCTGGGCTCCATCGATTTTGAGGACGAGACCATCGTCTCCGGCCCCTGCATGAAGTGCAACCGCTGCGTGAAGTACTGCCCCGAGAACGCCAAGTTCTTCGACGCCCCCAACTTCCTCATCCACAAGGAGGACCTGGAGGATCGCTTCTCCTGGCCCAGAAAGACCCCCGACCTGTACATCTGACCGATTGGAGGGACGCCCCATGAAACGATTCGCGAAAGCCCTGGCTCTTCTCACCGCAGCCGCCCTGTCCGTGACTTTGCTGGGAGCCTGTTCCTCCCAGCCCCAGGAGGACCCTGCCAGCCAGGTCATCCTGGGCAGAAGCATCTTCCTGGATGAGAGCGGCGTGGTCTTCTGGGGCTACGGCCCCTACATCTGCACCGGCCTGGTGGATGAGGAGGGCCACATCTACGACCCGGTCATTGAAGGCCAGACCACCAGCGACATCTACGGCCTGGCGGTCTATGACCAGGACCTGTACCTGGCCAGCAACGACGGACTCTTCCGGTATGACCTGGAAATCTTCCAGGAAGGAGGCACTATGTCTCCCCAGATGCTCACCGAGGACAGCATCGACGACGGCTTTGAGCTCTGGGAGGAGAACATCTACTACCGCTACGGCACCACCCTGTACAGCATCCCCATCTCCGGCGGCGAGGAGACCAAGGTGGCCACTGATGTGGACACCTTCACCATCACCTCCGACGGCATCTACTACGCTTCCGACGAGGGCGGCATCTACCGGCTGTCCTTTGACGGCTCCCTTCAGGAGCGGCTCACCGAGACCGACAAGGACTGCCAGTTCTGTCTGGTGGGAGACACTATCTTTTACCGCTGTGACGGCAGCGACCAGATCTGCCAGTTCAGCCTCACCGACGGCTCCACCACCGTGGTGAACAAGCCCCGCTCCCTTAGCGACTACTCCTATGTCTGGGCCAACGACACCTACCTGGTCTACGAGGACAGCCATTATGAGACCTTCTCCTTCCTCCGGGACGGCAGCGGTGAGACCTCCCTGCAGAAAAACGGGGTCCTGGCCAACAAGGAGGAAGGGGTCTTTGTGGGGGATATCCTCTACACCTGCAATCCCTACTCCGGCCTGCTCCGGACCTTCCACCTGGCCACCGGCGAAGTCGCCGACCTGGAGACCAAGGATGTGGTGAAGGCCGCCCTTCAGTCCCAGGCCGAGACCACCTCCGGGGCCTCCCCGGCTGTCTCCGCCGACTTTGACCTTCTCAGCGGCCTTCAGGTCCAGGAGGGCAGCGACGGCATGTCCTGGATCAACTCTGACCATATCTCCATGGCCATCCCCAGCCAGTACCCCACCCAGCTTCAGCAGTATGACGCCCGCTCCTTCGGCATCCTCTACACCCCGGCCTGGGCAGACGGGTTCGGCGGCCAGTTGATCACCATCTCGGTCTACCCCGCCGGGGACACCTCTTACACCGAAGCCCCCAGCTACACCCTGATCGGCCAGGCGGACGGCCTGCAATACGTGGCCTTCTTCCCCACCGACGTCCAGTTTGACCCCGACGACCCCACCCAGGCCAAGGAATACACCGCCCTGCTGGACTATCTGAAGAACATCGGCACTCCCTCCGTCCCCTTCCAGTACGGCCTTAACGGCCGGGGCGGCCCGTAAACACATAGCATTCAAAAGAGCCGCAGGATCACATTGAAGTGACCCCAAAAAGTTAGACAAATATTTCTAACTCAAATTGTTTAAGCAGCCAATAGGGCTTGCTGTCTGTGAATCGCAGGCGGCAAGCCCTTTAGTCTTGCCTTGATTCGCCTATTATTGTAGTAATCTATGTATTCAATCAGTTCCTGTTTAAAGTGATCCATGGATTCAAATTCCTGAAGATACAGAAGTTCGCTTTTAAGATGACCAAAGAAGTTTTCTATCACAGAATTATCATAGCAATTGCCCTTCCGGCTCATGCTTTGTTTAATGCCTTTCTCTGCCAGCATCCGGCGATACTGCTTGTGCTGGTAGTGCCAGCCCTGGTCTGAATGCAAGATCAAGCCTGCGCTGTCCGGTAATTTCTGAAATGCCTGTTCCAACATGGTTATTACCATTTCCAGATTGGGGCTGTCTGATATCGTGTAGGTCACGATATCACCACTGTACAAATCAAGGATTGGAGAAAAGTAGAGTTTTTGACCAAATACGCGGAACTGCGTTACATCTGTTACCCATTTCTGATTTGGTTTTTCCGCACAGAACTCACGGTTCAGCTCGTTGTCCGCAACTTTGCCCACTTCACCCTTATAAGACCGGTATTTCTTCATTCGAACACGGCATACAAGTCCCAATTCCTTCATTAACCGCTGTACAGTCTTATGATTCAGACAGAATCCACGGTTGCGAAGTTCATCCGTAATGCGGCGATAACCGTATCTTCCCTTGTTCTCATGGAAGATAGACTGTATTTCTGCTTTTGCCTGAGCATACTTATCCTCAGACTTCTGCTTCTTACAATGATAGTAGTATGTTGCCTTAGGCAGTTGAGCGATTTCCAGCAGGATTGCCAGATCGTGTTCTCGCCTCAGTTCCTGGATCACCGTTGTTTTTTGCTTTGGTGTCGCTCTTCTTCCAAAACCAAGGCTTGCAATTTTTTTAGGTATGCATTCTCTGCTCTCAAGCGTTGAACTTCTTTCAGCAAATCTTCTTCTACATCTTTTGGGAACTTTGTCGGACGTCCTTTGCTGCCACGGCCACGGCGCTCTATTGTAAAGCCTTCCGCTCCTTCCATAAGATAGATCCGTTCCCACTTGGCCACACTGTGATGATCCGGTATTTCAAACTGCTGTGCTGTTTCGCGGTAGCTGAGTTTTTCTCGCATCATTGTCTCTACTACAAGTTGCTTAAACTCTGGCGTGTATCGCTTGTTTGCTACTCCTTTTGGCATAGAAAAACACCCCATTTCTTAGTACAAGTATTATACCATA
>CAYVDA010000075.1:0-4988 GCA_964450635.1 uncultured Faecalimonas sp. | reverse complement strand
AGCATCTGCCTTACAAGCAGAGGGTCATAGGTTCGAGCCCTATTGGTCCCATTATGCCGCAGTGGCGGAACTGGCAGACGCACAGGACTTAAAATCCTGCGAGGGTAACACTTCGTACCGGTTCGATTCCGGTTTGCGGCATGTTGTGGGCGTAGCTCAGCTGGATAGAGCGTTTGGCTACGGACCAAAAGGTCGGGGGTTCGAATCCTCTCGCCCACGTTAGGAGCACTTCAGATAGAAGTGCTCTTTTTTGCAATTAGAAAGTTTCGTAGAACCACTACGGATGTGGCAAATAGATCAAAAGGAGATAGAAATGAAATATATTACCTTTGCGATACCATGTTATAATTCGGAAGCCTATATGAGTCATGCCATTGAGTCCATTCTAAAAGGCGGAGAAGACGTTGAGATTATTATTGTAAATGATGGCTCTACAGATGGTACATCTGTCATTGCAAAACAATATGAGGAAGCATATCCGACGATTGTACGTGCTGTGGATAAGGAAAATGGTGGACATGGAGATGCCGTGAATATCGGGTTAAAGTATGCTACCGGATTGTATTTTAAAGTGGTAGATAGTGATGATTGGGTGGACGAGAGTTCATTGATGAAGATTCTGGATGCCTTGCATAAACTAGTGGATGAGAAGAAGATGGTAGATATGCTAGTGTCAAATTATGTATATGAAAAAGTTGGTGTGAAGCGAAAAAAGGTTATACACTATCATAATGTGATGCCAGAAGAGAAGATAATTACATGGAAGGATATGGGACATTTTCATATTGGACAATATATTTTGATGCATTCAGTAATGTATCGTACGGAGTTGCTGAAGATGTGTAATTTGCAATTACCAAAGCATACATTTTATGTGGATAATATTTATGTCTATTATCCACTGCCACATGTAAAGACATTTTATTATTTAAATGTAAATTTCTATCGATATTTTATTGGCAGGGATGACCAGTCTGTCAGCGAACAGAATATGATTAAGCGGATCGATCAGCAATTGTTTGTGACAAAGAGTATGATTGATATGTATTCTATGCGTAAGATTGGAAATAAGAAACTTCGTGGATATATGACCAATTATCTGGCAATTATGATGACGGTGTCTTCAATTATCGCGATTCGCTCCAAGGATCCGGTAAATATGGAAAAGAAGAAGGATTTGTGGGAGTATTTGAAAAAGACGGATCTGCTTCTGTATCGAAAGATTCGGTATGGGATTTTGGGGCAATCTATGAATCTGCCGGGAAAACCGGGGAGAAAAGTTTCTTCCTTGGCATATACCGTTGCGAATCGAATTTTTGGCTTTAATTAAGGTATAAAACGGATGGGATTGGACATACTGATTTTAGAAAGCATTGGGAGGAATCAGTATGGAGAATCAGATATTTGACAGTAAAACAAAAGGGAATCTCATGAAAGCATTTGCAGGGGAGAGCCAGGCGAGAAACCGCTACACATTTGCAGCGGAAGAGGCAAAGAAACAGGGGTTTTATGCAATTTCACAGGTATTTTTGTTTACGGCAGAACAGGAACGGGCTCACGGACAGAGATTCTATGAATTATTGAAAGAAATGACAGGGGAAACCATCGAGATTTGCGGTGGGTATCCGGTGGATTTGCAGCCGACAGTGGCAGAATTATTGGAAGCGGCAAGTCATAATGAATATGAAGAAGCAGACGATGTATACCTTGCTTTTGCACAAGATGCAAAAGAGGAGGGAATGTTGGAGGCTTCTTCTGCTTTTTTACAGATTGCACGTGTGGAAGCGATGCATGGGAAACGATTTGAAATTTTAGCGAAAATGCTACAGAATGGGACCTTTGATAAGCGGTCAGAAAAGGCAGAATGGATGTGTCTGAATTGCGGGCATATTCACAGCGGTATGATGGTGCCGGAAGTATGCCCGGTATGCAGACATGATAAAGGATTCTTTATTCCTGCGGAGTACGCTCCATATTTTTGCTGTACCTTGCAGGAACCCCGTTCACTTCAATCTGATCGTTGATTTCGATGACCAGACATGGTCGCCCATCAACGATTTTGGTTTCAATTAAATCAGGACGATCCGGGTTGACTTTGATGACAACATCCGGAGTTTCAATTTGGAATTTCCTTGTCTCGGCTATGTTTGTGACAAGGAATTCTGTTTTTTCACCGGCAATGGCATCGAAGGTGGAATCAAAGGATTCCATCTTTTCATCCGAAGCGCCACTGACGGATAGGAGTCGTTTGACCTCTGGCTTGGTTAGAACCGGTGGCTCCGGTATATCTTTGGCTTCCTCCATGATTTCATTCAGATGTTCATGGATATTTCGTAAAACTTCATAGTCACAATCTTCTCCCAAAGTATCAGAGACAACAGCTTGGAAAGTATCTTTTTGGCTTCCGGCGGACAGTGGAAAGTCGCATCCGAAGGTTTCCATAATAAAATCAGGTTGTAATTCTTCTGCATTTTTGGAGTAATACAGAAGATTGTGAATGTCCGTGCTTCGGTCATTGAAGACTGGGAATAGGAAGCCTTTCACCGGTGCTTCGACTAGCCAGTCCCGAATCCGATTCTCCATATGGTTCGTTTCCGGATTATAGCAAAGACCTTCTTTGGATAATTGCACCGGGCAGATACTACAAAGAAGATATTCGAAAACTTCGTCAGAGGCATCAAACATTTCGGAACCATCCGTGGATTTTCCAGGAATATCATAGGCAACATGGATGAGAATGATGTAATAGTTTTCACCGTATTGGTAGTTGTCAATGATTTTCTGGAACAACTGGTTGGTGAGCTCCTCGTCTTGTAATTTGCTGTTGCGTACCCGAAGCAAGAATTCCTGATTGCCACCTTCTTCTTCCTGTGCTAGGGGGAAAGACATGTTGATTAGGTTCTTTCCCATGGTGCCGGAGAGGGTTTGCTTGAAAATAGTTAAATATTTGAAGATTTCTTCATCAGGCAGAGACAAAAAGGCCTCTTTGGAGGTAGAAACAATCTCTTTATTTCCGTTTACATAGCATCCGCAGATGCGGGTGATGGAGCAACGCTCCGGTGTGTATTGCTTACGTATTTCTAAAACTTCTTTTTTATTCATAGGGAACCTCACTTTTTACATTCTTTTGTCATTTTAGCATAGGCAAATGGAATTTACAACTTACAGAATGAGAAAAAAGGGTCCAATCATTGTAGATCCTTGTCAAAAAAACAGTCAGCCGGCAGAATGGATTTTATTAGAAAAGAGGCAGACTTTCGGCTATGCAGAGGCGTCCCCAGCCAGCTTCGTTGTTGGGATAAGTGGTTATTCCGGGCAAGAAGGCAGCTCCTCGTTGTAGATAAGCGCGGATTTTTTCACCATAGAGATACGGATCATTTTCCTCTGTCATTCCCCATTCCATCAGAAGGGCAGAGGCTCCCGTAACAAAGGGTGTGGCGAACGAGGTGCCGGTAAATGATTCGTAGGTACCAAAGGAGGTAGGGGCGAGAATGTTAACACCGGGCGCCACCAGATCCGGACGAATTCGTCGGCCAAGATTCATTTGTCCACGTCCGGAAAAGGGGGCATAGGTAAGTGTAGCGGGATTATAAGCACCGACAGAAATGGCACCATTTGCAGTGGAGGGGATGGTGTTGGTGCCGGAGACTGTGGGGCGCAAGAAGCCGGTACCGGGATTGCGTTGGGATTCGCTTGGGAGCCAGAGAGCATAGCGCCCAGTGATGATACGCCGGGGCCGGAGAATGATTTGCCAGATACCGTTTACAAGAAAATCATCTTGGGGGAGAAAATCAAACCAGATTTCCTGGTCGATGGAATAGGGACTTGGTTTTCCATAGTAGAGGAGTAGTTGCGTGCGATCCAAAAGATAGGTTTGAGAACCGCGGGTCTCAGGAATAGGACCTAGGAGGGTGCCGGAGGGGCTTCTTAGAAGTAGATCATACTGGTCCGGATAGGCTTTCCATAGTTGGAGATTTAAGGCGGATTCGCGGCCGGCGATGGAAAGTTCCAGGATGGTTTCCTTGTCAGGAGAGAGTGTTCCGGAAATATGACCATTTGTATCGCCCTCGTTGCCAGTTCCAATACAGATGGTGCTTTTCCATAGGCGGGAGACATCAGTAAGATACTGTTCTAGCAGACTGGAGCCGTCATGGGCCCCGTAGGTATTTCCGAAACTCAAATTGATGGCGAGGGGCATTCTTAGTTCCTGTGCTTTTTCAATGACATAGTTGATAGCCTGAATCACCTGGGTGGTGCGGGGAAAAGGTTGATCCGGTTGCAAAGGGAGTTTGACGATAAGTAGTTCGCTGTCTGGCGCTATGCCCTCGTAGGAATCGTCCTTTCCTGCAGCGATTCCACAGACAGCAGTACCATGGCCGGATGAATCAAAGCTTGGCACCAGGCGCTCTCGTTCTCTAGCTGTAAGAGTAAAAAGGGCTTGGTTAATCTGCACCTCGGTATATTCTGTTCCTAGAAAATATCCTGCAGGAGGTGCTCCCGGAATAGATTGATCCCAGAGAAACCGGATGCGGGTTGAACCGTCTGGCTTGCGAAAACAAGGGAGAGAATAGGTGATACCGGAATCAATGATAGCCAGTAAAATGCCTTTTCCGGTAAGTGTCAGGGAGGGGGAACGAAGAGCTGTCAGGCAGGAAGTTCCGGTTTCTAAAGTATCCTGAAAAAAGAGGTTTTTGGGCTTTTCAATGTAGAGAATTTGTGGCAAGGAGGCAAAGAAATCAAGCTCTGTTTCGGGAAGGATAGCAAGTCCGTAGCTACCCAATAATTTCACGGAAGGATAACCGAGATTTTCAATAAAAGAGAACTCTCCGCTATAGCGAAAAAGAATTTCCCAACTGTTTTCCAAAGGCATGTAGCCGATATTTAATTCTAAGGAGCGATTTCGTAGGCTCAAAGGGGTTTCAGTGGCTAAATTTAATGCTGAAGTGAAAAGTTTATTTCCACTTTGAAAAAGTTGATTTATGAAGTGG
>CAYVDA010000074.1:0-4995 GCA_964450635.1 uncultured Faecalimonas sp. | reverse complement strand
GAGCACACGGTTCATACCCGTGGTGTCGCTGGTTCAAATCCAGTTCCCGCTACTAAGATTAGGAACGTGAGATCACGTTCCTTTTTTGTTCGGAAGAAAAAAGGCTCTGCATGGATTGCGCTGCGACGAGAGGGAAGAAGGCCGCAACTCGCCACGCCGCAGGTGGACGGATTTTGCTTGCGAAATCTGAGCAAAAGCCTGGCAATGGCATCGTGCTTGCATGATTATTACAAACTATGCTCGCACGATTATTACAAACTACGTCTTGACTTTTTTTGAAAAAACCATGACAATAAAAGCATTAAAACATTTGAAAAAGAATCGAGGAAAAAGAGATGCGAGTAGGATTTGGATATGATGTTCATAAACTGGTAGAAGGCAGAGCCTGTATCTTAGGTGGCGTAGAGATTCCGTTTGAAAAAGGATTGCTTGGACATTCTGATGCGGATGTGCTGGTTCATGCAGTGATGGATGCCCTTTTGGGAGCAGCGGCCTTAGGAGATATTGGGAAACATTTCCCGGACACAGATGAAGCCTACAAAGGCATTTCCAGCATCAAATTACTGGAGCATGTAGGAGGATTGCTGGAAGAAAATGGGTATCTCATTGAGAACATCGATTCCACCATCATTGCCCAGCGACCGAAGATGCTGCCACATATCCAGAACATGCGGGAAAATATGGCCGCAGCCCTTGGAATAGAAGTAGAGCAGATCAACGTGAAAGCGACGACGGAAGAAGGTCTTGGTTTTACGGGAAGCGGAGAAGGAATTTCTGCCCAAGCAGTTTGTGCCATTGAGAAAATCAGTAATCTGGAGCACTATGTGGTTGTAGATGGAGAGACCGGAGGATGTGCAGGATGTCAGGGTTGCCAGAAATCCAAGTAAGAAAATTAGAGCAAAAAGAACATATCCGAACCCGGGGGCTGTGGGAGGCTGTGTTTGCGGAAGATAGTCCGGCATTTTTGGATTACTATTATGAAGAAAAATGTAAGGATAATACCATCTATGTAGTAGAATCCAGAGGAGAAGTGCTCTCTATGTTACATCTGAACCCCTTCCGGGTGCGGGTTAGGAACCGGATTCGAATCCTACATTATATTGTAGCAGTAGCAACGAAAAAAGAATGCCGAGGCAGAGGGTATATGCGAATGCTGCTAGATGTAGCTTGCAAGGAGATGAAAGAGGCGAAAGAATCCTTTACCTTTCTGATGCCGGCGTCCGAAGCCATCTATAAGCCATTTGGATTTCGCTATATTGCAACCCAAGCCTATGGCAAGGTAAGAGGAAGCAGTGCAGGTGACTGGGAGTGGTCTTATCTGCAGGAGGAAGCCTGCGAAGAAGTGGCAGATTTTGCAAATGACAAATTGCAGGAGTATGAGGTGGCTGTCTGGAGAGATGAGGCCTATTATAAAAGACTGTTAAAAGAGCAAAAGAGCGAGCAGGGTGGTATTTTGCTGGCGCGAAAAGCAGGCCGGCTTATGGGCGTCTTCCCATTTGCAAAAGAGGAACATTGGGAGATACGAGAGCCGATTTGCGAACCGGAGGTGCGCCTCGCGGAGGCGGCTTTTTGCTTGGCAGGCGAGGAGGAAGTGCATTGCATCGGCGCAGGGGAAGAGCGAAAATTCATGTTTATGGGGAAGATTCTGGATGCTGATGAGATGAAAGAGGATTTTGGGGAGACAGACTTTTCGGAAAATATAAAAATTTTCATAAATGAAGTGGTATAAGGTTGACAAAAACTTGATTTTCCAATAAAGTTTTTAGTAGCGACCAAAGGAGTGAAAAAGATGAAAGTATATAACACATTGACCAAGAAAAAAGAAGAATTTGTACCGGTAGAAGAAGGAAAGGTTAGCATGTATGTCTGCGGACCGACGGTATACAACTATATTCATATTGGAAATGCGAGACCGATGATTGTATTTGATACGGTCAGAAGATATATGGAATACAAAGGCTATGATGTGAATTATGTATCGAACTTCACAGATGTAGATGATAAGATTATTAAGAAAGCCAACGAAGAAGGCGTGACAGCAGATGTGATTTCCAAGCGTTTTATCGAAGAGTGCAAGAAAGACATGGCGGGCATGAATGTGAAGCCGGCTACGACCCATCCGTTGGCTACGGAAGAGATTGACGGCATGATCGAGATGATCGGGCAGTTAATTGAGAAAGGCCATGCCTATGTGAAGAATGGTACTGTATATTTCCGTACCAGAAGTTTCAAAGATTATGGGAAATTATCCCATAAGAACTTAGATGATCTGCGTTCCGGCGGACGTTCCCTGCTAGTAACCGGAGAAGATGAGAAGGAAGATCCGTTGGATTTCGTTTTGTGGAAACCAAAGAAAGAAGGGGAGCCGGCATGGGTGTCTCCGTGGTGCGACGGTCGTCCGGGATGGCACATTGAGTGTTCGGTTATGTCTAAGAAATATCTGGGCGAGCAGATTGATATTCATGCAGGTGGCGAGGATTTGGTATTCCCGCATCATGAGAATGAGATCGCACAGAGCGAGGCAGCCAATGGAAAAGAATTTGCCAAATATTGGATGCACAATGCGTTCTTGAATATTGACAATAAGAAGATGAGCAAATCTTTAGGAAACTTTAGAACCGTTCGTGAGATTAGTGAACAGTACGATCTACAGGTGCTTCGTTTCTTTATGCTCAGTGCCCACTACAGAAGCCCGCTGAATTTCAGTGCAGATTTGATGGAAGCATCGAAGAATGGTCTGACTCGTATTTTGACTGCGGTAGAGAATCTGAAACATATGCTGGGAGTTGTGAAGGTAGAAGAATTACAACCGACAGAGGAAGAGAATCTGACGAAGGTATCTGGATATGTGACAGCATTTGAGCAGTCTATGGAAGATGATTTCAATACAGCGGATGCGATTGCAGCTATTTTTGATTTGGTAAAACATGCGAATACAACCGTGACAGCAGATAGTTCCAAAGCCTATGTGCAGGAACTTTTTGGAACCATTGTGAAATTGGCAGATGTACTTGGCTTGGAAGTAGAAAAAGAGGAAGAACTTTTGGCAGAGGATGTTGAAGCTTTGATTGAAGAGCGTCAGGCAGCCAGAAAGGCAAAAGATTTTAAACGTGCAGATGAGATTCGGAATGCGCTTCTTGAAAAAGGCATTATTCTGGAAGATACACGTGAAGGAGTAAAATGGAAAAAAGCGTAGATTTTGAGAACTACATGAAAGAATTGTTTCAAATGCAAGAGGTGGATGTGCAGACTTATTCTCCCCTTACATTAGCTTATATTGGGGATTGCATTTTCGACCTGATCATTAAGAATCAGGTGGTGCGTCAGGGGAACAAGCAGGTGCAGAAGTTGCACAAAGAGACCAGTCAGTTTGTCCAAGCTCAGACCCAATCTCGCATGATGCGAAAGATGCAGGAGCATCTGACAGAGGAAGAACATGGTGTCTATCGACGTGGCCGAAACTCGAAGACGGTTACTCCGGCGAAGAATCAGACGATTACAGATTATAGAAGAGCAACAGGATTCGAGGCACTTTTGGGATATTTATATTTGAAACAAGATTACAAACGACTTTTGGATTTGGTGAAGATTGGTTTGGATAGTCTGGACGAGGGAGAAAAAGAAGTATGAGCGAAGTTTGGATTGAAGGCAGAAATGCCGTAATAGAGGCCTTGCGCGCCGGGAAACCGGTTGATAAGATCTATGTGCTGGATGGTTGCCAGGATGGTCCGGTGCGGACCATTGTGCGAGAGGCGAAGAAGCATGATACGATTTTAAAATTTGTTAGCAAAGAACGTCTGGATCAGATGTCCGAGCAGAAGAAACACCAAGGTGTTATGGCTGTGGTGGCGGCGTATGAATATTCCGACATTGAGGATATGTTTGCCCTGGCTGAGAAGAAGGGGGAAGATCCTTTCTTGATTTTACTGGATAATATTGAAGATCCGCATAATCTGGGAGCAATTATTCGTACTGCCAACCTAGCAGGAGCCCATGGAGTTATCATACCGAAACATCGGGCAGCCGGCCTGACAGCGACTGTGGCGAAGACCTCGGCAGGGGCATTGAATTACACCCCGGTTGCGAAGGTAACCAATTTGGCAAAGACCATGGAAGAGTTAAAGGACAGAGGCCTGTGGTTTGTCTGCGCAGACATGGGTGGAGAAGAGATGTATCGGTTGAATCTGACCGGACCAATCGGGCTTGTGATTGGGAACGAAGGAGAAGGAGTGGGACGTCTTGTAAAAGAAAAATGCGATTTCGTTGCATCGATTCCGATGAAAGGCGACATCGATTCTTTGAATGCGTCTGTGGCAACCGGTGTTCTCGCTTATGAGATTGTAAGACAACGTCTGAGCAAATAGAGGAGTGGCGTATTCTATGTTAGAATATGAAAAAATGACTGATGAGCAATTGATCGCGAAGATTCGTCAGGGAGATGATGTTTCCGGACGGGAAGAGTGCCTGATGCGGCGTTATAAGCCATTGGTGAGTTATTTGGCGAA
The DNA here is from genome assembly GCA_964450635.1 of uncultured Faecalimonas sp. Classification (GTDB taxonomy): domain Bacteria; phylum Bacillota; class Clostridia; order Lachnospirales; family Lachnospiraceae; genus Faecalimonas. Next base: position 490 of record CAYVDA010000074.1, on the reverse strand, counting down.
AGATTTCTTTCTGCCGGGTGGTGAGCGAGAGGATTTGATCCAAGAAGGGATGATAGGTCTTTTGAAGGCTTTGGAGACTTACCGGGAAGAGCAAGGGTCATCCTTTCGTCATTTCGCGCAGATTTGCGTATTAGGGCAGATGAAGACAGCCATCAAGGCTTCTCAACGAGTCAAACATAGTTGGGTAAAAGATTTCATCTCGTTGGATGAAAAGCCTAAGAAGAAAAATGATGAATTCCAGCCGCCGCTCATTGAGACGGTAAAAGCAGGAAAGAATAATGACCCAGAGCAGCTTTTCCTTCACAAGGAGTATTTGGAAAAGATTCATAAGAAGGTACAGGAAGATTTTAGTGCCTTCGAACAGAAAGTTTTTTATCTGTATTTGCAGGGGATGGATTACAAAACCATTGCCAATATCCTGGATCGATCCCCGAAGTCTGTGGACAATGGGTTGCAGAGAATAAAACAAAAAATGATTGAAATTTTAGAT
>CAYVDA010000073.1:2638-5007 GCA_964450635.1 uncultured Faecalimonas sp. | reverse complement strand
ACAAATTCCTGCAGTGCTCTTGCACTTTCCGGAATCCGATAATTTTCCAGATTGTCATCCACCGTCTTAATGAGTGTATTTAACTTGGACAGTAACCATTTATCCATAACCGGAAGTTTCTCATAATCCAGGCTATATTTGGTTGCATCAAACTGGTCAATCTCTGCATAGAGCACATAGAAAGCATAGGTGTTCCACAGCGTACCCATGAATTTACGCTGTCCTTCCGTTACTGCTTTGCCGTGGAAACGATTTGGCAACCACGGTGCACTATTAACATAAAAATACCAACGGATAGCATCTGCACCAAATTCTTCTAACGCCTCAAATGGATCCACCGCATTTCCTTTAGATTTGCTCATCTTCTGTCCATCTTTGTCCTGTACATGTCCCAGTACCAAGACATTCTTATATGGAGCCTTATCAAAGATCAAGGTAGAAATCGCAAGGAGAGAATAGAACCAACCACGGGTCTGGTCTACACCTTCTGAGATGAAATCTGCCGGGTACTGCTGTTCGAAAATCTCTTTATTTTCAAATGGATAGTGGTGCTGTGCAAATGGCATGGCTCCACTGTCGAACCAACAGTCGATTACTTCCGGTACTCGATGCATCTCTTTTCCACAATGTGGACATTTCATCGTCACTTCATCGATAAATGGACGGTGAAGCTCAATATCATCCGGACAGTTATCAGAAAGGCTCTTCAACTCCTCGATACTTCCCACAGAGTGCATATGACCACATTCACATTCCCAGATATTTAACGGTGTTCCCCAATAACGGTTACGGCTGATTCCCCAATCCTGTACATTTTCAAGCCAATCGCCGAAACGGCCTTTTCCAATGCTTTCCGGAATCCAATTTACCGTATTATTGTTGCGGATCAAATTCTCTTTTACATCTGTCATCTTGATAAACCACGATTCACGAGCATAGTAAATCAATGGAGTATCACAACGCCAGCAGTGTGGATAGCTATGTTCAAAATTTGGAGCAGAGAACAAAAGTCCTCTCTCTTCCAAATCCTGCAATACTAACGGATCTGCTTTTTTACAGAAGGTGCCTGCCCAAGGAGTCTCTTCTGTCATCTCCCCTTTTTCATCTACAAGCTGTAAGAATGGAAGATCATATTTGCGACCTACGTTGGCATCGTCTTCACCAAATGCCGGAGCAATGTGTACAACACCCGTACCATCTGTCAAGGTTACGTATGTATCACATACCACATAGTAAGCTTTTTTATTTAATTTCGCATAGTTAAATAATGGCTCATATTCAATGCCTTCCAAATCCTGTCCCACATAGCGCTCCAGAACTTCGACATCCCCTTCTAAAACACTTTCCACAAGGGCTTCTGCCATATAATATACATAATCCCCATTTTTCACTTTTACATAAGTCTCATTCGGGTTCACACAAAGTGCCACGTTAGACGGCAAGGTCCAAGGAGTTGTGGTCCATGCTAAAATGTAAGCCTCTTCCCCTTTCACCTTAAAACGAGCAATGGCAGAGCGTTCTTTTACATCCTTGTATCCCTGCGCCACTTCATGGCTGGAAAGCGGAGTTCCGCAGCGCGGACAATATGGTACAATCTTGTAGCCTTTGTACAACAGCCCTTTGTCCCAAATCTGCTTGAGTGCCCACCATTCCGACTCGATAAAATTATTGTCGTATGTGATATACGGATGTTCCATATCTACCCAGAATCCTACGGTAGAAGAAAATCCTTCCCACATTCCTTTGTATTTCCATACGCTGTCCTTACAATGTGCGATAAATGGTTCCAGACCGTATTCTTCAATCTGTTCTTTTCCATCTAAGCCCAACAGTTTCTCCACTTCCAACTCAACCGGCAAACCGTGGGTGTCCCATCCGGCTTTACGTGGAACCATATACCCTTTCATGGTACGATATCTCGGAATCAAGTCCTTGATAACACGAGTCAGCACATGACCGATATGAGGTTTTCCATTGGCGGTCGGCGGTCCATCATAGAACGTATAGGTCTCCCCCTCTTTCCGATTCTCCATACTCTTTTCGAAAATCTGATTCTCTTCCCAGAATTTCTCAATCTTCTTCTCCCGATCTACAAACTTTAAATCGGTTGATACTTTCTGATACATATCTTTCCTCCTTAAAAATGAATCGATGTTCTTGCGCCCAGCGAATGTCATTTCGTGCAAGCACAATGCCATTGCTGGGCTTTTGCTGATCGCGTAGGATTCTCCTACTCGATAGTTGCATATGAACATCTCGAAGCATAGCTTCTCGATGTTCTTGCGCCCAGCGAATGTCATTTCGTGCAAGCACGATGCCATTGCTGGGCTTTTGCTGATCGCGTAGGATTCTCCTACTCGATAGTTGCA
>CAYVDA010000073.1:0-2538 GCA_964450635.1 uncultured Faecalimonas sp. | reverse complement strand
TTGCGCCCAGCGAATGTCATTTCGTGCAAGCACGATGCCATTGCTGGGCTTTTGCAACAAAAAAAGCTTCCGCCTGTAAAAGGACGAAAGCTTATATTACTTACGTTATACCACCTATTACATCATACTAACATATGCGTTCCTGTTAACGGTGGAATACCGGCAGCACTTACTTGCAAATACTTTTGTGTTCCGTGACTGCGGCTCAGAAGTGATATTCAAATATATTCTACTCGCACCGGACTCTCACCATCTCCGGCTCGCTTTGCCTTTCCAATATATCCTACTGTCTTCGTCTCTGCCTTTACATTCTCCCTTATTATAAGAAAAAACCATTGAAGAGTCAAGGGCTTTTCGTGGTTTTTGTGATTCGAACCCGGTTTTGCTTCCGGCTCTTATCTCCTCAGCAACAACATAAATCCCGTCATAATTACTAAAAATGCAAAATTAAATATAGTAAATAACTTGATATAGGAGCCGATCTTCCCCGGATTGTGTCCGGCATATTCACGCAGTGTAATCAAACTGGCAAGGGATGATATCAAAGTTCCTACGCCACCGATATTGACACCGACCAGAAGATCTGCATAATTCTCTGTAAATTGCGAAAGCAAAATCGCTGATGGCACGTTACTAATACACTGGCAAGACAGAACACTAAATAACAAGGTGCTTTTCTGAAGGAGATTTGAAAACAACACTCTCACCGCATCAATTCGCGCCATATTTCCCGCAAATACAAAGAAAAATACAAATGTAAATAGTAGTCCATAATCCACCATCTTCAATGCCTTTCGATCCACAACAAGTAGCACCGCAGGGATCACAATGAGTCCAATCCAATACGGAATCCCACGAAATACAATGGCAATTGACAGCGCAAACAAAATCAGATAAAGTACCGTTCGCTTTGGCTCAAGTGTAAGTTCTTCATTCCTTACTTCTAACGGTTCCGGCTTCACAAATACAATACAGCAAATGGTAATCAGTATCACTGCTAAGACAAACGGCGGCGCCATGATCTGTACAAATTCCAAATTTGGTATCTCAAATCTTGTATACAAATACAAATTCTGTGGATTTCCAAATGGTGTGAGCATTCCACCCAAATTTGCCGCAATATTCTGCATCACAAAAGTAAATGCCATATATTTGCTCTTCTTTGTTGAAATCAGAACAAAATATCCTAGCGGAAGAAAAGTCAAAAGTGCCATATCATTTGCTATCAACATCGAACCAATAAAAGTGATATAAACCAATGCTAAAATACACATTCTGGTGTTCTTAAACATTTGTACAATCTTTCTCGCAAGCATATAGAAAAAATGGATATTTTTCAACGCACATACAATCGCAAGTACGCAGAACAGACACGCAAGCGTCTTGTAATCAAAATATCCAAAATATTCTCTATCTACCGGGACGATAACGCTGGTAAAAAGTGCCGCAAGAAACGCAATGCACATCACTATATTTTCTTTAATGAAATCCAAAAAGGTTTTCTTCTTATTCATCTTCCTAACCCACCAGCCATTTGTATTTTGCCACACTATAAAGTGGAATCAATGGCAATAAAATCGGTGTGCGTTTCACATATGCCTGATATTCAGGATCATTTCCATAATTACGATTCTGTCTCAGCTCTAATCTTCGCGCTCCTCCGAACATAATATAAACGATACATACCCAGCCACAAATCGCAGCAATCCATTCCAATGCCCCCTGGTATGCTGTTATACCGGACACGAATACACCGGTCCAGATCAGCACTTCACCTAGATAATTCGGACATCTTACAATTTTAAATAATCCGGTATCACAGAAACGATGCGGATTCTTCTGCTTAAAACGATTCTTTGTATAGTCAGAAGCAGACTCCAGAAGAATACCAAGTGCCATAACAACCATGCCCACAATGGCTACCGTATCCACTTTTCCTCCATGCTTCAAACGGAAGAAAATCGGGGAAACTTCGCACACATAGAGCAGTGCACAACTAACCCAAACCATAATCTTCGCAAACAACTTGGTATCTGCTCCATCTTTAATATCATTCTTCATTGTCTTCTGATAAGATGCACTCTTTCTCTCACGAATTAACAGATAGCCACCCAAACGAAGCCCATAAATCATTGCCAAGATCGCCAACAAAATCGTAACCCATGATAAATTGTTTCGATAAAGAACAAGCATCGCTACTCCCAATGCTGAAACAGAAAATCCGTATCCCAAAGAAATAAACCATACGAATTTCTTAAATCCAATGGAACTTACAACCATTGCTACTAAAAATAAAATCCAAAACTCCATCTTTCTCTCTCCTTTTTCTTCATATTCCTTTATTATACAAGAAAACCTAGAAATCGTAAAGATATCTAGGTTCTCATTATCAAGGCGCCAACCAGATTTGAACTGGTGATAGAGGTGTTGCAGACCTTTGCCTTACCACTTGGCTATGGCGCCATATCTATGGCACATTTGTGCTAATGACTCCTACGGGAATCGAACCCGTGTTACCGCCGTGAAAGGGCGATGTCT
>CAYVDA010000072.1:0-5425 GCA_964450635.1 uncultured Faecalimonas sp. | reverse complement strand
AGATGGAAAAGTAGAGATCGAAAAACCGGTTACCATTGCAAAACATACAGCAAAACCAGTAAAAGCAGTAGCTGCTACCTATACCAAGACTGGTATGGCTGCACACTACAAATGCTCTTGTGGAAAACTTTATACAGACAAAGCTTGTACAAAAGCAACTACAAAAGCAAAACTTACCGTGCCGGTAAAGAAACTTACCGTAGCAAAGACTTCTGTAAAATCAGTAACAGCGAAATCCAAAGCATTAGCAGTAAAATGGACCAAGAAGAGCGGTGTTACCGGATACGAAGTACAGGTAGCATTGAAGAAGAACTTCAAGTCTGGCTTAAAGAAAGCAACCGTAAAAGGTGCTAGCAAGACAACAGTAACTGTTAAAAAATTAAAAGCAAAGAAAACTTACTACGTAAGAGTACGTGCGTACAAGAAAGTAGAAGGTAAGACATTCTACTCATCATGGAGCAACGTAAAGAGCAAAAAAACAAAATAATTGCATAAGCAAAAGCAAGGACAGTCGGAGCATTTTGCTCCGACTGTTTTAGGCTAAAGAAATGGATTATAAAACACCCCATTCTTGCGATTTTACAGTTTATAGTTTATACTAATGAAAAAAGCAAAAAGGAGAAGACAGATGTTATTTACCAAGAATAAATTACAGCAAAGAGTCATGGAACTAGCCGGAAAACGGTATTTTGGCTTTGAAAATGTGGCACCATTTCAGTCCATGGAAGGGCCATTGTCCAAAGACGAGTATTACAAAGAGATTCCGGGCACCATCGAGGGTGGTACTTTCGATATCAATGATATGTTTGTGGGACGTGACCGCTATCTGTGGATTGAGAAGAAAGTAACCCTGCCGGTGGCAAAAGAAGGCTGCGAAGTGGTAGGTCTCTTCAACTTCGGAAATACCGGACACGGTGGAAATAGCGGATTTGAATCCTTGCTTTACGTGGATGGAAAGCCATATCAGGGAGTAGATACCAACCATGGAGAAGTCATTTTCTCTGGCTTAGGCGGAAAAGAAGTAACATTGACTTTCATGCTGTGGACAGGCCTAGAAGGAGGCGGACAGCCACGTTCTTTCTATCACCAGTGCCAGACAGCGAATGTGTGCTATTTACATAAAAAAGCAGATGAATTATATTTCTTTGCCCGGGCGATTGTTGAGACCTTAGATTGGATGGAAGAAGATTCTCCATATTATGATAAATTGTTAAATGCCTTGGATCGGGCTCTGGTTCCGATTGATTGGGACGGAGAAGCGTTCTATGAGACTGTGGAGGCTGCGCATGCAACGTTGATGGCAGAATTAGACAAGATGGAGAAGCATACGGATGTAACCGTTCATGCCATTGGACATACCCATATTGATGTGGCTTGGCTTTGGAGATTAAAACATACCAGAGAGAAAGCCCAGCGTTCCTTCTCTACCGTTTTGCGTCTGATGGAACAGTATGATGAATATGTTTTCTTGCAGACCCAGCCACAGCTTTATAAATTTATCAAAGAAGACTGCCCGGAGATGTATGAGAAGATCAAGCAGCGGGTGGCAGAAGGTAAGTGGGAAGCTGCCGGCGGTATGTGGGTCGAGGCGGATTGTAACCTCTCATCCGGCGAGGCTCTGGTACGTCAGATGCTTCATGGAACCCGTTTCTATGAAGAAGAATTCGGCAAGAAATGTGAATATCTCTGGCTCCCGGATGTATTTGGCTATAGCTGGGCATTGCCACAGATTTTAAAACAATGCGAGATCGACACCTTCATGACGACGAAGATTAGCTGGAATCAATATAATAGCATTCCGGATGATTTGTTCAAATGGAAAGGAATTGACGGAACCGAGATCCTGACTTATTTCGTAGATACGCCGGAAGTGGGACAGACACCGAAAGAACGTTTCTCCACTTACAATGGTTTGATGACGGCACATGCAGTGATTGGGAACTGGAAGAAGTTTAAGAACAAGTCCTTGACCCATGATACTTTGCTTTCTTATGGATATGGCGATGGCGGCGGTGGAGTCAACCGTGATATGCTGGAGATGCGCCGGGCGTTAGATGCCCTTCCGGGGGTGCCACATGTAAAGACCGGACAGGCCACAGATTTCTTCCGGAAGATTCATAGTCAGGTGGATCATACAGACCGCTATATCCACACCTGGGATGGAGAACTATATCTGGAATACCATCGAGGCACCTATACGACACAAGGTTATAATAAGAAAATGAATCGTTATCTGGAGAATAAACTGGCTCAGGTAGAGTGGCTTTCTTCCCTTGCTTATGTATTGGGCGGCGAGTATGCAAAAGAACAGCTTCATGATGCCTGGGAGACGGTGCTATTGCATCAGTTCCATGACATTATCCCGGGATCTTCCATTCGGGAAGTCTATGAAGATTCTCATGTGAATTATGAGAGTGCTGATGGAAAGGCGAATCAGGCAAGAGAGCAGGCATATGAGACTTTGGTGGAAGCAAAAGAACAGGTTTATACCATTTACTCGACCAACAGTTTTGGCGGCTACGAATTAGTTGTAATTCCGGAGATGGAGCCGGGTATTTTTACAGATGAAGAAGGTAATGTCTTAGAAGCACAGAAGACAGCAAATGGGTATGAAGTCTGGGTAGAAGTACAGCCATATACCGGTGTTGTGATTACCTTCACACCGGGAGAGATGTGGGAACAGAAGAGCCCGTTTGTGTTCGGAGAACAGAGTGTAGAGACGCCATTTTATACCATTAACTGGAATGAGAGTGGGCAGCTAACCCGCATCTATGACAAGGAAGCAGAGCGAGAAGTTCTGCGAGAAGGTCAGGAAGGAAATGTGCTAGAGCTCTATGAAGACAAACCAATGGCAAATGATGCTTGGGATGTGGATATCTACTATACCGAGAAGATGACCAAGATCTGTACAGAGCAGCCACCGGAAATAATAGAAGATGGTGCTCTGCGGGCGGTGATTCGTTTCCAATATCGATATCACAGATCTACCTTTACAGAGGATATGATTGTATATAAGGACTCCCGGAGAATCGATTTCAAACTTCATGCAGATTGGAAGGAAGATCATAAATTATTGAAAGTGGCATTCTATACGGACATCCGTTCTACCAAGGCGACGTATGATATTCAGTTCGGACATACAGAACGTCCGACCCATTGGAATAATAGTTGGGATTGGGCAAGATTTGAAGTGGTTGGTCACAAATGGGCCGATTTGTCTGAGACCGGCTATGGAGTCAGCTTGTTAAACGATTGCAAATATGGACACAATATAAAAGATCATGCCATGAAGTTAAGTCTTCTTCGGGCACCGAAACATCCGGACATTGCTGCAGATATGGAAGAACATGAGATTACCTATGCCTTATATCCGCATTTCGATAGCGTGACAGCAGGTGGCACCATCGAGGAGGCTAATCGATTGAACTTGCCGGCACAGATTGTGGGAGGAGCATGGAAAGATAATAGAAGATTGGTTGTTGTATCTGATTCCTGCGTCCAGATTGACGCAGTGAAGAAGGCGGAAGAGGAATCCTGCCTGGTTGTCAGATTGCACGAATGCCGGGGAGGCCAAGGAAAAGTGACCTTATCTTCCGAATATCCGGTGAAAAAGATCGTTCCATGTAACTTGTTAGAGCATGATACAGGTGATGCAGTGGAAGGAAATCAGGTATCCTTTACAGTCAGACCATTTGAGATTAAGACATACAAATTCTATTTATAGGAAAGAGGAAAGGGTGTATCGCCAAGCGATACACCCTTCAATATTTATTTCTTATTATATTTTTCAAGAAGCTGATGAATCTTATCTGTCGGATCCAATACGTTACCGATTGGAGTGTCATGATTCAGAGACTCGATGATCAACGCAAGGAACTTACTCATATCTGCCGGAATGAAATATGGTTTTTCCAGAAGTTCCGGTGGGAGATAGGTTAAGTTGGTCACGATGACACGATCAATATAGCCATTCTCATAGTATTCATCAAATTTTGCAAGACCTTCTGTGAAGAGACCGAAAGTCGTGCAGACAAATACACGCTCTGCACCACGTTCTTTGATCTGTTTTGCAACATCCAACATACTTTCACCGGAAGAAATCATATCGTCGATGATGATGGCATTCTTGCCGGCTAAGTTATCCCCTAAGAATTCGTGAGCTACGATAGGATTCTTGCCATTAACCACTTTTGAGTAGTCGCGGCGTTTGTAGAACATACCCATATCGACACCAAGAATGTTGGAGAAGTATACAGCGCGGTGCATTGCACCTTCGTCCGGGCTAATGATCATCAAATGATCCTTATCAATCTGAAGATCCGGCTCTGCATGAAGAAGCGCTTTGATAAACTGATAAGCCGGTGTGAAGTTGTCGAATCCCTTCAGCGGAATTGCATTCTGTACACGCGGGTCGTGGGCATCAAAGGTGATAATGTTCGATACACCCATTGCAGTTAATTCTTCCAGAGCCAATGCACAGTCCAGAGATTCTCTCTTGGTACGCTTGTGCTGGCGGCTTTCGTAAAGGAATGGCATAATCACATTAATACGTCTTGCCTTGCCGGTAGCAGCAGAGATGATACGCTTCAGATCCTGATAGTGATCATCCGGTGACATATGGTTCTCATAACCGTTTAAAGAATAGGTCAGGCTATAGTTACATACATCCACCATGACAAATAAATCTGCACCACGGATGGATTCCTTCAAAACACCTTTTGCCTCACCTGAGCCAAAACGAGGACAAGCACAATCAACCAAATAGTTGTCCTTACAATAATCATCAAAATTGGTAATTGCTGCATGGGATTCGGCAGCTTCTTTCCGGAAAGAAATGATATAATCGTTCACTTTCTGTCCAAGTTCTTTACAACTGTCCAGTGCGGCAATCTTTAATTGGGCCGTTGGAAGTCGTTTTTCCATTTGTGTAATCTTTGACATAAGAGCCTCCATAAAAATATAATTATTCTCGATAAAACCATATTAACAAAAAAAACATTTTCTATCAAGATTTTCATGAGAAAATTGCTTTTTTTTCAGAAATTTAGTATGATAGTAAGAGAATGCCAAAAGAACTGAGGAAATAGTATGAAACATGAACATAGAGTCGGTAAAGTGCAACCGGGAAGTATTGCCGAGGAGATGGGAATTGAACCGGGGGATGTGCTGCTTAGTATTAATGATTGCGAGATTGAAGATGTATTCGATTATCATTATTATGTCAATGACGAAGAACTCCTGCTTCTGATTCGCAAGCCGGATGGAGAAGAGTGGGAATTAGAGATTGAAAAAGATTATGAAGAAGATTTGGGCATGGAATTTGAAGAAGGACTGATGGATCAATATCGGTCCTGCCGGAACAAATGCATGTTTTGCTTCATTGATCAGATGCCAAAAGGTATGCGGGAGACCCTTTATTTTAAAG
>CAYVDA010000071.1:0-5500 GCA_964450635.1 uncultured Faecalimonas sp. | reverse complement strand
TTAGAGGCTTATGAAGAAGATACCCTACGCATTTGGTTGAAAGAAGATAAAGTCATGGATATCCTCTATGAAAATGCTGCTATAACCGAAGTGGAAGCGGATATTGATGCTGAAGAGGAATAAGATGTCAAAAAATCAGGTGCAAATGCACCTGATTTTTTTGATAACCTATTTCTTTGAGATGAATTTATTTTGTTTTTACAGATTTCACTGAAGACCAACTAGAGTAATATTTCTTTCCTTGTACTGTTCTATATGTACGGATTCTCACATAATATTTCTTCTTTGCTTTTAATTTCTTTATAGCCTGAGATGTCTTCTTCGTTCCTGATACTGTCACCGTCTTGTTTCCAGATTTAAACTTACTGCTTGTAGAGTACTGAATCTGATAACCAGAAATCTGTGCACTTTGTTTTTTCCATTTTACTGTAAATGCCTTGGTTCCTTTTGACACTTTCGATATGGATGTTCCCTTCGGATTAATATTAAAGCTTACCGTCTTCGTTCCATAATAATCTCCCAAGAATGTCACTGAAACTTTATAACTTCCTACATTTTTTCTTCCCGAAGCATATTTAACAGTATAATCTTTACCATTTGTAAGTTTTTTCCCACTAGCATCTTTCACTGTAACAGAAGGAGTCTTTGTCTTACCATCATATGTGTAGTTAGTTGTCGACAATTTTACATTACTAACTTGATAACGTCTACGCAACTTTGTATTTGGTGTTGCCGCATATTGTGGATTGATATTCAAATAAGTTCCATCAATTACCAAGAAAGGAACTTGTTGGTTACGCGGAACTAAGATTCCCATCCATACCTCTGCTGTCTCGCCACTCTCTATTGTTGCGCTGCTATAATTAGGCCGATTTGAAATCGTTGCTGTATTGGCTACATACATCATCAGCCCGGTATATTTATGAAAACTAGTTGTTTTCAATACAGAAGAAGCATCAAGGCTTTCCTCGCCCTTATTGGTTATGTCGAATTTCATCAAATACCAATGGTTATATGTATTCTCCTTAGCATTGAACATATTCTCCTCTTGTACAATTGCATTTGCTGCAGAATCCATATATAGCTCACTGAGAACAATGTCATATTTTGGGAATTCTGTTTTTTTCCATGCAGACATACCTGAATACATCGTATTCTTTACCGCAACTTGACTACCTTCCTGAACACAACTAAAAGTATCCTCTGCTCCTGTATATTTGTTGTCACCAAAAATCCCCGGAATATCGTCGAAAAGTGAAATCAAGTACTTTGACTGCGTCGGTGCCTGGTTCCACTGATAGTAACTATAAAAATATTTGGTAATCACTAAATAATATACTCCACTTTTCTTGTTTTTTGTATCCCAGGTCAATGTCAAATATTTGATAGTACTTGTGTTATAGCAATCGAATGTTGTCTCTCCAACTTTTTTTCCATTGGCATCGACAATTTCACACTTGATTTTTTCATTCGTATATGCTGGCAAATATGTCATAACAATCGGTACATTTTCCCCAACAGATCCATAAACAATATTTGCAATAATTACTGGATAAGATGCTCTTGCACTTGAACGAGATACCTTTTCCGCCTGTTCTTCCACAAGTGGTACCCCGGCATCCTCAATTGACGCTAATTTCAGTTCTCCTACATCTTCTTTGATCGTTTGCTTCTCGTTTGTTGCTGCAAAAGATGAAATCGAAAACATCGTCGAACACATCATAATTGCAACTACAAAACATAAAATTCTTTTCTTCATTGTTTCTTCTCTTCCTCTCTTTCTATAGTAATTGCAAATCATATTATAGCCCGTCTATGGGCAATTGTCAATATTTGGACATCCACGTACCATTAAGATATAATGATGAAAAGGAAGTTCGCAACATGATTACATTCGAGCTACTTTGGAAAACTTTAAAAGAGAAAAAAAATTCTCAATATAAACTCATTAAGGAATACAAAATCAGCACCGGTCAACTAGACCGGCTACGGAAAAATGGAAATGTCAATACTTATACTCTTAACCCACTATGTGACATTCTTGATTGTGATCTGTCAGATATTGCAAAATATACAAAAGCTGATTTTCAAAAAAGATGGTTTCGCCTACACACAGCGTTCCATCTTTTTTCCAATTTAATTAGTATTGTATTGTTAGGATAAAATAAGGCGCCTCGCGAAAACCGTGAAGCGCCTTATCTATTTCATTATTTCCATTTCAAACTATAATTTCCTGATGATTTACTATTCGCTCTGTAAATCTTAATGTAGTAAGTGCCTTTCGGCATCTTTCCATTTCCACCTACACTTTCGAAGGTTCGAGACTGATTTATATCTGACAAAAAAGTATTTTCATAGCCATATTTCTTGCCGTTTGATTTGTAAATCTGCATTTTAAGACTTCCTGTTGCGTTGCCATTAACATAAATCTTAACTTTCTTTGTCTTCGGCACCTTAATCTTATACCAATCCGCTTTACTATCATTTACAGCAATCGTTCCCTTGATTGTCTTGTTCTGTTTGATTGTAACAGCTTTCTTCTTAGAAGATCCAGACTTTTCACTAACACCAGTCTGAATATACTTGACAGCCGAACGGTCATATATACCCGTAATACGTAAGTAATATGTTGTATTCTTCTTCACAGCAAATACAGTTTTTCCGGAATAAACACTTCCCTCACTGATAAGCATATCATTAGTAAGCGCCTTCTTAGACGAATTGCAAAGAGTTACCGTAAAGCCTTTATCATAATACTGTCCGCCATACGGATATACACTTATATATCCGTTTACCGTTGGTTTGATCTTAACATAAGATTCTAACTTTGCTGTTCCAGCATAAATTGTTGTCCACTTATTATTACTTGCACTGTAATCTCCAGTAAAAGCATATTTCAGAGTAAATGCCTCTGCATCATATGATTTTACCTTAATATAGTAAGTTCCTTTTGCAAACTTGTAGGTGTGCTTGTTTCCATACGCTGGTCTCAAATAATTCATGCTGTAAATGATACTCTTTGCAGAATTGCAAATCTCATAACGGACTCTCTCATCACCCTTAGCATTCGTAGACAAAGTGACATAGGATGTCTTCGGAACACTAATTTTATAATACGTATTCTTCCCTGTAGCACCTAAATTATACATCTTATTTGCAACTAATGACATATCTCCGGAACGATAAAATCCCACTCGCAAATCAACACTATTCTTGAATGTTTCTGGTGAATAAGTAGAATTATATGTAGACACTCTCAAATAATAGGTTCCCGCATTCGGCACTACAAAATATCTCACAGATGACATTTTACTTGCGTACAAGGAAATGCCATAACCAATCTCATTCGCACAAGCTGCATCCATAAAAAGTTCAATCTCAATGTATTCCTTTTGAAGGAAGGTTGCATTGGCAGTAACTCCAATTACACCAGCCGCAGAAACTGTAATTGGGAAGATACGACCAGGATAGTATTCCTTACCATTCATATCATTCTGTGTATACGTAACAGTCATCCCCACCTGCAATTCCTTCTCATAGTTAGTTGAAGACTTGGATGCATATACATCATACAAAGCATCCTGCGATCTTCCTTGCACAGTCATAGTCGAAAACGGATTCGATACTGTAACACTTGTTCCCTGGCTCATAACTGCTGCATTTGCCGTTGCCGGAACCAACCCTAGAAGCAATACTAAGCTGGCACCAAACTCATAATTTTCTTTTTCATGTCTTCACTCCTCATTTCTTTTTCTTTTAATTATATTACATTTCCTTCATTTTTCAACCACAATTTCACAATTTTCATCTATTCTACAATTTTTTTCACGCTAGGAAAATAGCGAACTATCCCAATGTCATGTAAAGCATTACAAATGTCCCATCACCCAATCCTTCATCACCCCGATACACTCCCGTAGAAGATTATTTGGCAAGTACAAAGGTGTTGATTTGGCGGCAATCCCGCAAACGCCTTGTAATCCTTGCTTCTTCGCAATCTCGACGGCACGATAGAGATGAAAATTATTGGTTACAATCCCGACACTTTTATATGTCGTCTCCATCAATCTCTGACTATAACGTACATTCTCTACCGTATTGGTGGATTGATCTTCTAGTAAAATCCGTTCCGCTGAAATGCCATGCTCAATCAGATATTTCGCCATTCCTTCAGCTTCCGTAAATGGTTCATTATAACCTTGCCCACCAGAGACAATACACTTTGTATCCGGATTCTCCTCCAGATAGGTATTTGCCGCATCCAGTCGGTATTTCAGCACAACACTTGGGCCGTCTTCCCAAACTTGAGCGCCCAAAACAATGATATAGTCCAATGCAGGCTTGCCTTCTTCCGAAAAATGGTCAAAAATCTTCCAACCACAGACTCCCAGCACAAGAATACCAAGCATGATAATACCGCAAAACATAACCTTGCAAACAGAAAACATTTTCTCATATGTTATGTACTACTCGTCTTAATACCACTGCTATTTCCTCTCCAGTTCCCTTTGAATCCATGTCATAATCACATCCACCAAATAGTCCTGCTGGATCTTGCTTAATTCTTTCCCCGTAGGAATCTTGTGCCATTTCCAAATGCACTCCCTGCAACAGGTCGCCGTTGCATGTTGGGCCACAAATACAGGATGACCTTTCGTTGGTGTCTGTTTCCCATCGTTCGGAATCACCGCCGGTGCTTCTCGCTTGGCAATAAAATCTTCAGCGTGCTGACGGATAATTGCGAGTCCCTTTTCTTCAATATAAACTTTATCTTTTTGTTTCAGATGAAAACTGCTACGAAATTTGGAATTCTCAAGCCTTTCAAAAAGTTGCTTATACCATTCTTCCTTTGTCATTGAGTCACACCCTCACCCCTATTTTAACAGCTACATCTACTATCTTCACTATACTCCTAATCCCTTTGCATGCAAGTGCGAACAAAAAACTTCCGCCAACTTATCTATTCTCCCTAACTCACCATAGTCGTTCTCTGTAAAAAGGCCGCTTGCGCTCTTTCTTTCTGTTCTCTCTTTTTGAAATAATACGCGCGATTCTCTTCATCCATTTCGTAAATAATCCGGGATGCATAGGTCTGTATAATCAGGCTATTATCTTTGGCATCTGTTCTGGCGGCGTGCATTTGTTGTTCTAAGGCTTCATATTCTGCCAACCCTTTTTCCATGTTCTAATGAATGCATACGGAAACGGAAAACCATATTGGAGTTCTTCTGTCGTAATTCTTGTACTCAGACACATCTTACCACAACGAGGAATTAAAGTCACTCACTCGTTATCGTTTTGATAAAGTAAAAGAACGGGTAAAGCTGAAAACTTCTGTTTCCAGACTTGTTTGTATCCTCTTTCCTGAATTAGAAAAGCTCGTTCCCTCACTTCATATGGTTTCCGTATATGCTCTGCTCTCCGAATTTCCAAGTGCAGATGCTGTTGCTAAGAAACGAGCCGAGGGCAAACATTATAATGTTGCCTTATCCCATGCCAC
>CAYVDA010000070.1:0-5674 GCA_964450635.1 uncultured Faecalimonas sp. | reverse complement strand
CAGTGGTTTGTGCGCATGGAAGAATTGGCAAAACCGGCGATTGAAGCCTTGAAGAATGGGGACTTGAAGTTTGTGCCGGAGCGTTTTGATAAGATCTATCTGCATTGGCTTGAGAATATTCGTGACTGGTGTATCTCTAGACAGATCTGGTGGGGACACCGGATTCCGGCTTATTATTGTGATGCCTGCGGAGAATTTGTAGTAGCAAAAGAGATGCCGGAAGTATGTCCGCATTGTGGTGGCACACATTTTACACAGGATGAGGACACTTTGGATACTTGGTTTAGTTCCGCACTTTGGCCGTTCTCAACCCTTGGTTGGCCGGAGAAGACCGAAGAGTTGGATTATTTCTATCCGACAGACGTATTGGTAACCGGATATGATATTATTTTCTTCTGGGTTATCCGTATGGTATTTTCTGCTTATGCCCATACAGGAAAAGCACCGTTCCATACCGTATTTATCCACGGTCTGGTTCGTGATTCCCAGGGACGAAAGATGAGTAAATCCCTTGGAAACGGAATTGATCCGCTGGAGGTTATTGAACAATATGGAGCGGATGCCCTTCGTATGACTCTGGTGACCGGTAATGCACCAGGTAACGACATGCGTTACTATAAGGAACGTGTAGAGGCGAACCGTAACTTTGCAAATAAAGTATGGAATGCATCCCGCTTTATTTTGATGAATGTAGAGGATAAAGAGATAACGGTACCGGATCCGTCAGAACTGTCCGTTGTAGACAAATGGATCTTAGCAAAGGTTAACACCCTTGCCAAAGATGTAACCGAAAATATGGATAAGTTTGAACTTGGTATTGCTTTGCAGAAGGTATACGATTTCATCTGGGATGAATTCTGTGATTGGTATATCGAACTTGCAAAATATCGCATCTGGCATGCAGATGAGAATCCGAAGGCAGCCAATGCGGCACTTTGGACGTTAAAGACAGTCCTTGCGAATGGACTTAAGATGCTTCATCCATTTATGCCATTCGTTTCAGAAGAGATTTATAGCGCATTGGTTCCGGAAGAAGAATCCCTTATGATGTCTACCTGGCCGGTATATCAGGAAGCATGGGCATTTGCAAAAGAAGAGCTTCAGGTAGAGCGCATGAAGGAGATCATTCGTGGAGTACGTAACATCCGTGCAGAGATGAATGTGGCTCCGAGTAGAAAAGCTACGACCATCGTAGTTAGCGAGAATGCGGAACTTTGTCAAGGATTTGAAGAGATGAAGTTGGATGCAGCTTCCCTTATGAGTGCCAGTGAGATTCTGGTTCAGAAGAACCGGGAAGGAGTACCGGAAGATGCAGTATCCGTTGTGGTAACAGAGTCCGTAGCGTATCTTCCGCTAGCGGAGCTGGTTGATTTCGAGCAGGAGAGAGAACGTCTGACCAAAGAAAAAGAACGTCTTATCAAAGAACTTGCCCGTGTCAATGGAATGCTCAGCAATGAGAGATTCATTAGCAAAGCACCGGAAGCAAAGATTCAGGAAGAGAAAGCAAAATTAGAAAAATATACGCAGATGATGCAGCAGGTGGAAGAGCGCCTGGCAGGTTTGGTAAAATAAGCCTGGTATCCCACTCGATAGCAAAAGCCCAGCAAATGGCATCGTGCTTGTACGAAATGCCATTCGCTGGGCGTAAAACATCGAAAAGCTATGCTTTTTAATGTTGTTAGCTACATAATCGAGTAGGCTCCCCTACTCGATCGATTGAGGTGAAGAATGGATAAGATTCGTAGAGCGAAAGAGAAAATAAAAAAATATTTGCAAGACAGGAAGAGTCGGCGAAAAGAGATTTTGGAGAGACGGAAGGAAAGTGCCTTTGCAAAGAAGATGGCACCGGTTTACCGAATGATGAATCGACTGTCAATTCTATTCCATATTCTGTGGTCGTTGCTTCTCAATTTTACAATTGAGGTTATTTCCCGTCACTCCTTTGGAGAAGCGTGGGAATATATGGCAGGTTCGCCGTTGACATTTTTGTATAATACGTATTTGATCTTCATTACCTTCCTGATTGTGTATCTGGTACGTCGCAGAGTGTTTTTGAGAATCGTGGTATCTGTCATTTGGTTGATTTTAGGAATTGCCAATGGATATCTGCTGTCTGTCCGGGTAACGCCATTTAATGCGCAGGATTTGAATGTCTTAGGGGATGCCATGACTTTAGTGGATCAGTATTTTTCCGGAATCCAAGGGATTCTTCTGGTTGTGGGAATTGTAGCGTTGGTTATATGGCTGATTTCTATGTGGCGCCGGGGTGGCCAATATGAAGGGAAGATGCATCGCGTCATTGCGCTAGGTGTCGTTGTGGTTGCGTTTGGAACAGTGAGTCTGGTGACAGAAGGAGCCATTAACAGTCGCTTAGTTTCCAATTATTTTGGAAATATTGCGTTCGCATATGAGGATTATGGATTTCCTTATTGTTTTAGTACCAGTTTGTTTAACACCGGGATTACACAGCCGGCAGGCTATACCCAAGATTCGATGAAAGAAATCAGCGAAGATGGGAAGATCCTGGAGGTGAAGACGGATCGAAGCACCATGCCAAATATTATCTTTATTCAGCTCGAGTCCTTCTTTGATCCATATGAAGTAGAATTTTTAAGCATGTCCAAAGACCCGATTCCGAACTTTCGGAAGTTAATGAAGAAATATTCCAGTGGTTATTTTAAAGCTCCTTCCGTAGGAGCGGGAACGGCAAATACAGAATTTGAAGTACTCACCGGCATGAATATGCGATATTTTGGACCGGGCGAGTATCCATATAAGACCATTGTCAAATACCAAGCCATAGAAAGTGCGGCAACAGCCCTTGGGAAATTTGGTTATAGCGCCCATGCGTTGCATAATAATGGCGGTAATTTCTATAGTCGTGCAGATGTATTTAACAATATGGGATTTGAAAGCTATACCAGTAAAGAATTTATGAATGTCTTACAAAAGACGGAAAATGGATGGGCAAAAGATTATATCTTGACCCCACATATTTTAAATGCCATGGATTCCACAGAGGAACAGGATTTTGTGTTCTGCATTACGGTGCAAGGTCATGGAAACTATCCGGAAGAAAAAGTGATTGAGAATCCGGTGATTACCGTAACCGGAGCGGAGAGCGAAGGAAAGAATAATGCATGGGAATATTATGTGAACCAGCTTTATCAGACGGACCAGTTTATAGGAGATTTGCTAAAAGAATTAAAGGCACGAAAAGAACCGACGGTGTTGGTGCTTTATGGAGATCATTTGCCAACCATGGGTCTAGAGGTGAACGACCTTAAGAGCCGCTATCTCTACAATACCAACTATGTGATTTGGGATAATATTGGATTAAAGAAAAAAGATATGAATCTTGCAGGATATCAGATTATGGCAGAAGTCTTTGAACGGTTGGATCTTCATGCAGGAACCATTTTTAACTATCATCAAGATCGAAGACAGACCAAGAATTATCTGTCGGATTTGGAACTTTTACAGTATGATATGCTCTATGGAAAACAGTATGTCTACCAATTGGCAGAAGAGAGTATGGTAGAAGATCCGCACATGCAGATGGGAATTTCTGACGTTTATCTGACTGGCGTTACTTGTCAGCAGAATGGAAGTTTTAGCTTGTATGGTATGAATTTCACCCAGAATAGCCGGGTGTTTATCAATGGAGAGAAAGTTTCCAGCAAGTTCTTGAACAATACCCGGATCGAGATTGAGGAAGGAGAGTTGGAGGATGGCGATACCATTGTGATCAATCAGATGGGGTCTCAGAACCGAATTTTCCGTTCTTCGGCAGAATATCTCTGGAAAGACCAGAAGTTGACAGAACAGGTGGCAGAGCCTGCGGATGAGGAAAATGCTGCTCAGACGACGGAGCCTTAGCGTTTTTTGGAATGTTCGTCGAAAAATGCGTACGAAAAAGGTTGATTTTCTTGACAGAAATACGTATCATGAGAGGGAATCAATATAGCGAGGTAGTGAGTATGATACAATTTGAGGAAGAATTGAAGAAGTTTAAGCCAAGTTTGGAAGTAAAAGATATTGAAGAAGCGGTCTATCAGGAAGATTTGACGGATATTGCAGACATTGTACGGGAAGCAGTAGAGCGCAGCAAGTAGAAAGAAATGGTGGTACAAAGTGGAATACGAAAAGAAGTTATCCTATCAGTCCAATCAGTGGTATAACGACGGATTGAAGAAGGCGAAGATACGTGATTTGTCAGGTGCCACGGCTTCCTTGCGAAAAAGTCTACAGTATAACCGGGATAATATCGCGGCACGGAATCTACTGGGACTTGTCTATTATGGTAAAGGGGAAGTTGCAGAAGCACTGGTAGAGTGGATTATCAGCAACAATATTAAGGGAAGTGGCAATATAGCCAAATATTATATTAAGAAGGTTCAGGAGACTCCGGGAGAATTAGAGGCCATCGATCAGGCGATTCGCAAATACAACCAATGCCTGGTTTACTGTCAGCAAGGCGGAGAGGATCTGGCGGTGATTCAGTTGAAGAAGGTTATTGCCGCTCACCCGAGTTTCTTAAAAGCATATCAATTATTGGCGCTGTTATATTTGCATACAGAACAGTATGCAAAGGCGCGGCAGATGCTCCGGAAAGCTCATAAATTAGATAGGACCAATGATATTACCCTGACCTATATGCATGAGATTACGCGGCTACAACAGCAGCATGATGTCAATGTCAGAATGGGAAAAGAACAGGCAGTTTCCTATAATTTAGGAAATGAGACGATTATTCAGCCGGTATCTGCGACCCTGAAAGACAATGCGGCAATGATGACTATTATCAATGTGGTCTTGGGAATTGTCATGGGAGCTGCTGTGGTGTGGCTTTTGGTAGTACCGTCGGCGAGAAGCCGTCAGGTGGCGAAGACCAATAAGGAGATTATCCAGTATAGCGATCAGATTGCGGCCAAACAAAATGAGATTGATATTCTGAATCAGGAAGTAAAAGAATATGAAGCAGAAGCGGAAACGATGGAGACAGAGCGCAAGACAGCCAAGAATACCAAGCAGAATTATGAGAAGCTGGTAGATGTTATGGAGCATTATGCAGATGCGACATACAGTTTGGACAAATTAGAAGAAGAACTTCTTGCAGTGGATAGTAAATCGCTAGGCAGTAAAGGGAAAGCACGCTATGAGGCAATTAGCAATGAAGTATTTGAAAAACAGTGCAAGACCCTCTATGATTCAGCGAAAAATAAGTATGACGGAAAGAATTACAAAGAAGCGGTCACAGAGTTAGAGCGCGTCATTGCTATGAACGAGCAATATCGGGATGGAGAAGCACTCCTACTTTTAGGAAACACCTATAAAGCCAAAGGTGAGACCAACAAGGCCAAGGAAAAATATCAGCGAATTATCAAGCTGTATAAGGACAAGCCGATTGCATCTCAAGCGCAGGAAGAGATGAAGGCCCAGACAGAAGAATAGTGAGAACGATACGAAAGAAGAATGTACCAAAAGGTATGTTCTTCTTTTTTTGCAGCAAAAGCCCAGCAATGGCATCGTGCTTGCACGAAATGCCATTCGATGGGCGCAAGATCATCGAGAAGCGAAGCTTCGAGATGTCTGCTGCTGCAATCGAGTAGGCGAATGCCTGCTCGATTAGCAAAAGCCCGGCAACACCCGTCGTGCTTGCACGAAATGCCAT
>CAYVDA010000069.1:0-5702 GCA_964450635.1 uncultured Faecalimonas sp. | reverse complement strand
AAGATAGTTATATTGCAGAACAGGGAGCAAAGCTGGAGGCGAAAGATAGTTATATTGCTGAATTGGAAGCGAAACTGAAACAGTTGCAGAAAATATAAGGTAGATAGAACCGGGAGAGTGTTGCTTGTATAAAGATGACAATCTTCCGGTTTCTTGGTTCTTTTCTCAGACTCCAATGCATAGATTTTACAAGGAAGAAGAAAGATATCGAAAGATACCGTTCATTGATTGAAAGATTAGGATTAAGAAAATAAGAAAGTAACAATTTCAGACACACAACAACACAACATAGAGAACTTCGAGAAATCGAGGTTCTCATTTTTTTACTTGCAGAAATAAGCTAGAATGCCAAGAGTGCCCAGAAAAATCTTGCCTATTTCCCAGGATAGTGGTAAAGTTATAAAGACGATTTACGTGGAGGAAAAAAGGATGAATAAAAAACCGTTTGTAACAAAAGAACAGTTAGAGACTATAATCAAAGAGATTCCAACCCCATTTCATCTCTATGATGAAAAAGGGATTCGAGAAAATGTAGAAGCTTTGAAAAAAGCCTTTGCATGGAATAAAGGATACAAAGAATATTTTGCAGTAAAAGCCAATCCAAACCCATTCTTGATTCAGATTTTACAAGAATATGGATGCGGTTGCGACTGCTCCTCTTATACAGAATTAATGCTTTCCGAGGCACTTGGAACCACAGGAAAAGATATTATGTTTTCCTCCAATGCAACACCGGCGGAAGAATTTGCCTATGCAGCGAAATTAGGGGCCATCATTAACTTAGATGATTTTACCCATATTGATTTCTTAGAGAAGACCATCGGATACATTCCGGAGACCATTAGCTGTCGATACAATCCGGGCGGATTGTTCAAGATCAGCAATGACATCATGGACAACCCGGGAGATGCCAAATACGGTATGACCACGGAACAGCTTTTTGAAGCTTTCAAAGTACTGAAAGCAAAAGGGGCAAAACACTTCGGTATTCATGCATTCTTAGCAAGCAATACCGTAACCAATGAATACTACCCAATGCTTGCGAAAGTACTCTTTGAAGTGGCTGTGAAATTACAGAAAGAGACAGGCGCACACATTGATTTCATTAACCTGTCCGGGGGAATTGGAATTCCGTATCGCCCGGAACAAGAGCCGAACGACATCATGGTAATCGGAGAAAACGTCCGCAAAGTATATGAAGAAGTCCTAGTTCCGGCAGGAATGGGAGATGTGGCGATCTATACAGAACTTGGAAGATTTATGATGGGACCTTATGGATGTTTGGTGACCAAAGCCGTCCATGAAAAACATACCCACAAAGAATATATCGGTTGCGATGCCTGCGCCGTAAACCTTATGCGTCCGGCAATGTATGGAGCTTATCACCACATTACCGTCATGGGAAAAGAAGAGGCACCATGCGACCATATGTATGATATCACCGGTTCCTTGTGTGAAAATAATGATAAATTTGCTGTGGATAGAATGTTACCGAAGATTGACAGGGGAGACATCCTTGTGATTCATGATTCCGGCGCACATGGATATGCCATGGGATATAATTACAATGGGAAATTAAAATCAGCAGAAGTGTTGTTGAAAGAAGATGGAAGCTATCAGCTGATTCGACGGGCAGAAAAACCGTCTGACTATTTTGCAACCTTAGATTGTTTTGAAATCGGAAAAAAATTACAATAAGAGGATGAAGATGTTAGAGCATTATAATCAAAATTTGCATACCCATGGTATTCTCTGCGATGGGAAGAATGCTTATGAAGATACGGTAAAACGGGCATTGGAACTGGGATTTGATTGCATCGGATTTTCCGGGCATTGTCATACCCAGTATGATTGCGCGTCTGCAATGACGGTGGAAGGAACCAAAGCTTATAAAAAAGAGATTGCCCGTTTGAAAGACGCCTACAAAGATCGGATTCAGGTTCTGTGCGGCGTGGAATTTGATATGTATGCAGAAGAAGATTTGACAGACTACGATTATGTAATTGGTACGGTTCATTACTTACATATTGGAAATGAGTATGTAGGATTCGACCGAAAAGCTAATGTAGTAGAGCAGGTGATCCATACCTATTTTGACGGAGATGGAATGAGATATGCAAAGGCTTATTACGAGGCCTTGATGGAACTTCCGACCTATGCGAAACGATGCGATATTGTGGGACATTTTGATTTGATTACGAAACACATGGAGACCAATTCGTTCTTCGATACAGAGTCCAAGACATATCGGGATCTAGCATTAGAGGCGGCCATTGTACTTGCAGAGAAGATTGGTGTCTTTGAAGTCAATACAGGGGCCATTGCCCGTGGATATCGAACAACTCCTTATCCGCAACCATTTCTGTTAAAAGAATTACAGCAGAGAGGTTGCGGGATTGTGATTAGTTCGGATTGTCATGATAATCGACATTTGAATTGTTATTTCGATCAGGCATTACAGCTATTGCGGGAATGCGGATTCAAAGAAGTACTGAAGATGACAGAAAAAGGATTTCAGAGCTTTGGAATTTAGAAGGATAAGAAGATGAATATACTGACCTATATAATGGCATGTTTTTCCGTAATTGGTGCCATTGATTGTATCTTGAACAACCGATTTAAGATAGGAAAAGAATGGGAGAGAGGCTTTCAGATGATGGGAACCATGGCACTTTCTATGATTGGTATGATTGTGCTGGCACCGACCATTGCCCATGTTCTTTCTCCACTTCTGGCGAAGATTCCGGAGGGATTTCCTTTTGAATCCTCCGTCCTTGCCGGCTCCTTTTTGGCAAATGATATGGGTGGTGCGAACCTGGCAGTGAGCCTTGCGAAAGATCAGACCATAGGAGAGTTTAATGGTTTGGTCGTGGGAGCGATGATGGGAGCAACCACATCCTTTACGCTACCTCTGGCCATGGGCATGGTGCAGAAAAAACAGCAACGGTTTATGCTTTTGGGGTTATTGTGTGGAATTATTACCATACCGGTCGGCTGTCTGATCGCTGGTTTGATGGGAGGAATTCCGTTGGTCACCTTGGTTATAGATTTGCTTCCACTTGTATTGCTTGCAATCATCCTTGCAGTAGGGCTGATGAAAGTCCCGGATTTGTGTGTAAAGATTTTTCGCATTCTGGGAATCGCAGTGAAAGTAATGATTACCTTGGGGATGGCGGTAGGAATTCTGGAATTTTTACTTGGAATCTCTATTTTGCCATATGCGGCACCATTAGAAGATGGAATCCTGATTGTATTTAATGCGGCTGTGGTTATGAGCGGAGCCTTTCCCCTTCTGCGGATTGTTGGGGTTCTCCTTCGCAAACCACTTCGGGTTATTGGTAAGAAAATGCAGCTGAATCAGTCGTCTACCTTGGGATTTGTAGCTTCCCTTGCGACCAATGTAACGACGTTTAGCATGATGAAAGATATGGATGAGCGAGGCGTGGTATTAAATTCCGCCTTTGCAGTATCCGGTGCCTTTACCTTTGCAGGGCACTTGGCCTTTACCATGTCCTTTGCCCCGGACTGGGGAATTAGTGTTATGGTAGGAAAATTGGCAGCAGGAATCTGCGCAATCATCGTTGCCTATCTACTATTACCAAAGAAGGGAAATGTTTCATAGAAAAAATCAAAAAAAATTAAAAAAACAATTGACAAGGGAAACGAGATGCGGTATTATATACAAGTCGCTTGACAAAAGTTAAGCGCTTGCGGATGTGGCGGAATGGCAGACGCACAAGACTCAAAATCTTGCGGGGGTGACCTCGTGTGGGTTCAAGTCCCACCATCCGCATTGAAGACTCTTGCTAGTTGGCAAGAGTCTTTTGCATTATATGGATAGATATTTCCCTATGAAAGAATAGGGAAAAGATGCAAAGCGAACCTCGCTTAAAAAAGCGGAAGGAGGGCACAATGAGAGGAAAGAAGATTATCGGTTTGATCTGTCTCTTCGTGGTTCTAATGGCCGGCTGTAAGGGAGAAGAGAAGGTTTCCTACAAGCCACAAGAGGAGAAGAAGGTGGTGGCTCTGCCAAGCGAAAAAGAGCAGGTTCCGGTAGAGGCGCAGAAGACGGAGGAAGAGATTTCCATTACCATTTCGGCGACCGGGGATGTAACCATGGGAAACTACTTAGGGCAAGGCTATGCCGGTTCCTTTGATCAGACCTATGAAAAGAAACAAGATTACAGCTATTTCTTCAAGAATGTGAAAGATATTTTTGCGGCGGATGATATGACAATTGTGAATCTGGAAGGGGTCTTAACCACTGCTACCAAAGCGGAGCCGGGACGGGATTTTAGCATCAAAGGGAATCCGGATTATGTTAATATCTTAGTGAACGGCAATGTGGATGCAGTTAGTATGGAGAACAATCATCGACGGGATTTCGGCGGCCAAGGAACCACAGATACAGTGGCAGCATTAGAAGGAGTGCAGATTCCCTATGCCTACGAAGAGAATCTTGGTTATTACGAAGTCAAAGGCGTGAAGATCGGCTGGGTGGCAGTCAATCATGCTTCCTTTGGTGGAAGTGTGGAACCACTTTTGAAGAATGGTATTGCCCGTCTGAGGGAAGAAGGGGCGGATCTGGTACTTGCCTGTTGCCACTGGGGAATTGAGCGGGAGAATTATCCGACAGATGCCCAGAGGAATCTAGGGAAACGTTGCATCGAGTGGGGCGCAGATGTGGTGATCGGACATCATCCCCATGTGATTCAAGGATTTGAATCTTACCAAGGCAAATATATTGTTTACAGTCTGGGAAATTTCTGTTTTGCAGCCAATAAGAACCCGGCAGATAAAGACAGTATGATTTTCCAACAGACCTTTCATTTTAAAAAGGCAGAAGGTACGGGGAAATTCGAACTTGTTAGGTACGGAGAAGCCAAAGCAATCCCTTGCTCTATTAGTTCGGTATCATCCCGGAATGATTTCTGTCCAACACCTCAGAAAGGAAAAAGTAAGAAACGGATCATTAACCGTTTGAACCAATATAGTAACCAATATGGCGTGAAAGTAGGCAGCGACGGAGTGCTGACGGAGATGGAATAGGAGAGAAAAAGAGATGGAAAAATACAAGAAAAGAAGACAGAGATTGGCAATTGCAGGAATCGTATTACTGGTGGTGTTATATCTGACAACCATTTTTACCGCCTTGTTTGATAAGAGCGCAACTATGACATACTTTAAAGTATCAGTTGTAATGACGATACTGGTGCCGATTTTCTTGTACATTTATACCATGTTTTATAAATTGTCCAAGAAAGACCGGTTCGAGGACGAGGAAGCGTAAGAATTCCTTTACTTTCCGGTTGCAGGTGTGGTATGATGTAAGATGTTGAAAACATAGCTGATGGAGGTGCGCAATGGCATTTTTAGTAGAGGTGATTTTGACAGTAATTAAGATGGTCGTTGTAGGAATCTTTGCCTTTGGCGGATTCATGCTTGGTAGATTCTTACGAAGACGTAAAGAGGAAAAGAAAGTAGATACCATAGAGAAATAGGAGGAGCATAGAGGATGCAGCAATATGGAGTAAATGAACTGAGAAAGATGTTTCTGGAGTTCTTTGAGAGCAAAGGACATTTAGCAATGAAGAGTTTTTCTCTGGTTCCGCACAATGATAATAGTTTGTTATTAATTAACTCGGGAATGGCACCGTTAAAGCCATATTTTACAGGAGCAGAGATTCCGCCGAGAAAGAGAG
>CAYVDA010000068.1:0-6180 GCA_964450635.1 uncultured Faecalimonas sp. | reverse complement strand
ACATCCTTCTTCTGGATGTTACTCCACTTTCTCTTTCTATCGAGACCATGGGTGGCGTTGCAACAAGATTGATCGAAAGAAATACTACAATCCCGACAAAGAAGAGCCAGATCTTCTCTACCGCAGCAGATAATCAGTCTGCAGTAGATATCAATGTTGTACAGGGTGAGAGACAGTTTGCAAGAGATAACAAATCTCTCGGACAGTTCCGATTAGATGGTATCGCTCCGGCTCCACGTGGAATTCCACAGATCGAAGTAACCTTCGATATCGATGCAAATGGTATTGTAAATGTATCTGCAAAAGATTTGGGAACAGGAAAAGAACAGCACATCACCATCACAGCAGGATCTAATATGTCTGATGCAGATATTGAAAAAGCAGTAAAAGAAGCAGCTGAATTCGAAGCACAGGATAAGAAGAGAAAAGAAGCAGTAGATGCAAGAAACGAAGCAGATTCTATGATCTTCCAGACAGAAAAAGCACTTGGCGAAGTTGGCGACAACATTGATGCCAGCGAAAAAGCAGCTGTAGAAGCAGATGTGCAGGCATTGAAAGACATCCTTGCAAAATCCACACCGGAGACTGTAACAGAGGCTCAGGTAGAAGAGATCAAAGCAGGAAAAGAAAAATTGATGGCAAGTGCACAGGCACTTTTCACAAAGATGTATGAGCAGGCAGGCGCTGCAGCAGGTGCGCAGGGAGCAGGCCCACAGGCAGGCCCGACACCGGAAGCAGGACCGGCACCGGAAGGATTTAATGCAGATGATGTTGTAGACGGAGACTACAAAGAAATCTAAATAAGAATAACAAGTTCTGCGGAGTCTTAGGGATTTCGCAGAATTTGTCATGTAAAACATAGAAAGGCAGATCGTTATGGCTGAGACAAAGAGAGATTATTATGAAGTCTTAGGTGTTGCGAAGAATGCCAGTGATGCAGAATTGAAAAAAGCATACCGTGTTCTTGCGAAGAAATATCATCCGGACGTGAATCCGGGAGATCAGGAAGCGGAGAAGAAATTCAAGGAAGCATCTGAGGCATATGCGATACTGAGTGACGCAGAAAAGAGAAAACAATATGACCAGTTTGGCCATGCAGCATTTGAAAATGGTGGCGGCGGAGCAGGCGGCTTCGGTGGCTTCGATTTTGGTGGCATGGACTTTACGGATATGTTCGGAGATATTTTTGGAGACCTTTTCGGTGGTGGCAGAAGCAGAAGAGGCGGCGGAAACCGTCCGATGCAGGGGGCCAATATTCGGAAAGGTATCCGTATTACATTTGAAGAAGCAATCTTTGGATGCGACAAGGAATTGGATGTGGTAATCAAAGATCCGTGTCCGACTTGCAAGGGAACGGGAGCAAAACCGGGAACTTCTCCGGAGACCTGCCCGAAGTGTGGAGGCCGTGGCCAAGTAATGTATACTTCCCAGTCCTTCTTCGGCACGGTGCAGAATGTACAGACTTGTCCGGATTGCCAGGGAACCGGTAAGATTATCAAAGAGAAATGCAGTGATTGTGGTGGAAGTGGCTATGTATCTACCCGCAAGAAGATTCAGGTCAATGTACCGGCGGGAATAGACAATGGACAGAGCATTCGCATCCGGGAAAAAGGAGAGCCGGGAAGCAATGGCGGCCCGAGAGGAGATCTGCTGGTAGAGGTAACCGTTTCCAGACATCCACAGTTTGAACGGCAAGGTGTGCATATTACATCGACACAGCCGATTACTTTTGCACAGGCAACCCTTGGAGCTGATGTGCGGATTCCGACTGTAGATGGAGATGTACTCTATACAGTGAAACCGGGAACGAAGACCAATACCACGGTTCGTTTAAAAGGGAAAGGGGTACCGTCTCTTCGAAACAAACAGATTCGCGGAGATCATTATGTAACCTTAGTTATTCAGACACCGGAACATTTGAGTGCAGAAGCAAAAGAAGCCCTTCGCCATTTTGATGAGTTGACAGGCGGAAGCCTGCATAGTGCAGCAGACAATGGCAAGAAAAAATCGAAGAAAAAAGGCTTTATGGACAAAATCAAAGAAACCATAGAAGATACCTTTGAAGATTAGGAGGTAAGGAAAGATGAGAGTGGTAGCAACAGAGACGGCGCCGAAAGCATTGGGGCCATATTCTCAAGGATATGTACATGGCGGAATCTTATATACGGCAGGTCAGATTGCGATTAATCCGGCAGTAAATGATGTAGAATGCATGGATATCAAAGGACAGACCGAGCAGGTATGCAAGAACTTAGGGGAAGTATTGAAAGCTGCGGGGACAGATTTTGATCACGTATTAAAGACAACCTGCTTTCTGGCGGATATGGGTGATTTCACAGCATTTAATGAAGTATATGGAACCTATTTTACATCCAAACCGGCGAGAAGCTGTGTGGCAGTGAAGACCTTGCCGAAGAACGTATTGTGCGAGATTGAAGTAATCGCAGCAGTGGAGGAATAAAAGATGGCAGAGGAACAAAATACATGTACTGAGGAAAGCTGTGCGGGGTGTGCCCATGCAGATTCCTGTGAAAGCAAAAAAGTAGATTTGAAGGTGCCGGCAAATGAATATTCCAGCATCAAACATGTCATCGCAGTTGTCAGTGGGAAAGGTGGGGTTGGAAAATCTATGGTCACCGCATCCTTGGCAAGACAGATGCGGGAAAAAGGATATAACGTAGGAATTTTGGATGCAGATATTACTGGCCCGTCCATACCGAAGATGTATGGTATTCATGAGCACGCTGTAGGAAATGAATGTGGCATGTTCCCTTGCATCGCAGAAGATGGCACCCGGATTATGTCAGTGAACCTTTTGTTAGATACGGAGGATACACCAGTGATCTGGAGAGGTCCGATCATTGCAGGCGTTGTCAAACAGTTCTGGAATGAAGTTCTCTGGGGGGATTTGGATTATCTCTTTGTAGATATGCCGCCGGGAACCGGAGATGTGCCGATTACAGTCTTTCAGTCCCTTCCGGTGGATGGTGCAGTAATCGTAACTTCACCGCAGGATTTGGTTCAGATGATTGTGAAGAAAGCTTATCATATGGCAGCAGAGATGGATGTTCCTGTACTTGGATTGGTAGAAAACTACAGTTATCTCAGATGCCCGGATTGTGGCAAAGAAATCAAAGTATTTGGAGATAGCCATATTGAAGAAGTAGCAGAAGAGCTGGGAGTTCCGGTACTTGGTAAGATGCCGATTGATCCAGAACTTGCAAAACAGGTAGAAGATGAGAAATTCTATGAAGTTAAGAATGCCTACTTAGATCAAGCAGCAGATTATTTGGTAAATGAATAATAGAAGTAATAGAAGAAAAGCGGAGACACTCCAGTTTGTGAGGTCTCCGCTTTTCTTTATAGAGGTGAGCTATAGATCTTCGTGAAATAATTCCAGAAATTCTGTCACGGCCTTAGAAGCCGGAGTGTGATTGTTATAAGCAATCATCAGCTCACGTGGTGGAAGTTCTTCTTCCGTCTGCACGCAGAAAAGTTCGTCGGAATCTTTCGGTAAGCAGAAATCCGGAACAAAGGCAATGCCAAGGCCAATCTTTGCCAGATCCAGAAGCAAGTCGTTGCTGCTAAGTTCAATCTCCGGCACCAATTCCAATTGGTGTTTTAAGAATTGATGGTGGAGAAAATGACTGGTGGCGCTGTGGTGCTCCAACATAAGAATGGGATAATCCAGAAGATCCCGGAACGAAATCTTCCTATCACGCAATTCTGCAAAAGAATCATTTGCAACAAATACATCTTGAAATTTAGCAATCCGTTCGTAATGATAGAGGTTGCTAAGTTTCGGATTCGGGTAGTTACAGATGATAATGTCTACCTGCCCGGCATCTAAAAGGTCCACACATTTGGTCGAAGTCTGGTTCGTCACCTTGATGTGGGCATCCGGAAATGCTTTGTGAAAACGTTCCAAATAAGGAACCAGAAAATAGCGGCAGATGGTGTCACTGGCGCCAATGCGAATCTGCCCACCGGTGGAGGCGGACTGGATTAACTGGGATTCGCCCCGCTGGATTAAGTGCATCGCAGGCTCTATATGTCGCAATAGAATCTCCCCTGCAGGAGTCAGCTGCACTTTCTTGGTGCTTCGGATAAATAAAGTCTGCTCCATCTTTTTCTCCAAAGCCTTAATAGATTGGCTGACAGCGGACTGGGAAATAAATAGCTGTTTGGAGGCTTCCGAAAAACTTAATGTTGTCGCTACATGGTAAAAGACCTTGTATAATTCATAATTGATGTCCATACTATTAGTTCTCCTTATAAAACATAATTATATTATACGGGAAGATTTGACAAAACACAAGGAAAAATCACAAAATGAATAAGACAAACTTATAAATAAAATTAGACATATTTAATTATACGAATAGAGAAAAATGTGCTACTATGAAAGTAATAAAAAACACCATACGATGGAGGCGCTTATGAGTAGTGTAAAACGAGTTTATGTAGAAAAAAAAGAACAGTTTGCAGTGCAGGCGAAGGCACTGAAAGCAGAGTTGAAAAGCTATCTTGGAATCAAGAACGTGACCAATGTGCGTGTGTTGATTCGTTATGACGTAGAAAATATTACAGACGAGACCTTTGAGACTGCCTGCAATGGCATCTTCTCAGAACCACCGGTAGATATCCTTTATAAAGAAGACTTTGAACGAGTAGAAGGAAGTAGAGTTTTCTCTGTAGAATACTTGCCTGGACAGTTTGACCAGAGAGCAGATTCCGCAGTACAGTGTGTACAGTTTATCAAAGAAGACGAGAAGCCGGTTATTAAGTCTGCAACTACTTATGTAATAGAAGGAGAGATTACAGACGAGGAATTAGAGGCAATCAAAGCGCATTGTATCAATCCGGTGGATTCCCGTGAGATTGGAATGGAGAAACCGGAGACCCTGATCACAGTCTTTGATGAACCGGAAGATGTGAAGATTTTTGATGGCTTCAAGGAGATGCCGGAAGAAGCGTTAAAAGCATTATATGAATCTTTGGGACTTGCTATGACCTTCAAAGATTTCCAACATATTCAGAACTATTTCAAAGGGGAGGAAGACAGAGATCCGTCTATGACAGAGATTCGTGTGTTAGATACCTACTGGTCAGATCACTGCCGTCATACGACCTTCTCCACCGAACTTACGGATGTGACTTTTGGCGAAGGGGATTACAAAGAACCAATCGTGGCAGCATACAAACAGTATTTAAACGACCACAGCGAGATTTTCAAAGGAAGAGAAGATAAATTTGTCTGCCTGATGGATTTGGCTTTGATGGCAATGCGGAAATTAAAACGGGAAGGCAAATTGCAGGATCAGGAAGAGTCAGATGAAATCAATGCTTGCAGTATCGTTGTTCCGGTATCTGTTGATGGTGTAGAAGAAGAATGGCTTGTGAACTTCAAGAACGAGACACACAACCATCCGACAGAGATTGAGCCGTTTGGTGGAGCAGCTACTTGCCTAGGCGGTGCAATTCGTGACCCGTTGTCAGGACGTACCTATGTATATCAGGCAATGCGTGTAACTGGTGCGGCAGATCCGACAGTTTCTGTGAAAGAGACCATGAAGGGCAAATTGCCACAGAAGAAATTAGTACGCGAGGCAGCACATGGATATAGCTCCTACGGTAACCAGATTGGACTTGCGACCGGTGCTGTAAAAGAGATTTATCATCCGAACTATGTTGCGAAACGTATGGAGATCGGTGCGGTTCTTGGTGCAGCGCCGAGATGTGCAGTAATTCGTGAGACATCCGATCCGGGAGATATTATCATCCTGTTAGGTGGACGTACCGGACGTGATGGCTGCGGTGGTGCAACCGGATCTTCCAAAGTACATACCGAAGAGTCTATCGAGACTTGCGGCGCAGAAGTACAGAAAGGAAATCCGCCGACAGAACGTAAGATTCAGAGACTCTTTAGAAGAGAAGAAGTAAGTAAATTAATCAAGAAATGTAACGACTTTGGAGCAGGCGGTGTATCCGTTGCAATTGGAGAACTTGCAGACGGACTTCGGGTAAACTTAGACAAAGTGCCGAAGAAATATGCCGGACTTGACGGTACAGAGATTGCTATTTCTGAATCCCAGGAACGTATGGCAGTTGTTGTAGATCCAAAAGATGTGGCAGCATTCCTTGCGTTTGCAAAAGTAGAGAACTGAGAAGCAGTGGAAG
>CAYVDA010000067.1:0-6204 GCA_964450635.1 uncultured Faecalimonas sp. | reverse complement strand
CTTTGATTTCCATGTTCCCATGATGTAATAATAACACAAACCACTACTCTTGGCTCCCTTAACCCACCGTCTAAAGCCAGTGAGATTGCGGTAGCCTTATTTCAAACAAGCGATAGAGCATCGTTCGATCTTGCGTACTCTGGCACTCGATGTGATAACGCTTGCCACGGATTCTAAAATTAGAATCTGTAATTCGTTCTTCCTGTCTTCCATCTTCCTGATTGATATATAATTTATCATTTAGAATTTCCACCAATTCATGGTTCTCATAGTTCTGTTGAAAAACCTCATTTACTACCGGTATCATTAACTTCGGACATTCATTTAGCAAAGTCCGAAATGCATCATCATAAGGTGTATGACTCATACTTTCCTTTGTATTTTGTTGCATATTCTCATCTTCCCTTCCATTTTATCATATTTTTCCACCACGGGATACTCTAAAATAAAAATCGGAGGAAAGATCCCAAAAGCGTCTTTCCTCCCATAGATATTTATCCCTTTTACACAATCAATTTATCTGCCGAGCGGGAATAATAATATACCTGCTCAGAAAGCACTTCTTCCGGATCCATTTCCCTTCGATTGATATCATGCAACATCGTCTCAAGGTCCTGTCTTCCAAAACCGCTGCTTGCCGGTACAAGCAAAACCTCATGAATGCTGCTCGGAATCACATAATAATCCTCTCCCAGCATCTCGCCTATCTGTTTTGTCATCTTTGTATACAGAAGAGTAACCGCTCCATAGAGACACTCGTTGTTAGTCAGAATATAAATCTGCTTCTCTGCCTTCTGTGACTTTTCTATACGTTCTGCTGTTATCTCCGCCAAATCCCGAAACGAATAAGGCAAAATTCGCTCGGTGTTCGCGCAAGCATTCCAGAACAACTGATCTTTAGAAATCCCCCACATCTTTTGTAATTCTTCGTCCACAGCAATAGACGCTTCTCCTCTGTTCGGTATATGCATACGAATATAACAGACAATAGCCAGATCCAGGCACTCCATATATGGTACTTTTTGAAGCCACTGTTCATTTTTGGCTCGATTAATTGCTCTACATACAATCCGATTTTTGATCTTGGCATAGTCCTTGATCGACTGTATATCCAAATCCTGTGGCATCTTAGCCTGCTCATAAATCTTCAAAACATCATCCGCAATATCAAACAAAGTTCTTCCATTCTGATATTCCTGATAAAAGGACTCCATATAGATTGTCGGCGACACATTTGTCCGCTTACGGGTCAGCATAATTCCCACTCGCATATGTCCATTATTTTTTGTTATGGTACGCACCTCCGTAGTTGTGCCCTCCGCAAGTTTGCTTTTTATAATACGTTCCACTTCTGTTACAAATTTGGTATATTCCATTCTATTACCATGGCAGTGAAGTACTTCTCGTCATAATGTTGATCGGTGATTCTAACCATCACCAAAGATAAGTGTGAATAATCTATTTCCATTATAGAAAGACTTTTGAAAAATAGCAACGAAATAATTCTAAAAAAAATATTAAAAAACCTCCCTGCCAATTTCTTAGCAAGGAGGTTCATATGCTTCTTATACTCTTGATAAATATTCGCCAGTACGTGTGTCAATCTTCAATACGTCGCCCTGTTCTACGAAAAGTGGTACATATACGGTTGCACCTGTCTCTACAACAGCCGGCTTCGTAGCACCTGTAGCAGTATCACCTTTGAATCCCGGTTCTGTCTCTGTAATTGCAAGTTCTACGAACAATGGCGGTTCTACTGCAAATACATTCCCATTATGAGAACAAATCTTAACCATCTCATTCTCTTTTACGAATTTCAAAGAATCACCGATTGCATCTTCATTCAAAGCAATCTGATCATAGGTCTCTACGTCCATGAAGTGATATAACTCACCATCACTGTAAAGATACTGCATATCTTTTCTTTCAATATGTGCTTTCGGGAATTTCTCCGTAGGACGGAATGTCTTCTCTACTGCACCACCACTGATGATATTCTTTAATTTGGTTCTAACGAACGCTGCACCTTTACCCGGTTTCACGTGCTGGAATTCCAAAATCTGGTAAATGTTTCCATCGATTTCAAGGGTTACACCATTTTTAAAATCGCCTGCTGAAATCATATCTTATCCTCCTCTTACATACCGGCTCACTTCCGGTCATTGTATACTTTTTATCACTGTCTATCATTTTATAATAGATTGCATGATTTTTCAACCCTTTTTTTAACAAAGGTTCTCATGATACCATATCAATTCTTCACGCAACTGTTTTGCCGGCACCTGCCCCGGTGCGGAGGCCACATCTCCGGCTCCAAAGGTAATAGCCGACCCAATCAGCTCCCCACATACCCGGCTTACCATTCCAAGCTTCCCCATAGACATCGTAACCACCGGTACATTGGCATACAGCCGGTTCATCTCCTCCGTAGCAACCAACAGATTCATAACATCTCTTGCATCCTTTGGCATCACCGCCAACTTGACAATATCCGCCTGCTCCTCCTGCATACAATGCAAAAGAGAAAGCATATCTCCTTTTGTAGGTGTCTCCGAAAAAACATGGCAGGATCCAATGACTTTGCACCCCAATTGATGAATCTCCTCCACTAACTGCCTTGCATTCTCTTTTGCATACATCTCTACATCCAGTAAATCCGCATAGCCGCTTTGCGCAATCTCTAAAAGCAACTTTCCATAGGCTTTCTCACTTAGCTCTTTTTCTCCACCTTCCTGCTTCGAGCGAAAGGTAACAAGCAATGGCATGGCGCCCAGGATTTCTCGCAGGGAATCCAACACAGAAAGGACCTTTTTCGTATCCTTATACCCCTGGTACCAATCCACACGCCACTCAGCCAAATCTGCCGGTAAATTGCAGACTTCTCTGGCCGCTTTCTGAATCTCTTCATCTGTCTTTCCTAAGATCGGCACACATATTTTGGGCATCCCAGCCCCAATCTGCAAGCCTCTCACTGTTACTGTCTCCATCTTCTGCGACCTCCTTTTTTTATTTCCTTTAGCATATCACATTTTCCCTCAAAAAAATATAAGATTTTGAAATCATCTTGACATTTTTGCTTTTTCGCTTTAAAGTATAGAAGTATTCAGTGTTAACAAGGAGGATCCATCCAATGAAAGAAATTACCGGACATACCAAACTAACCGGATTATTGGGAAGTCCTGTTGCCCACAGCATTTCTCCCATGATGCATAACGAAGCATTCCGGCAACTTGATTTAGATTATATTTATCTGGCATTTGATGTCAAGGAAGGGGAATTATCTCAGGCCGTTCAAGGGTTGCGAAGCCTTGGCGTACATGGTTTTAACATCACCATGCCTCACAAAAACGAGATGGCAACCCTCTGTGATCGTTTGTCACCTGCCGCGCAGATTATTGGTGCTGTCAATACCGTAGTCAATGAAAATGGAACATTTGTCGGCCACACAACCGATGGCATTGGCTATATGAAAGCGGTGCAGGATGCAGGTCATAACATTATCGGCAAGAAGATGACTCTTTTAGGAGCTGGCGGGGCTGCAACCTCTGTTCTGGTGCAGGCTGCTTTAGACGGCGTATCCGAGATCTCAGTTTTCAGCATTCGGGATGCTTTCTTCTCTCGGGCGGAAGCGACCATTGCCAAGTTGAACGAACAAACCCACTGTAAAGTACGTCTCTTCCCTCTTGATGATGTCTCTGTCCTTCGCCGGGAAATTGCAACCAGCGCCATTTTAACCAACGGAACTTCCGTAGGAATGGCCCCTAATACGCAGAATTCTATCATCACGGATCCATCCATGTTCCACCCGGAACTAATTGTGTCGGACGTGATTTACAATCCGCGGGAGACACGGCTGTTACAACTTGCAAAAGAAGCCGGCTGTGCAACCTTCAACGGTCTCTATATGTTACTGTACCAAGGCGCCGAAGCCTTCCGCTTATGGACAGGACAGGACATGCCGGTAGAGAGCATTAAGGAGAAATATTTTCAATAGAAAAAGGCAGAAAAAAGAGTCCATCTGATTCTTTTCTCTGCCTTCATTTTTAAAAAAAATTCTATTCTTTATACGGTTCGGAAGCAAAAGCTTTCTGTTTATCCTAGCCATTGAAATCCCATAATGGCGATTCCAAGTACCACAAGCACCACGCCGGTTGCACGGTTCAAGGTCTTTGGCTGTGCTTTATTCGCAAAAACTGCCGCTATGCGTGCCCACAAGAAGGTAAATCCAACGCACAAAACCAAAATCAAAAGATCCGGCGCCCCGCCAATCGCGAAATGGGAAACCGCACCGGTCAACGCGGTAAATGTCATAATAAATACGCTGGTTCCCACTGCTGTCTTCAATTCATACCCAAGTACACTGGTCAAAATCAGGAGCATCATCATACCGCCGCCGGCTCCGATAAATCCACAGATAAATCCAATCATGACTCCGCAGATGACAGACTGTATGGCACGTTTTCTCGCCGAAGTCTGCTCCATGCTCTCCTTGGTCGTCATAACCGGGCGGACAATAAATTTGACCCCCAATAAGAAAGTCATAAAGACAGAAAATCCACCCATCGTAGTGGATGGTACCAGGCTTGCCACGAAGCTTCCCACTGTCGTAAAGGCAAGCACACTTACCATCATTATAATACCATTCTTAATATCCAGGTTCTTGTTCTTATGATAGGTATATGCTGAAACTGCACTAGCAAGTACGTCCGATGCCAAGGCAATTCCAACCGCCATATAAGCATCCATCCCTAAAAAGGTAATTAGCATCGGGCTGATAACAGCTGCCGCGCTCATCCCGGCAAAGCCGGTTCCTAGGCCAGCTCCCATACCCGCAAAAAATGTCACGATTATGGTAAGTACTATTTCCATCTACTCTTCCTCGATCTTCATACATACTACAAAGGTCTTCTCGTCAAACCAATATGGTGTATCTCCATTACCACTTGCGCAGAACAAATGGGTCGGCTTGCCATTCTCATCAAAGAGCAGGCATGGTCTCTCTAAGTTCCCCTGTAAAGTCTTGGTTCCATCTGCCCAATTAACATGTCTGGTATATACCGTCGGATGTTCCGGAATCTCGAAATCCATGCAATCATCGCTCTCTGCATAGAAACCGCTTCCCCATTCGCCTGTAATTCCATAAGCGCCATTCTTCACATCATCTTTTGCAATGAGTCCGAATTTCCCTTTCTTCTCATCATACCAGATAAATGGATCTTCAATATGATAATCTTCATCCTTAAATTCTAAAATCGGATGATCGGAAAGTCTGCGGAATTCTCCATCCGGCTTGTCTGCCACTGCAATTCCCAGCTGTAATGGCTTTCCTTCCGCTTTTCTTGATTTGTAAATCATATAAGTCTTACCGTCCGGCATGATTGCTACAGACGGGTTGGTTGTAATCGTGCAATCCCAATAAGAGCAGTCTCTTGGTTCTAACAGCGGAGTATCTCTTCTTACGAACTCTCCATTGATATCATCTGCTACTGCAAGACCGATTCTCTTTCGGTTCCAGGTCTCTGTTGCATATGCTGCAGATGCTTCTGTCTCACCCGGAATATCGCCACCATAGGTACATCCCATATAATAGAGATAATATTTTCCATTATATTCTTTGATACAAGTATTATGGGTATTCATTCCATCGAAGTATTGTCTTCCACGTCTTGGAAGTACCACATTCTGAAACTTATATGGGCCCTCCGGTTTGTCAGAAACGCAATGTACAATCTCGCTATTAAATACCCAGTTCCAACCAAATCCGTATTTCTTCGGCCATCTGGAAGAGAACATATGATATTTCCCATCGGATGCTTTGATCACAGAGCAATCCCATACATAATAATCTTCCATCTCCATTGCGATGGTCGCCTCGCCTACTTTGTATCCAAAATCATTCGCCATAATCTGCCACCTCATTCGTATAATCTACCTTCATTGTAAAGGGTAACAATAGAAAAAGCAACCCCGAAAAAGTTGCTTTTTCTTAGGCTTTTATAGCCTTATTTCATGCTATTTTTTCTGCGAACAACTGGATTCCAAATACCCCTGCGCTTGCAAGGACGGTAGATAGAGTGATTAAGTCTCTTATCCAAAAAGACTTGATTGTGCGTGAAGACTCTAAGAAAGCCGGACTTTGGAAAATCAATTAAAAAAATCCCATTCAAAACGAATGGGAGGAAAATAAAAAAGGCTCTAACCCCT
>CAYVDA010000066.1:0-6376 GCA_964450635.1 uncultured Faecalimonas sp. | reverse complement strand
ATAAAACAAAAAATGATTGAAATTTTAGATTGACAAATCAAAATGGATGTAGTAAACTATATGAGTGCTGTCCGAGACAGTATGCTGCTGTGGCGCAGTAGGTAGCGCGCATCCTTGGTAAGGATGAGGTCGGCGGTTCAAGTCCGCTCAGCAGCTTTCAAAAGTTGGTCGAAGCACTGCAGTTTGCAGTGCTTCATTCACTTTATAGGCATTTTGAGGAGGAACCCCCATGGAGAATGAAGTAGTAGCAAAGAATTTTATCGAACAGGAAATCGAGAAAGATTTACAAGAAGGCGTGTATGACACCGTCTGTACCCGATTCCCGCCGGAGCCGAATGGCTACCTGCATATCGGACATGCCAAGTCCATTTTGTTGAATTATGGACTGGCGCAGAAGTATCATGGAACCTTCCATATGCGCTTTGACGATACGAACCCAACCAAGGAGAAGATGGAATTCGTAGAATCCATTAAGGAAGACATTAAGTGGTTAGGAGCAGATTGGAAAGAACATTTGTATTTTGCTTCTGATTATTTTGATATCATGTATGAATGTGCAGTGAAGTTAATTAAGAAAGGCAAAGCCTATGTCTGCGATCTGTCTCCGGAAGAGATCCGGGAATATCGTGGAACTTTGACAGAGCCTGGTAAGAACAGTCCGTTTCGGGATCGTACCATCGATGAGAACTTAGAATTATTTGAGGCCATGAAGAATGGCGAGTTTGATGATGGGGATCGTGTTCTTCGTGCGAAGATTGATATGGCGTCGCCGAATATCAACATGCGGGACCCGATTATTTACCGTGTGGCACATATGTCGCATCATAATACAGGAGATAAGTGGTGCATTTATCCGATGTATGATTTCGCTCATCCGATTGAGGATGCGGTGGAGAAGATTACCCATTCCATCTGTACGCTGGAATTTGAAGACCACAGACCTTTGTATGATTGGGTAGTGA
Organism: uncultured Faecalimonas sp.; assembly: GCA_964450635.1. Lineage (GTDB taxonomy): Bacteria > Bacillota > Clostridia > Lachnospirales > Lachnospiraceae > Faecalimonas. Next base: position 5,414 of record CAYVDA010000066.1, on the reverse strand, counting down.
GAGAATGTGAATTTGATCCGGCACCACGCCAGATTGAGTTTGCAAAGATGTACTTGACCAACGTAGTAACCGGTAAGCGTTATATTAAGAAGTTGGTAGAAGATGGTATCGTAGATGGTTGGGATGACCCACGTCTGGTATCCATTGCAGCCCTTCGTAGACGTGGATTCACACCGGAGTCTTTGAAGATGTTCGTAGACCTGTGTGGGGTATCTAAGAGTAACAGTTCGGTAGACTATGCTATGTTAGAATACTGTATCCGGGAGGATTTGAAGATGAAGAAGCCGCGTATGATGGCAGTCTTAGATCCGATCAAATTGGTTATCGATAACTATCCGGAAGGACAGGTAGAGTACCTGGATGTAGCCAACAACTTGGAGAATGAAGAGCTTGGTTATCGTAAGGTTCCGTTCTGCCGAGAGTTATATATCGAACGGGAGGATTTCATGGAGGAACCGCCGAAGAAGTATTTCCGTCTGTTCCCGGGAAATGAAGTTCGTCTCATGCATGCCTATTTCGTAACATGTAACAGCTTTGTGAAAGACGAAAATGGCAAGGTAGTAGAGATTCATTGTACCTACGATCCGGAGACCAAGTGTGGAACCGGATTTACAGGAAGAAAAGTAAAAGGAACCATTCATTGGGTTCCGGCTGCTTACGCAACGAAAGCAGAAGTTCGTCTCTATGAGAATATCGTAGATGAGGAAAAGGGAGTATATAATAAAGAAGATGGTTCTTTGAATCTGAATCCGAATTCATTGCAGATCATTAAGGATTGCTATTTAGAACCAAGTTTTGAAGGTGCGAAGGCATATGATAGTTTCCAATTTGTAAGAAATGGATATTTCTGTATCGATGCCAAAGACTCGAAGCCGGATGCGTTGGTATTTAACCGTATCGTATCCTTGAAGAGTTCCTTCAAGTTACCGAAATAAGTTGTATCAAGGGGTGAGGATGTAGATTCTCACCCTGTCATTTTATTAGGGTGTAGTGATGGAGATTAGAAAAGAAGTACAAGACAGGATGAAGCAACCTGTAAAGAAAGCGAAAACAGGAATATCAAGATTCTTATTCAGCCGTGTGTCAATTTTGTTGTTATTGGTTTTTCTGCAAATTGCAGTTTTGGTTACCGGTGGTATCTATTTTAGGGAATATATGAAATTCTTTAATGCATTTGTGGATGTGCTGAGTGTGGTGGTCTTGATCTATATTATCAATGAGAAAACCAATCCGGCTTTTAAACTAAGCTGGGTCCTCTTTATCGTCATTGTTCCGGTGTTTGGGCTTTTGTTTTATCTGTATATGAAATTACAGCCTCAGACCAAATATCTGGGTCGAAGAATCCGAAAACTGGAAGAAGAGACGGCGCCTTATATGGAGCAGAATCGGGAGTTGGTAGAAGACTTGCGGAGGGATAAACCGGCCAATGCCAATCTTGCCTATTATCTTGGACATACCTTATCCTATCCGGTCCATGGCAATACCAAAGCCACATATTTTACCTGCGGGGAAGAGAAGTTTGAAGCCTTAAAAGTGGAACTTCGCAAAGCAGAAAAATTTATCTTCATGGAATATTTTATTATCGATGAGGGGAGAATGCTCAGTGAAGTGCTGGAGATTCTTCGGGAGAAGGTAAAAGAAGGGGTCGAAGTGCGTTTTATGTACGATGGCATGCGAGATTTGCTGATGCCCTATCATTTTCGAAAAAAATTATGTGAGGATGGCATTCAATGTAAATTATATAGCCCCTTAAAACCGGTTTTATCCACTTATCAGAACAACCGTGACCATCGGAAAATCTGTGTGGTGGATGGAAAGGTTGCTTTTACCGGAGGCATTAATTTAGCAGATGAGTATATCAATGAGACAGTTCGGTTTGGCCATTGGAAAGACGTGGCGATCATGTTAGAAGGGGAAGCAGTACAGAGCTTTACCATGATGTTTCTGCAGATGTGGAATATCAGTGCGAAGGAAAAAGAGCAGTATGATCGCTACTTGACAGAGAAAGCTCCGGTGCGGGATCGAGCGAAAGGGTATGTGCTTCCTTATGCGGATAGTCCGTTTGATCATGAGTATATTGGGGAGCAGGTTTATTTTCACATTCTGAATCATGCCAAAAAATATGTGCATATTATGACGCCATATTTGATTTTAGATAATGAGACAATTACCACCTTGACCCAGGCGGCAAAGAGCGGGATCGAAGTGATTATTATTATGCCCCATGTGCCGGATAAATGGTATGCTTTTGTACTGGCGAAGACCTATTATGCGGAGTTGATGCAGGCTGGGGTACAGATCTATGAATATACGCCGGGTTTTGTCCATGCAAAAGTATTTGTGTCTGATGATGACACCGCGGTGGTTGGAACGATCAATCTGGATTACCGAAGCTTCTATCATCATTTTGAATGTGGAGCGTTCCTCTATGACAATCCGGTGGTGGGAGAAATTGAAGCTGATTTCCAAGAAACACTTGGGAAGTGTCAGTTGGTTACGGAAGAAGATTTGCGTTCCCGCAGTCTGTTTTCCAAGGTAGCAGGAAGAATTTTACGTCTGATTGCGCCGTTAATGTAAGAAAATATATGAAAAATATTGCACTGTTTCAGTGAAAAAATATTGCACTGTTTCTGTAAAAAAATATTGTATAATCCCGAAAAAGATAGTATAATCTTTTTTGGATTAGATACTAGAAAGATGGGAGATGCCGTATATGGAAAGAAAAGTAGGAACTATTTCAAGAGGAATCAGATGCCCAATCATTCGTGAGAACGATGATTTAGCGAAGTTGGTAGTAGACAGCGTGCTGGATGCTGCAGCAAGTGAAGGATTTGAATTAAGAGACCGCGATGTAATCTCTATTACAGAATCCATCGTTGCACGTGCACAGGGGAATTACGCTTCCATCGATGCCATTGCCGCTGATGTAAAAGCAAAATTAGGCGGGGAGACCATCGGTGTTATTTTCCCAATCCTGTCAAGAAACCGTTTTGCAATCTGCTTACGTGGTATTGCAAAGGGAGCGAAGAAAGTAGTCTTGATGCTCAGCTACCCAAGCGATGAAGTGGGAAATGAACTGGTTTCCTTAGATAAGTTGGATGAAGCAGGAATCAATCCGTATTCTGACGTTCTGACATTAGAGCGTTACCGTGAACTGTTCGGTGAGAATAAGCACGAATTCACCGGTGTGGATTATGTAGAATACTATGGAAATCTGATTCGTGAGTCCGGCGCTGAGGTGGAGATCATTTTTGCAAATAATCCAAAAGCAATTTTAGATTATACCAAGAATGTTCTGAACTGTGATATTCATACCCGTGCAAGAACCAAGAGAATCTTGAAGGCAAACGGGGCAGAGCGTGTATGCGGTCTGGATGATATCTTGACAACCTCTATTGATGGAAGTGGTTATAATAGCAAATATGGCCTTCTCGGTTCCAATAAATCAACAGAAGACAAGATCAAGCTCTTCCCGAATGAGTGCTTTGATCTGGTCAAAGACATCCAGAAGCAGATTCTGGACAAAACCGGCAAACATGTAGAAGTTATGGTATATGGAGACGGTGCTTTCAAAGATCCACAAGGAAAGATCTGGGAGCTTGCTGACCCGGTTGTATCACCGGCTTATACAGAAGGTTTGATCGGTACACCAAACGAAGTGAAGATTAAATATCTGGCAGATAACGATTATAGCGAATTAAGCGGAGAAGCATTGAAGGATGCAATTTCCAAACGTATCCGTGAAAAGAGCGATAACCTGGTAGGTGATATGGCTTCCCAGGGAACCACACCGAGACAGTTGACAGATTTGATCGGTTCTCTGTGTGACCTTACCAGCGGTTCCGGAGACAAAGGAACACCGGTCGTTTTGGTACAGGGTTACTTCGACAACTATACAAACTAATGACAAGAAAAAAGAATCTCGCAGATGCGGGATTCTTTTTTTGTAGCAAAAGCAATGACATCATGCTTGTATGAAATGGCATTTGCTGGGTGCAAGAACATCGAAAAGCGATGCTTCTAAGCTGTCTGTAAACGATAATCGGGTAGGAGTCAGCCTACTTAATTATTTTATAATAACTGAATGCCATGTTCCAAAGCAGTCTTGATAATCTCATCCGGCCAGGTAGAAGATTGCACCTCACCGATATGTGCTTTTCGCAGGCAGTACATACAGATACGGGACTGGCCGATACCACCACCGATGGTATATGGCAGTTCGTGATTTAACAAAGCACGTTGGAATTCCAATTCTGCTCGTTCCGGACAACCGGCAACTTCCAACTGGTGCAGCAGGGATTCTTCATCCACGCGGATTCCCATGGAAGATAATTCCAGTGCAATATCCAGAACCGGATAGTAGACTAAGATATCACCATTTAATTCCCAATCATCATAGTCTGGTGCACGTCCATCATGGCGTTCGCCGGAAATCAAGGTCTTACCAATCTGAGAGATAAAGACAGCACCTTTTTCCTTGGTGAGAAGATATTCCCGTTCCTTCGGTGTCTTATCCGGATAGAGGTTCTCTAATTCCTGTGATGTAATGAAAGTAATCTCCTCCGGAAGAAGAGGCTCAATATAGTTATAGCGACGGGAAATATAAGCTTCCGTCTCTTTTAGTGCTGCATAGACCTTGCGAACCGTATATTGCAACGTCTCCATGTTTCTCTCTTCGTGGGAAATGACCTTCTCCCAGTCCCACTGGTCTACATAGAGGGAATGGATATTGTCGGTATCCTCGTCTCGACGAATGGCATTCATGTCCGTATATAAGCCTTCGCCAGAGTGAAAACCATAACGCTTCAGGGCATAACGTTTCCATTTGGCAAGGGAGTGTACCACCTCTACAATGCTGTCGTTCTGCTCCTTAATGCCGAAGGCAACCGGACGCTCTGTACCATTTAAATTATCATTAAGACCACTCTCTGGTTTGACAAATAGCGGAGCGGATACACGGGTTAAGTGTAAAGATTTTGCCAAGGCACGCTCAAAATGGTCTTTAATCTCTTTGATTGCAACTTCTGTCTCCCGAATGGTAAGAGGAGATGAGTAGTTGGAAGGTATTGTTAAATGTTCCATATATATGTTCCTTCTTTCCTTTTTTTGCATAATATATAGTGTAGGCATTCTTCGCGCAAAATGTCAAGGAAAATCTGTGTTTTAGGAATATTTTCTCTTCTTTGAGAATAGAATGGTAGAGTTGAGAAAAATAAAAAAGGAAGGTGCGAGAATCTATGACTGTGGAAGAATACCTGTTTAAAAGGCAGAAAATCAGGCGAGAAACTATTGACCAAAACAAATTGGAATGCTATGATACACAAGTAAACAAATACAAAGGAGAGTCTTATAATGACATTATTAGAAAATTGGAGAGATACAGCATATTCTCAGGAGATGGACCAGAATGCACT
>CAYVDA010000065.1:0-7063 GCA_964450635.1 uncultured Faecalimonas sp. | reverse complement strand
TATGCGCGATCAGGGGTTCGAACCCTGGACACCCTGATTAAGAGTCAGGTGCTCTGCCAGCTGAGCTAATCGCGCTTGTTGTTTTCACAACGCAAGGATTATTATATAGCCTTTCCCATAAAAATGCAAGTATTTTTTTATACTTTTTTCAAAAAAGTTGCATATTTTTAATTTTTTTCTCTCACAAACTGCAAAAGCCGTTCTCGCAAGACCTTTTCATCCAATAATCCTGCCATTTTCCCCACCAGCTTTTTTTCCCGTTCTACCACAAATGTAGGCGCTAATTCCACCCCATACTTCCGAGTTAGTTCTGGTTCCTTTTCCATCTCGACTTCCACAATTTCATAGATCGATTTCAGCTCTTTTTCCAAATCCCGAATTACCGGCAACATCATCTGGCACTTCGGGCACCAGCTATCATAGAATACATACAAACGCAATCCCATGGCATTTTCCCACCTTACCCATGTGGTCTACACTTTGGATTGAGAACTGCATAGACTTCCTCTATGGAGGCCCGTAGCCGATTCATTCGTCTGCGGAATTTGCGATTATAGCAGAACCACCAGCATCTTCTCATGTTCCAACCATCCGAACCACTTCTTCTCTATATTCTATGCCGGATGGCCTGTTCTATTTCCTGATTGCCACCAATTTATGGATTGGATTACCCATGGCAGAAAATTTCGCTTCGTATTCTGTCATGACATTTCCTTCATTCATGGCACTGTCATGATGCAGATCGAAAGTATGGGCCTGTAGCGTCCATCCTGCTTCTTCCACCTGCTCTAAGGAAAATTCAAAAAGGGATCGATTATCCGTCTTGAATTCCACTCTTCCGCCTTCCGGCAGCACCTTCTCATACTGTCCAAGGAAGCGCGTAGAGGTCAACCTCCTTCTGGCATGTCGCGCCTTCGGCCATGGATCAGAGAAATTCAAATAGATCTTCTCCACCTCTCCCGGAGCAAAGAACTCCGGAAGTTCAAATGCATCCATGCAAATAAATCGAACATTGGCCGGCTGCTCATATTCCTCGCTGTCATATTTTTCCAACGCCCGAAGAAGTACGCTGGAATACCGTTCGATTCCAATATAATTAATCTCCGGATTCTGTTTTGCCAAAGTCATCAAAAACTGGCCTTTTCCCATGCCAATCTCTGTATAGATCGGATTGTCATTGCCAAATTCCTCATTCCAATGTCCCTTTTTTTCTGCTCCATCTTTCACCGCTGCCGGATGACTGGCAATTGCCGCATCCGCACCTGGTATGTTTCGTAATCTCATTCTTCAATCCTCGCAAAAGGAAGACCACTGTCCATAATGGTCTTCCCTCTTTCTTTAAAATTCAAATACTGCAACTCCATATGCCGGCAAGGAATATCCAAAGGAATAAGGTTGACCGTCACACTCTTGTTTGGTTGCACGGTAAACCGTCTCTCTTTCGGCTCCCTCTCCACCATACTGTTTCTCATCACTGTTTAAAATCAATTTGTACTGTTTGCCCTTCGGCACTCCAACCCGATAATCCGGACGTGCCACTGGCGTGAAATTGCATACAAATAACAAATTCTTTTTCTGCTCTTTCGAATGTCGCATGAAGCTGTAAATGCTCCGATCCGCGTCATCTGCATTAATCCAGGTAAATCCATCCCAGCTGCTGTCACATTCATATAACGCTTTGTTCTTGCGATACAAATGCAACAAATCTTTCGTAAATGCCTGCAACTGACGATGTGGCTCTTCCTCTAGTAAATACCAGTCCAGCTCTCTCGCTTCGCTCCATTCCTGCAACTGCGCAAAATCCTGTCCCATAAATAGCAATTTTGCTCCCGAATGTCCCATCATAAAAGCGTATGCCACTTTCAAATTGGCAAACTTATCAAAGCCAATTCCCGGCATCTTATTTAACATAGAACATTTCAAATGTACCACTTCGTCATGAGATAATACTAAAATATAGCGTTCACTGTATGCATAACTCATGGCAAATGTCATCTGATGATGGGCGCCTTTTCGGAAATAAGGATCCAATTTCATATATTCCGTAAAATCATGCATCCATCCCATGTTCCATTTCATACTGAATCCCAAACCGTCATGCTCAGGTCTTTCCGTCACCTTCGGCCACGCCGTCGATTCTTCTGCAATCATCATGGTTCCCGGATTTCTTCCTAATACTACCGAATTCAAATGTTTGAAAAATCCGATCGCTTCCAGATTCTCGTTGCCGCCATACTGGTTTGCAACCCACTGGCCATCTTCCTTTCCATAATCCAGATATAACATGGAAGCTACCGCATCCACACGCAAGCCATCTACATGAAAATGTTCAATCCAGAACAAGGCATTAGAAATCAAGAAGTTCTGCACTTCATGTTTGCCATAGTCAAAGATCTTCGTTCCCCAATCCGGATGCTCTCCTTTGCGCGGATCTGCATATTCAAATACTGCTTCCCCATCAAACTCTGCCAATCCATGGGCATCCTTCGGAAAATGAGCCGGCACCCAATCCAATATCACGCCGATCTGGTGCTTGTGGAAATAGTCAATCATATAAGCAAAATCTTCCGGCGTACCATAGCGGGAAGTTGGTGCATAATATCCTGTCACCTGATATCCCCAGGAACCATCAAATGGATGTTCCGCAATTCCCATCAGCTCGATGTGGGTATATCCCATTTCTTTGATATATTCTGTTGCCGCCTTGGCAAATTCCCGATAATTATAGAATCCGTCATCTTCCCGGCCCGGATGGCGTCTCCAAGATCCAATATGGGCCTCGTAAACAGATACCGGTTCCTTATGATGATCCCATTCTCTTCGTCGCTCCATCCATTTTCCATCGGTCCATTTCAAATGGGAAATGTCCGTAATCTTCGAGGCTGTTCCCGGGCGAAGCTCCGCCTCATTAGCAAATGGATCTGCCTTATAGAGCACATGTCCTTCCGGCGACCAGATACAATATTTGTACAAGTCTCCTTTTTTCGCTTCCGGTACAAAGCAAGTCCAGATTCCCAGCGGTTCTTCCCGAACCATTCGATCCACTTTGATATTCCAATGATTAAAATCTCCTACAACAGAGACTGCTGTCGCATGCGGTGCCCATACTGCGAAATATACACCCTGTTTTCCTTCTTTCTCCACGAGATGAGAGCCTAATTTTTTATAAATCTCATAATGGGTTCCCTGTCCAAACAGGTAATGATCCAATTCGCCAATCTCAAAGGATTGTCTCTGACTCTGGTCTGCCATATTGCGTCACCCTATTCCTTATTATAATTTAAAATCCTCCTCTGTCAGAAGTACTCTGGCAGATTCATCTTTTGCTTTGCCAAACAACTTCTTGGCCAATTTCTTCATATTAAATTTGCAAGAATGCTCAATGGCTGCATCAAGGATCTCCTTAACATCTGCCACAGTCACCACTTCATCGTCTCTCTGCAACATATCGATGTGACTATACAATGCCAAAATACCCATCTCATCAATACGATAGCCATTCTCCTTAGCATAGGTCTGTCCAAACGTTACCAATTCATCGTTGATAAACACCGGCAATTCCACTCTGGATGTAAACTTCTTCTGGAATCTGGAATTGGATTCTAACATCCGATCCAGCTGTTTTCTCTCATCTTCCAGTACTACAAGAAGCTCTCCGGTCTGCTCTTCCATCAAATCATTCAATTGTGAAATCGTGCGCTTGTTCAACCGGGATGCATGTTCAATCACCACCGCTCCACCGTGAAGCTTGTCCACGATTGGAGATAATTCTTTCTTATTCAACGCTTCTGCGGTTACAATCGCAAGTTTGCCATGCTTTACTTTTCTTGATTTCTGGATGGCTTTTACAATATTCACAGCGAGGACCGTCTTGCCGGATCCCTTTCTTCCCACTACCAGCAGGTTTCCTGTCCGGGAGGTTCCATAACGTGCCCGACATTTCTTATCTTTTTCAATCACCTCCACCAACTGCTCGCTCATACCATGCACCGGCACGAAATAAGAAAACAGTTTCTTCTGCTCTTCTGTCAAACCGGCTTTCAAGCCAATCTCACTCTGTGCTTCTAAGTCATAACGCCCCTGTACCACAAATCCTGTGTCATATTTGGAACGACTCTGTCTCTTTAATTCCGGAACTTCTTCATCCGGTACTTCAATCACTTCATCATTCATCAATGCTTTCGCAGCATTCATAATCTCCTGGGTGTCACCCACCTTGATTCCTTTTTCCGGCTCTTCCGCTTTCTGCACTGTCTCAGGCGCTTCAGATACAACCGCCTCAACGACTTTGGAAGCTGCTGTCGCCCCTGCTCCTGCAGCGGTCTCGGTCACCTGTTCTGCCACTTTCTCCGCAGCAGCATTCGCATGGATGGCACCGGATACAACCGCACCAACTGCACTTGCGACTCCTGTCAGATCCGGCAAATGTCCCGTCGCAAATTTCTTCGGTTGTGGCGCTGCTTGTGCCGCTCTCTGAGCTTTGATTTCCTCTGACTCAGACTCTAATTCCTGCATTAATTTCAAAATATCATCCGGCAAGACACTCTCTGTCTCTACCTCATTCGGCTCTTTTCCCTCTGCTTCCTGCTCCTTCGAAAGTCGCTCCTGCTCTGCAAGAATCATCTGGGCATTCTCTTTTTGTTTCTCTTCCCAGTCTTGCAAAATCTCCTGCACACTCAATCCGGAAGTTGGGGATTTCACCACTACCGGCTCTTCCTCTTCCACCTCGATCGGCTCTTCTTCCTCCGAAGATTCCTCGGTTGCTTCCTCTACTGCTTCCGATTCTTCCTCTGCCGTCTCAGGCTCCTCTGTAGCTTCAACTTCTTCCTCTGCTACCTCAGATTCCTCTGTGGCTTCGGCTTCTTCCTCTGCTACCTCAGATTCCTCTGTGGCTTTAATTTCTCCCTCTGCTACCTCAGGCTCCTCTGTAGCTTCGACTTCTTCCTCTGCTACCTCAGGCTCCTCTGCAGCTTCGGCTTCCTCAGCTGCTACCTCTACAGATTCCTCAGTTGCAACCTCCTGCTCCTCTGCTACCGGTTCCTCTGTAGTCTCCGCCTCATCCACCACGACAACTTCTGCTTGCTTCGGATTCTTATACTCCTCATATTTTTCCTGTTGTAAAGGAGTCAATGGCTTGTATTCCATCTTCAACTCCATGGCTTTGTAAACAAACTTTCCTTCACTAAACCAAAGGATTAAATCGTCACATTCTTCCAGACATTCTGCAGTCATCCCAGCTTCCTGGTACAATTTTGCAAGTTCAAATGCCCATTTTTCAACATATTCAACCTTCTTGAATTCTTCCAAGGCTGCAATCTGCTCTTGCAAAGGCGCACCCTGTTTTCTCAAAATCCGATAGCGTAAGATGAATCCATTCGGATCCTTCGGTGCCAACTTCAAAAACTCTTCATAGCAATTGGTCGCTTCCGCTACATCATCCGCTTTCAGCGCAAGCACACCCAGACGATATACAATCTTCCGACTCTCCGGTGAACGTTCATAAGCATCCATCAAAAGGCTGCGACTCTTCCCATATTCGCCACAGCACTCATAAACCTCACTGCCCATACACAGTGCAGCCACATTCTTAATCTTCTTCCATTCTATACTTTCAACAATCTCTAACGCTTGCTGATATTCTTTTTTCTTTATACATGCGAGCATTTGCTCGGTTTTCTCACGAAACTCATTTTTATCCATTGGTTGTCACCTCGAAAAATAATAGATTTATATGCTTTTCATTTTATCACACCCACTAGCCAATGTCAAAAAATTGTTACAGAAATGTTACCTATCCGAAGCACAAAAAAAGGTAGCCACTTGTGAAAATGACTACCTTCTTTTACTTATTAAATTGTATCTTCTCCTATTATCTATATTCTTCTTTGCTATTCGGAGGATTCTCTTGCTCTTGAACCTTTTGCCTTCTATTCTTCTATGTGGTATCGATTCTTCTTTCCTTCCAATATGTCTGCAAGTCGAGCGATTCGTTCCGGTTCCTATCTTCTCTCCGAATCTTCTATCTATTCTCATATCTGTCCGGGACTATCTTCTATGGTAAAGGCTCTCTTCTAAGGTTCCTGTACTTGCCATACCACTGACATATTGAATTGTTATCTCTGTCGTGTCCAATGGAATCGAGCCTCCTTTCGTCTAGATTTCATCCCCTAATTAATGTGATGTCTCTTCTTGACCTTATAGTAACACTGTGGGTTTTACTTGTCAACTTTTTTCTCGAAATTTATCCCGTTTTTTTATTCTTTCTACTATATCCTTTAATTGTCTGAATATTTAAACATTTTCTGATAGGTGATGACTGCTATTTTGTCTATTATTTTAAAATTTTCTTTTTAAAAACGATTGACAAACATTTCCCTTCGTGTTTTAATATTAGTAACGATTATCATTATCAGAAAGGAGCGATGTCCATGGCACCTCTGAAATACAGCAGGCAAAGAGAAGCCATCAAGGAATATCTGATGCATACCACTGCTCATCCGACAGCAGACACGGTATATACGATGGTTCGCAATGAATTTCCTAATATTAGTCTTGGGACTGTTTATCGGAATCTAAACTTGCTAGCTGAACTTGGTGACGCAATTAAGATTACAACCCCTTACGGCGGCGATCGATTTGACGGCAACCCACTCCCCCATTATCATGTATGTTGTACCTGTTGCGGCAACGTCTATGATCTGGACATGGAGCTGCTAGATAAGATCAACACCCTGGCCCAGGATTCCTGGGATGGCGAAATTGACAGCCATGAGATTCTATTCTATGGTACCTGCCAGGAATGTCTAAACAAGAAAAAAGAAATAATTTCTTAAAATGCAAAATGAGTGTTGACAAGTGAAAAACGATATGTTATCGTAATATCAGTAACAATTACTATTATTGATTCAGAGAGCTGCGGCTCTTAAGAAGCCAAAAGGTTTCAAAATAAAATTTTAAAAAAGAAGGAGAAAAAAATCATGAAAAAATTTGTATGTACTGTATGTGGTTATGTTCACGAAGGAGATTCTGCACCGGAGAAATGCCCGGTATGTAACGTTCCGGC
>CAYVDA010000064.1:0-8034 GCA_964450635.1 uncultured Faecalimonas sp. | reverse complement strand
ATAAAGATGATTACAAAGCGAAGGTTCATAAAGCGATTGTTTCAATGGATATAGATAGCGCAGAGGAATTTGAAATAGGCATAAATGCAGATATAGCGGTGTCATTTACTCAGACACATTTAGCAGAAGTACAGACTTTTCTTATGTTAATTGACGAGTATGGGGTGCCGGATGATGAAAATTGTGACCTTGAGGAAGTTATAAATGCTCATGGTCCGTTGGGAAATATGCCAAGAAGTGAAGAGGTAAATACCTCTGAGCAAGAGACAGGTAACAAGAAGAAAAAGATATCTGATATCGGAGCAAGAGTAAACCATAAGATATATGGTCTAGGTACGGTAGAAGAATGTTTTGGGGATAGGATTACGATTCTGTTTGATAACGGTGATGGTAAACCGAAAACCTTTGATTTAAAGGTTTGTGTACGAGCAGGCTCGCTTACATTAGGCTAATTGGAGGATACGAATGAATCCGAAGGATTATATTGCATTTATATCGAATGGAAAAGAACTTTCACTTGCAGGTGTAAAGGATGTGGTTAATTTAGAATCACATGATCAAGTTATCCAAGCGGATGAATGCAACTGTACTCATAAGGAGCACATTGCTAGTTGTGAAATAGTAAATGTAGCTGTTGATGTGGAGAATAGTAAGAAACAAATAAGAAAATATGTGGTGGAGATGGCTTTCTGTAAAGAATGTGCGGCGTATTACATTCCGCAGAAAAGTTATGAGTTCTTATCATCACAAGGTATTATTACACATCATATCAAGGGTGGAGTGCGCCTTTTTGAGTATATGAAACATGGGGATTCATATGATGAAGAAAAGAAACAGTTGTTGCATATAGAGTCTGTACTTATGCAGGAATATAACAATTTGCCAAAGCCAGTTAGCAGATATGCAGTGGATGATGGTTGTGGTGGTCTACATGATTTACAGAGTCAGAAGTATTCTGCAAAGGCGATATATGAGCGACAGGATGCGATTAATGAACTTATGGCACAACCATATATCGGTCGTATAGATGTAAGTGATGCAGGAAAAGGAAGAAAGATATTTTATATCGGAAAAACTGATGATAAAACAGTTGGAGACATTGTTGTTTACTCACGTTGGAGTGAGCAAGGAAGATTATTTGCAAGAACTGCTGAACCAGATGGAGTAGTCGGAGGTAAGAAACGCCAAGTCGATTTAAGAAGAAAAATAGATATTCAAGCAGGAAAACTTCGTGGTATAGTAGATGAATTTGCAAGTAATTCAGAGTTTGCAGATAAAGGAATCTACGATAAATTCTTGATTCAAGTATTAATGTCAAGAAAAAAGAGCCATCAATTAACAGATATTATTGCAACAATTCAAGATAAACAGAACGAAATTATTGAACGCGCATATGTGGCAAATTTGATTGTACAAGGTTGTGCAGGTTCTGGTAAAACTATGGTAATGCTCCATAGGCTTTCGTTCTGGTTATATAATAACAAGTCATTAAAGCCGGAAAAGATTAAGATTTTGACACCAAACGAGAATTTTAATGTACATATTGGTGGATTACATTCTCAGTTGAATTTAGGTGCAATCGAAATTATGTCAGTAGACCAGTATTATTCATGGCTATTGGATAGATATGATGTGGAATTGTCGTATCATAAGAAGATTGATGAAGAAGAAAATATTGAAGAGCGATTTTTGAATTATGTATATAGTAAGGCTTTTGTAAAACGCATGAGAGCTCTATATCCGGAAGTGTTAGGGCAGTATTACACTCCAGAGGAGCAGGAGTTTATTCGATTTTGTGCTGATAAGTGTGAATATACATATAAGATTACGGATTCGATGTCAGATGGTGAAAAACTGATTTTGTTTGCAAGATTGGTTGGGGATATTGCTAGCAAAAATAGTTCGGTAATGTCTGAGTTAAGTCGTCATGAAGAAAAAATTGAGTCAAACAAATATAAACAGCAGAAGTGTGATGAAGCAATAGTTGAAGCAGAAAGTATATTATCAGATATGCAGACAAATTATCGTGATGAATTGAAGCGCATTCTTGCTGACATTATCGAAAAGTATACGGCTGAAATACAGACTGTTGATGCTGCACTTGCGGAAGTACGTGATGAAATAGAAAAGCTAAGCGGTCCAATTCGACGCTTGCTTAGTGCTGATGCATTAAGGAAAGCTCAGAATAGAGAAAATGAATTACAGAAAAAGCGTGAAGACACAGAAAAATTGCTTCTTGTATGGGGAACTACTAGAAATGCAGTTGATACCTTTGAAAGCATTGAGAATGCATTGACATATTTTGATGAAAAGAAGGTATTAAAGTCTGGAAATAATGCAATAGAGTATCTGGCGAAATACAGAAGAGCCAAGAGAAGTATATTTGAACAGAGTTCAATTAAAGAAAAATTGCAGTTGGAAGTGGATAAAGAGCAGGCAGAATTATCAAATAAAGGATTGATTTTGACACCGGAAGAGTATAAGCAAGTGATTGAGTTAAAGAATAAATACCAGAAAGATATTACGTTACAAGTCTTTAATGTACTCTTTAATCGTGTAATTGCTGATAAGCTACTTGAGCTTGATATGAAACGTTCAGACAAAACTTACCGATATGAGTTATATGCAAGAGTGATTTTTGCGAGAATGTTATGGAATAAGACTGTCGGCGAAGAGGAACTAATTTGTGTTGACGAAGGTCAGGATGTATCATTCTGTGAATACGAGGCGATTATTGAGCAGAATCAAGCGAATAAAGCATATTACAACGTTTATGGTGATCTTAACCAAAGAATTAAGCAGGGTAGAGGCTTGGCGACATGGGAGCAGTTAAAAACAAAACTGATTGCACATCAGTATGAGTTGAACGAGAATTACCGTAATACAAATCAGATTACACAATATTGTAATGAGGTCTTTAACTTTGATATGACATTAACTGGAGTCGAAGGTGAGCCAGTTAGAAATATCACCTTTAAAGAAATGCTAGAGGAATTGGCTAAGAGTGCAGCATCAGAAGATAGAACTGCTGTTATTTTGCCTCGAACGATGGCAAAGACAAGGGTTACAAGAAGTCCGATTGTAGATGTAGTTAAGAATAATTTTTCGACAAAATTCGACACATCCAAGGTTTCTGTTATGTATGTAGATGAAATTAAGGGTATTGAATTTGACAGAGTATTTGTTGTGGATGAGGATATGGAACGTAACGAAAGATACATAGCGTTTACAAGAGCATTAGATAAGTTGACGATTGTACATTCGTAATTGTGAGGTACTTTACTATGGGAAAGATAAATTACAGAGCCATATATGAGAAGAATCATCGTGGCTGGCTGGATATGACAGAAAATCCGGGGAAATATGAAGCACTCCTGGCAGGGCATTATTCTGATAGCAACCACTTTGTCTATGAGTTGATTCAGAATGCAGAAGATACAAAGGCATCTTGTGTTGTATTTGAATACCATGAGGATAAGATTGTATTTTATCATGATGGTAAGCCTTTTAATGAAGCTGATGTAATTGGTGTGTCATCTATGCTTGAAACTACTAAAGCGGATGATGCTCAGACTATCGGTAAATTTGGTATGGGTTTCAAGTCCGTATTTAAATATACTTGTGAGCCACAAATATATTCCGATGATGAGGCATTTCGTATTAAGAATTATTTGTTACCGGAAGAGATTGATACTGACTGGAATTATGTGGAGCAAATGCAGTCGGGGATTTCGTATGCTCTTAATGGTGGAGAACAATTTATTCCATTTGCACAATCAGAACACCTTACAAAAGTTGTATTACCATTTCAAAAGAGAGAAAAGAGTGGAGAAATACATCGAATAGACGGTAGTGACATTATTTTGAAATTGAAGGATTTAGAGCCAGAAATATTGTTGTTTTTGTCTACTATAAAGTGTCTGTTTTGGATTGATAAAACCAAGGGAAAATATGAAAAATTTTCTTTGATGGAACAGGATGATGCAAATTTAAAGATATGCCAGTTAAAAGGTAATGCTACAAATAGTTCCAAAAGATATAGTGACTTGTATTATTACAAGTATAAGAAGAAAGTAGTTCATCCGAAAATGGGTAATGCAGAGGTAAGTCTTGCATTCTTGACTAATACTCAGCAGAAATCTATTCAGAAGATGGAAAATACTGATATTTGGGTATATTTTCCGACAAAAGATAGAACTGGATTACCATGTCTGTTGCATGGTTCTTTTGAGACTGCTGTATCAAGAGAAAAATTGATGCGACCATCTGAGTTTAATAGTGTTTTATTAAGTGCTGCGGTGGAACTTTTCGCAGAAGCGATTTTGGACTTTAAGAAGAGAGAACTTATTACTCAGAATTTTATAAGACAGATTTTGATGACCTCTTTTAATGATGATACGTTACCGGGGTTAAAGACTGCTATTACCAGATTATTCTTAGAAAATGAATTGATTCCAAATCGTTCGGGAAAATTGTCAGGGTGTAGTGATGTCTGTGTTGCTGTACCTTTTGATATGGCGGACCTTTCAGCAAATGCATATTTAAAAGGAACTTTTGCAAGAGACAAGGAATATGTGCTTATTAACGATGAAAAGTCAGCAGGCTTTTCAGAATATTATAGTTGGTTGAAACTTGATTTAAAAATTCCGGTGTTTTCTATAGAATCATGGGCGCATAGAGTTGTTGATTGTTTTCAGAATATGCACGATATTGCGGATTTTGATGTAATGAGAGACTTATATGAATTTTTGGATGAGTATAAGTTATCAGAATACACAAAGGATTTTAAGATAGCAAGAAAAAAGAGTCTATATGAAGAAGATGTGCAGGCTTTTGTAAAAAAAGCATGGCCTATCTTGAGAGAGGCTCGCATTTTGATAAATGCTGAGAGCAGGTTTATAGCCGCATATAATGAAGCAGAAGAAGCACAAGTTTATTTAAGTTCCACAAGTGAATATCATAAAATTGCAAAAACTGCCATTGTGCTTTCTTTTATCACGGATGATTATAAGGCATTATTAGAGGATAGCTTTGGTGTTAAAGAATTTGATAACTTTGAATATGTAAAAGGTAAAGTGCTTGTAAAGTATTCGAGATTACCAAAGCAGGTGCAGGTTACTGATACTTTTGAAAAAGAGTATATTGATGATATTTTGCAGATATGTCGTTTAATGATTAGTGCATCGTATATGCAGGAAGTTCAGGAGTTGATTGCTGAAAGATGTATTATTCTTGCAAAAGATTCTGATGGAACAACAAAGCTGATGAAACCGAGTGATGTTTACCGTGAGAAGTCCATTGAAGGGGCTGATATGCGTGTATATTATTCTGGTTTAGGTAAAGAGATTGCATTTTTGGACGAGGAGTTTTACAAGGAGAAAGGTATTAGCACCAATAGTGTAATGCAGTTGGGAATCCATGTTACTCCGGTTGAGGAGGGACCACGAATTGGTAACGGAATAAAAGCAGTGGGAGATTTCCGCCCTTATTTAGAAATCAATTTCCTTAGAAAAAATATTGAATATATTCAAGACCATACAAACAGCGATTTGGCAAAGAAAAAATCGGCATGTATTTTGAAAATAGCATTAGCGAATGCTACAAAACTTGCCGGAAGAGTAATTGTTGGAACAGATGATTCTTTTGAAACAAAAGAAGGTATCTGTAATGCATTGAAGCAACTTCGTAGTGATGATTGGCTATATACCGATGGAACGCTTCAATATATCGAAGATATATCGAAGAATCAGCTTGATAAGAAGATATATCAAGAGATTGGGTTATCGCAATATAGCGATGAGTGTCGATTGCTTGGTTTTTCAGCGGATGAGACAGAGATAGTTATTGATGGTATTGATAATTTAGATAAAGATGCAAAGCAGCAACTTCTTAGAAAATTAGCGAAAGAGCTTGGTGTTGAAATCTCAGTTACAACGGGCGATGGAGAAAGCGAAATCTTTGACCCTAACAGCTTTGATATGAATGAGTTTCCGGTACGCTATGTTGTAAATAGAGAGCGATTGGAAAGATATGTTGAGAATCAGTTCTATGCAGCTGATCCGGTAAGATATAAAGAGGTTGTAGTGCGTCAAAAAGTATCTGGTAATAGGGACTTAACACGTGCATATCTTAGGGGAATGTACACAAATCAGTTTGGAAAGATTATTTGTCAAAGCTGTAAACGAGTAATGGGAGAGAAAGAAATTTTTGCTGTGGCTATTTCTAACTTTGGAGTGGACATGGAGCAACTTAATCTTTGTCTGTGTCCGAATTGCTATCAGAAATATGAAGCTATTAAGAAGACTCGTAGTGATGAATATAAGGCAAGCATTAAGCGAGCAATGGAAAATGCTACTATCTCTATGCGAGAACCATATTATAAGGTTTCTGCAAGTATGGATATGTCCTTATACTTTACGCAGACTCATTTAGCAGAGGTACAGAATATATTGCAGTTGTTGGATAAATATGGTGTGCCTATGAAGGCAATAGATATCCCTGTAAGTTCCAGTGGTACAGCAATCGTCGGTGGAAAACTGGATGAAATAGTTGTACATGATGGTGAGATGATTGAATATGAGACGATGGATGATATGAAAACCCATCGTGTCGAATTGGATATTGATAGGTATAAATTACATAAAGTAATGGATGGCAGACCGATTGGTGTTGTATTTGAACACGAAGGAAAGCAATATCGTATTACAAAAAAACTGTAATATCAAATTAGGGAGATAAGATTGTTTAGAAATACTAAATGTGGCAATATTATGGAGGAGTACAAGGGAAGTATGGTACAATTTAATGACAGTATCTTTGAATGAAAAATATAGAACTTTGTTGGATGAGATATTGGCATGAAGTATGAAAATAGTTGTGAGCGGATGTGTAAGACATAAATCAAGATGTGTGAGGAGAACAGATTATGTCAGAAAAATGTATAGTATATAAAGTTCCTGCGGAGGTAAGAAAACAAAGCATAGAGACATTAAAAGTGCGAAAAACGACATTGGAATATCTCCGTCAAAATGGATTCAAGACCATTGAAGATATAATAGATAAACAACTTGAAATTCCAAGTGAGTATAGAGGGAACATTTATGCGTATCTTATGTTTGGGATTGAGGACTAAGATTTGTTTAGTGACTAAACATATATATGAGTGTAATTTATATATGATTGAGAAAAACCATTCTTTTTAAAAGTAGCAGGCATATGTTATACATAAAAATGACGATGTGATTTCAGTAGATATTACAATTATAAGAATTAATGCAAAGGAGTTACAAGCAATGGATAACAATGAAGTAGTAGTAACAGAAGAAGTGGCAGCAGTTATTGAAAATAATACAGGCATTGAAATAGAGCCTTTATTTGAGGAGCAGGTTGATTTTGATACATTCTCAAAGTCAGACTTCCGTGTTGTAAAGGTAAAGAATTGTGAAGCAGTGCCTAAGAGCAAAAAACTTCTTAGATTTACACTTGATGATGGAACAGAGAATGAGAGAACAATTCTTTCAGGAGTACATGCTTTTTACGAGCCAGAGGAACTTGTTGGTAAGACATTACTTGCAATCGTAAATCTTCCCCCACGTCCAATGATGGGAATTGACTCTTGTGGCATGTTACTTTCAGCTATTCACAATGTAAATGGTGAAGAAAAGTTGAAGCTTGTAATGTTAGACGATTCAATTCCAGCAGGTGCAAAACTGTATTAAGATTTGTACAGTAATTACATATATGTTAGTGGATAATAAGTAAGCATTTAATTTCGGGGGACGGTGTGAAGTTTTCCTTCTATTTTACTTTCGGGAGAAATTATGTGGGAACAAAAGAGAGAGTTTTAAAGGTACCCGCTAGATGGTCTGAACCCCAAAATGAACCCCAAAGTGCCCCCAAAATGGACCTCAAAAGTAGGTGTGTTTGAAAAAATAAAATAGAGGCGTGGCTAACATCACGCCCCTACATCATTCGGTAGAAGAGACCTGTCATCAATATACCAATCACAGGTAATCTTTCGGCTATTGCTACCGT
>CAYVDA010000063.1:0-8100 GCA_964450635.1 uncultured Faecalimonas sp. | reverse complement strand
AGAGCACCTGACTCTTAATCAGGGTGTCCAGGGTTCGAACCCCTGATCGCGCATAGGCGTTGAAGTCGTTAAGATTTCAACGCTTTTTTTGTTGCAAAAGTCAATTGTTATACCTATCAGATCGGCTTAATTTTCTGGCGGAATATATTCAATGAGATCTGTCAAATCGCATTCTAACACATAGCATAGGCGTAACAAAATATCAATATCTAATCGTTGTATCTTATTATCTCGGTATTTTCTCAACTGATTTCTCTGCATTTCAGCACGAAATGATAATTGATTTAGCGATACATTACGAGATTCTAGCAGTTCATTCAAACGGATTCTTATTTGTCCACAATCAGTCGGAATGCTAGGAAGTTGCCTTAACGGATTTTCTTTCTTTAACATAATTTTGCCCTCCAAGTGTATTATATTTCATAAAATTCTCGCTTGTAATGGTTCTGATAATATGGTATATTTAAGGCATGGGCAGATATATACCCAACAAAAGGAAAGGAGCAACAAAGTAATGGCGTTAAAAGATTTGATGAAAAACGTAACAGACAAGGCAAATTCACTTGCGAGTAGTGCACAAGCGAAAATTGAAGAGCAGAAACAACAATCTGCAATCAGAAAAGAAGAAATGAACAAAAAGATGGAAGAAATGCGTGAACGTGTCGCTGAATATGAACAATCACTACTGCAAAATATCTTATGTGGTTTTGACGGAACACCTTGCATCACAATAGATGATGGTATTCTTGACTTTACAAAGGAATATTTTGAAAAATTATTACTTCCGGCAAACAGTGTATCAAGTTCCAAAGTAACAATGATTCCGTATGCTGAAAAAATCAAGAAAAAAGTGCAAAAAACTTTCAAAGACTTTGATGATTCAGAAACACCATTTTTTGAATTCGATGGAAATAAAGGTGAAACGATCATTATGACACCGACCAAGATATATATATCGGCTACATTTCCTGAAAATCCGACCTTTATGGCAAATATCTCTATTGATTGGAATCAGATTTCACAATTTGATTTCGTAAAGACCGAGGAAGATTTAACTTTTGTTTGTAACGGTGTTACATTGTTTACTACAAATAATGTGTCTGTTTTTGATTCAATTACCGTATTGGAATATGTTAGACGATTAACAGAAAAAGATTTTGAGATTACGGAATTGCAAATCGATGAAATCATTAGAAAGAAAATTGGTGACAGAATCATCAAAATAATTAACCAATATACGTTTGATGATGAACTCTTAATTTACTTTGCATGGGGTATGGATAACATTACTGCAAAAGACTTTGTTGTATGTACGAATAAACAGATTTTAATGTTAGACCGAGAAATGTTAGGCGCAACCAAGAACGTTAAACAGTTCTACTATGAAGATATTACATCCATGGCGACAGACCAAAAAACAAACGGTTGGTTAGATTTTGCATTGACTGCACTTTTCAAACTTTGTAACATTACAATTTATGTTTCTGGGGCACAAGAAAAGATACAAACACTTTTTACATATGAAGCAGAACGAGTGGTTCGCGTGTATCAAGAATATAGACGAAGTATCAAAATGGAAGAAAGAAATGCAAGACAGGTTGTTGTTCAACAAGCTGCTCCTGTTGAAGATGATGTGTTTGCAAAATTAGAAAAGCTTAACAAATTAAAAGAAGCAGGTATCTTGACAGAAGAAGAATTTAATGTTAAAAAAGCAGATTTGCTTACACAAATGTAGGAGGACGAAAGAATGAAAAAATTATTGAAATTCATATCAACATTTTTTGTTGCTAGCTTGGTAATTTATCTCTTAGCATGTATACTGGCGCCTCTTTTGACGTGGATAGGAACGGTTCTTATTATTGCAGGAATTGTAGCGCTTCTCATATTTCTCGTGCGTAAATATTGGTAGTAACAATTAGATATTACAATTACATTAGGGGGTTGCCACTTCACGAAATTTCGTTCGCGAAAGTGGCAGCCCCCTTTTAACTTTCCTTATGACATCTTTTTCGATACTCATTTGCAGACAAGTCCGTCTCTTTCTTGAATACCTGAGAAAAATAAGATTGGGAAGAGAATCCGGCCATAGCGGCGATCTTAGAAAGTGGCAAATCCGTAGTTTCCAGCAAAAATTTCGCTTCCCTCACCCGAATCTGCGTCAGGTATGCCATGGGTGGCACCCCGATATGTTTTCGGAAGGAATGAGCAAGATAATGCTTGTTCATAAATGTCAGCTCACTCAGAGTCTGTAGCGTGATTCCCTCTTTGTAATGGTCATGCAGGTATTGTTCGATAAATCGGCAAGCCTTTGGAACCTTTTCTTTTTTTTCATCCGTGATAAAAGTAATCTGCATTTCCCGTCGAATATATTCCATTAAGATTTGGAAATAATGGTGTATCATAGCCTCATAATTGGCATCCTTATTCCGAATCTCCTTGAGCAGCGCCATAAAGCAGAAACTGAGTTCCGACTGACGTTCCTTGAAATTGTGGATGGAATATTCCCGGGGATTCTCTGTCTGTAATTGCAGGGCATCCACACCAATTACAATATAGTGGAGAGGTGCATGGGGAACACTGTCCTCCGTGTGAAGAACAGTGGAATTCACCACGATAAAGTCGTCCTTGCGAATCGGGAAGGTATCCTGGTTGATGGTGAAAGTTCCTTCCCCGTCCAGTACGTAGAATAATTCTGTGAAGTTGTGGGTGTGGGGCGCGCTTAACCAGTCATTTTCATATCGGGCCTCAGAAATGTACAGCAGGGGCACATCGAACAAAGTCTGCTTGGAGTCATTAAACATATGGCAATGTGAGCTCATTTTTTATCCATCCTTCCCGTTGGTTTAGCAATAGTATACAATAAATCGGAAAGTGCAACAAGATGAAACATAAAAAAGACAAGATTTCTAAAAAAGAACTCAAGGATATGGATAGACAGAACTGGATTAAGAGGATATACTAAGAGAGTAATAGAATGGAATCAAATAGGAGGACCAATTATGGCAGATAAAAGAATGGGTCGCGTTACCATCCCGACTGATGTGGATGTGGTACCGGAGACCAAAGAATTAATCAAACGATGGGGCGCAGATGCGGTCAGAGACTGCGATGGTACTGATTATCCGGAAGAACTTCGGAATGTTGATGCCAAAGTATATGCGACCTACTATACAACAAGAAAAGACAACGATTGGGCAAATGCCAATCCGGAAGAAGTACAGCAGATGTATATTATGACAAGTTTCCATACAGCAGTAGAAGAGACCTTGTCGATTCATTTGATGGATCATTTGTATCCGGATATGTTGAAGGTAAATGATCGTGATGATGTAAAAAGATGGTGGGAAGTCATTGACCGTACAACCGGTGAAGTGGTTCCAACAACAGACTGGGATTATGATAAAGAGACTGGCGATGTAACCATTACCAAGGTGAAGAAATTCCACGACTATACCGTGAGCTTCTTAGCTTACATTATGTGGGATCCGGTACATATGTATAATGCAGTAACCAATGGATGGGATGTGTCAAAGAGACAGATTACCTTTGATGTGCGTCAGCCAAAGACCAAAGAATGGTCGAAGAAGAGACTTCGCAAATTCTTAGAGAAGAATACCCATGTGGATGTGGTACGTTTCACAACCTTCTTCCATCAGTTCACCTTGATTTTTGATGAACTTGCAAGAGAGAAATTCGTAGACTGGTATGGCTACTCGGCTTCCGTAAGCCCGTATATCTTAGAACAGTTTGAGCAGGAAGTTGGCTATGCGTTCCGTCCGGAATATATTATTGACCAAGGTTACATGAATAACCAGTATCGAATTCCGTCCAAAGAATTCAAGGATTTCCAGGCATTCCAGCGTCGCGAAGTTGCAAGCCTTGCAAAAGAGCTTGTAGACATCACCCACGAGATGGGGCGGGAAGCGATGATGTTCTTAGGAGACCACTGGATTGGTATGGAACCATTTATGGATGAGTTCAAGAGCATCGGACTGGATGCGGTAGTAGGTAGTGTAGGAAATGGTTCTACTCTGCGTCTTATCAGCGATATTGAAAATGTAAACTATACAGAAGGACGTTTCCTTCCATATTTCTTCCCGGATACCTTCCATGAAGGCGGAGATCCGGTAAAAGAAGCAAAAGTTAACTGGGTAACCGCAAGAAGAGCCATTCTTCGGAAACCAATTGACCGTATCGGATATGGCGGATATCTGAAACTGGCATTACAGTTCCCGGATTTCGTAGAATATGTAGAAAGCGTATGTGAAGAATTCCGTACCTTGTATGATAATATCAAAGGAACAACACCATATTGCGTAAAGACTGTTGCTGTCTTAAATAGCTGGGGCAAGATGCGTGCATGGGGCAATCATATGGTACACCATGCGTTGTATCAGAAACAGAATTATTCCTATGCAGGAATTATCGAGGCACTCTCCGGAGCACCGTTTGATGTACGTTTCATCAGCTTTGACGACATCAAAGAAAATCCGGCAATCTTGAAAGAGATGGACGTTGTAATCAATGTCGGTGATGCTTATACAGCACATAGCGGTGGAGATGCATGGAAAGATGAGACCATCGTAACAGCTGTGAAAGAATTTATCTACAATGGTGGCGGTTTCATCGGTGTAGGAGAACCGACTGCTTGCCAGTGGGAAGGCAAATACTTCCAGCTTGCTAACATCATGGGTGTAGAAAAAGAGACAGGCTTTACCCTCAATGTGGATAAATACAACTGGGATGAGCACGAGCACTTTATCAAAGAAGACTGCACCAAAGACATTGATTTTGGTGAAGGCAAGAAGAGCATCTATGCATTGGATGGCACAACCATTCTCTGCCAGAGAGACAAAGAAGTACAGATGGCGGTAAATGGATTTGGAGAAGGACGCTGCGTATATATCAGCGGACTCCCATATAGTTTCGAGAACAGCCGTCTGCTCTATCGTTCAATCATCTGGGCATCCCATGATGAAGAGAACCTTTGCAAATGGTACAGCAGCAACTTCAATGTAGAAGTGCATGCTTACGTTAAGAACGGTAAATTCTGCGTGGTAAATAATACTTATGAGCCACAGAGCACAACCGTATACAAAGGAGATGGAACAAGCTTTGACCTGGATTTGGATGCAAATGAGATTATCTGGTATGAGATCTAAGAAAAGAGGATATAGAATATGAAATTTAAAAGATTTACAGCCAGCCTGCTTGCAGCGTTGATGGTGGTTACCGGTATTTCGGTAACCCCGGCAAAGGCACAGGCTGCGGAAAAAGAAGTGGTGCTTCGTTTTGTAGTAGCATCCGACTATCATATGGAAAAAGCAGACGATTTTCGTGGAAAACGTCTCAAAGAGATGTTTGATACTGCTTATGCCTATGCGGCAAAACAGTCCTACAATAAGATTGATGCTTTCGTTTTAAACGGAGATATGGTCAACTATGGTAAGACAGAGGAATACAAAGAGTTCCAGAAAGTATTGGAAAGTGCGAACATATCCAAGGATACAAAAGTCCTAAGCGTAATGGGAAACCATGAATGGTGGGCAGACAAGAATAATGGCTATGAAGTCAGCGGAAAAGATGCCTACTTAGGGGGCATCAAAGATGTCACTTCCATTACAGAAAAAGGCATGAACTGGAGTGTGGATATCAATGGATACCAGTTCCTTGGTATGTCACAGGAGAAAAATGATACCTTCAGTGCAGAGACTTTAAGCTGGATGAGCAATGAAGTAGACAAAGCTTGTAAGGAGAACAAACCGGTCTTTACCTTCCAGCATTTTGCACCGAAGCAGACGGTTTATGGTAGTTTTACCAACAATATTACATGGGATAGCAAAGGGGAATTGACGGCGGTATACGAAGGCCATCAGCAGGTTATCAACTTCTCCGGTCACTCTCATGCACCGATTAATACACCGACTGCAATCAACCAGACAACCTTCACCCAGTATACAACGGGAACCGGATACTATTTCTTCTTGGATACCAGTGCTTCCTACGGAGCACAGCCACCGAATGATACGAATGTGGCACAGTATACCATCGTAGAAGTTATGTCTGATCATGAAGTAGTAATGCGTCCTTACGACCAGTTTGCAGGACAGTTCTTTACAGAGTTGAATGATTCCGGTAAAGACATTACCTATACCATTGATGTAAACGATCAGAAGAACTGGAAATATACCAAAGCCCGGGCTGAAAAAGAGCAGGCACCGTATTATGAAACCAGTGCAAAAGTAACTATGGAAGATGTAACTTACAAATCTGCAAAAGTATCTTTCAACCAGGCAAAAGACGACAGTGGTGTCTATGCTTATGATATTAAATGTGATGACGGAGCCGGAGATGTTCACAATTACCGAATCTTCTCCGAGTGGTATTTCTCCAAACGGGCGTCCGTATTAAGCTATAACATGACCGGTTTGAAAGATAATACAAACTATACGGTCAGCGTAACACCGGTGGATTTCTTTGCTAAGACAGGAAAAGCGATTAGTACAACCTTCAAGACAAGCGAGAAAAATTCAGCTGGCATTGAACTTGGATTCGTGACAGCAGATCCAGTCCAGGGATGGACCTTTACCTGCGACAATGCATCTGCAGTTGCGGCGCAGTATTATAAAGGAAAAGTAACCATTGATGGAGTAGACGGCCATATCGTATTCTCCAAACAGAAGAACGGAGCAGAATTCCAGGTATGGGTAAACTTCTTCCCGATTTACAAAGATGCGAAGCTTCCGGAGCGAAATCTGAAGATTACAAAGGGCACAGAACTTGTGGAAGTATCCTCTTCAGACTGGGGGGAAGTGCCGGGTGGCGATACCATTACCATTGCAAACGACTTATATGTGAAGCAGACAGCTGGTGTATGGAGCGAGGATGTGGAAAGAGATGATGATAATATCATACTGGATCCGGAAGCATTTGAAAAAAATCATATGACCAATGGTGATTTTGAAACCGGAAAAAATGATGGTTGGACCCAATCCCAGAATTTGACCGTTACGGAAGAAATCGTACATGGCGGTAAATATGCAGCGAAAGTGGCATTTGCTGACAATAAAAGACCGATTGCCAAACTTTCCATAGCAGGCTTAGA
Organism: uncultured Faecalimonas sp.; assembly: GCA_964450635.1. GTDB lineage: Bacteria > Bacillota > Clostridia > Lachnospirales > Lachnospiraceae > Faecalimonas. The sequence continues at coordinate 995 of CAYVDA010000063.1, read as the reverse complement.
AGTGGGAAGGATCTATCGTCTGACTGCTTGGATTTATGTAGATGCTGCTCCAGCACCTACTATTCAGAGAGAACTTCTGCTGGCAAAATCTAATCCTTGGAACGTTCTTTCTGATTCTTATAAGGTTGTAGCTGTAGAAAGTGGAAAATGGGTGAAATACGAGGAAACCTTCAAGGTTCCGGAAGGGGCAGATGTCTTACAGTGTCTGATCTATAGCGATACAGCCAATGCAACCTTCTATCTTGATGATGTTTCTATTCGGCGAGTATGTACCCATGAATATTTGAACCATGTAGAAAAGGCAGAATATTGCGACAAAGAAGGAACCAAAGAACATTATAGTTGTAGAGAATGTGGCAAATTATTTGCAAGTGTAGAAGATGCGGAGCAGGGAATCGAAGTATCCAAAGAATCCCTTCGTTTAGATGTTGCCGGACATGACATTCAGTTTGTTAAAGGTACAACTGCAACCTGCACAGCAGAAGGAACCAAAGATCATTATGCATGCAAACGCTGTGAAACAATTTACGCAGATGCAGAAGGTAAGAACACTCTCAAAAAAGAGGATATCCTTCTTGCGAAAGCAGCACACAAGATAAATAAGGTGGAACAGGTAGATGCAACCTGCACAGCAGAAGGAACCAAAGTATATTGGGAATGTGAAGATTGTAAAACCAAATTCAGTGATGCAGAAGGAAAGAATACAATCGACAAACCAGAGGCCATTGAAAAGTTGACTCACAAACTCACTTATGTAGCAAAAGTAGCGGCCACCTGTACCAAAGCAGGACGCGAAGCATACTATACATGTGGTGATTGTAAGAAGATGTTTAGCGATGCAGAAGGTAAAGTAGAGATCGAAAAACCGGTTACCATTGCAAAACATACAGCAAAATCAGTAAAAGCAGTGGCAGCTACCTATACCAAGACTGGTATGGCGGCACACTACAAATGCTCTTGTGGAAAACTTTATACAGACAAAGCTTGTACAAAAG
>CAYVDA010000062.1:0-8151 GCA_964450635.1 uncultured Faecalimonas sp. | reverse complement strand
GCTCAAATAAGAGAAGGGATTTTCTATTTGAAAGATAAATTGTTTTGTGGTACTATATATTGTATTGCAGTGCGCGTTTTGGCACAAAATAACAGAGTGAGGATGAATGATATGGCGAAAAAGACATATGATGCAGACAGTATTTCGGTACTGGAAGGTTTGGAAGCGGTTCGGAAGAGACCGGGAATGTATATCGGTAGCGTTTCCACAAAGGGTTTGAATCATCTGATTTATGAAATTGTAGACAATGCCGTGGATGAACATTTGGCAGGGTATTGTGATACTATACATGTATATTTGGAGAAGGACGGTTCTGCAACCGTCAGCGACAATGGACGTGGTGTGCCGGTTGGCATGCACCAGAAGGGAATCTCCGCAGCACGTTTGGTCTATACCACCTTACATGCCGGCGGTAAATTTGACGACTCCGCTTATAAGACAAGCGGTGGTCTTCATGGTGTAGGTTCTTCCGTTGTCAATGCATTATCGACTTATATGGATGTGAAGATTAGCCGGGAAGGTTATATTCACCATGACCGCTATGAACGAGGAGTTCCGACCATTGCTCTTGAGAAGGGGCTATTGCCAACCATAGGAAAGACCAAGAAGACCGGAACGGAAGTTAATTTCCTGCCGGATGATACGATTTTTGAAAAGACCCGGTTTAAGGCGGATGAAGTAAAGAGTCGTCTCCATGAGACTGCATACCTGAATCCGTCACTGACGATTATATTTGAGGATCGTCGGGGCGCGGAAGTTGAGCATATCGAATATCACGAAGAAGAAGGAATCCGCGGTTTTATTAAGGATTTGAATTCGAAGAATGAAGCTCTTCATGATCCGATCTATATTTCCGGTACGGCAGATGGAATCGAAGTGGAAGCAGTCTTCCAGTATGTCAATGAATTCCATGAGAATGTGCTTGGATTCTGTAATAATATTTATAATGCAGAAGGGGGAACCCATCTGACCGGATTTAAGACCATTTTCACAACCGTTATGAACCAGTATGCCAGAGAGCTCGGAATTTTAAAGGAGAAGGATGCTAACTTTACCGGTGCGGATATCCGTAATGGTATGACTGCCATCGTATCCATTAAGCACCCGGATCCACGTTTTGAAGGACAGACCAAGACCAAATTGGACAACCCGGATGCAGCGAAAGCGACGACCAAGGTAATCGGTGATGAGATTGTTCGGTATTTTGACCGGAATCTAGAGACTTTGAAGAAGGTATTAAGTTGCGCAGAGAAAGCAGCGAAGATTCGAAAGACGGAAGAGAAGGCCAAGACCAACCTCTTGACCAAGCAGAAATATTCTTTTGACAGCAATGGTAAGCTTGCCAATTGTGAAAGCCGGGATGCTTCCAAATGCGAGATCTTCATCGTCGAGGGAGATTCTGCCGGTGGCTCAGCTAAGACAGCAAGAAATCGTATGTTTCAGGCGATTTTGCCGATTCGTGGTAAGATCCTCAATGTAGAGAAGGCAAGCATTGATAAAGTTCTTGCCAATGCGGAGATTAAGACCATGATCAACGCCTTCGGATGTGGTTTTTCCGAAGGATATGGCAATGATTTTGATATTAGCAAATTGCGGTATGATAAGATTATCATCATGGCCGATGCGGACGTGGACGGTGCCCATATCTCCACCTTGCTTTTGACTTTGTTCTATCGGTTTATGCCGGAACTTATTTACGAAGGACATGTCTATATTGCCATGCCGCCACTTTATAAAGCCATGCCAAAACATGGAGAAGAAGAATATTTATACGATGACAAAGCGTTGGAAAAATATCGGAAACGGCAGACCGGACCATTTACCCTACAGCGGTACAAAGGTCTTGGTGAGATGGATGCCCAGCAGCTCTGGGAGACGACTTTGGATCCGGAGACCAGACTTTTGAAGCGGGTAGAGATTGAGGATGCCCGTATGGCTTCTTCGGTAACGGAGATGCTTATGGGAAGCGAAGTGCCACCGAGACGTGCATTTATCTATGAGAATGCACAGGAAGCAGAGTTAGACGTATAGGAGGAAGCGAAAAGATGCAGGATACCAGCAGAATTTTAAGAACAGAATATTCTGATGTGATGAAAAAGTCATACATCGATTATGCCATGAGCGTTATCATCGCCCGGGCACTTCCGGATGTGCGGGATGGTTTGAAACCGGTGCAGAGAAGAACCTTGTATGACATGTATGAATTAGGAATCAAATATGATAAGCCATATCGTAAATGTGCCCGTATCGTCGGTGACACCATGGGTAAATATCACCCACACGGCGACAGTTCGATCTATGAAGCCTTAGTTGTGATGGCTCAGGATTTTAAAAAGGGCATGATTATGGTAGATGGTCATGGCAACTTCGGCTCTATTGAAGGAGACGGGGCAGCTGCCATGCGTTATACAGAAGCAAGACTTGCGAAGATTTCTCAGGAAGTATTCCTGGCGGATCTGGATAAGAATGTAGTGGATTTCGTGCCGAACTTTGATGAGACGGAGAAAGAACCGTCCGTTCTTCCGGTGCGCCTTCCGAACCTTCTTGTGAACGGTGCAGAAGGAATCGCAGTTGGTATGGCAACCAGCATCCCAACCCACAACCTAGGGGAAGTGGTGGATGCAGTCAAAGCTTATATGAAGAATAGCGAGATTACCACCAAACAGTTGATGAAATATGTCAAAGGCCCGGATTTTCCGACTGGCGGCATTGTGGTCAATCAGGATGATCTGTTAGAGATCTATGAGACCGGCGTTGGTAAGATTAAGATTCGTGGAAAAGTAGAAGTAGAAGAAGCCAAAGGCGGCAAGAAACGTCTTGTGATTTCCGAGATTCCATATACCATGATTGGAGCCGGTATTGGTAAATTCTTAAATGATGTAGCAGCCCTTGTGGATGCTAAGAAGACGACAGATATTGTGGATATTTCCAACCAGTCTTCCAAAGAAGGAATCCGGATTGTACTGGAGTTAAAGCGGGATGCAGATGTGGAGAACTTAAAGAACATGCTGTATAAAAAGACCCGTTTGGAAGATACGTTCGGTGTCAATATGCTGGCAGTAGCAGACGGCAAACCGGAGACTATGGGGCTTAAGACCATTATTGAACATCATGTAGATTTTCAGTTTGAATTGGCAACCAGAAAATATAAGACCTTGCTTTCCAAAGAGTTGGATCGGAAAGAGATTCAGGAAGGTTTGATCAAGGCTTGTGATGTCATTGATCTGATCATCGAAATCTTACGTGGTAGTAAGAATATCAAAGATGCCAAGGAATGTCTTATTCATGGAACGACGGATAATATTACCTTTAAGTCCAATATTTCCAAGAAGATGGCATCCCTCCTTCGGTTTACGGAGCGACAGGCAACCGCTATTTTGGAAATGCGTCTCTATAAGTTAATCGGTCTGGAGATTGCGGCTTTGCAGGCAGAGCATGAGACAACCTTGAAGAACATTGCCAGATATGAGGATATTCTTAATAATTATGATTCCATGGCAGACGTGATTATAGAAGATCTGGATCAGATTAAGAAGGAATATGGCAGAAAACGTCGGACCCAGATTGAGAATGCACAAGAGGCAGTCTTTGAAGAGAAGAAGATCGAAGAGCAGGAAGTGGTGGTTCTGATGGATCGCTTCGGCTATACCAGAGCAGTGGATGCAGCGACTTATGAGAGAAATAAAGAGGCAGCGGATACAGAGAGCAGATATGTGATCTCTTGCCTGAATACCGGTAAGATCTGTATGTTCACCAATACCGGTAAGATGCATCAGGTAAAAGTCTTAGATCTGCCATATGGTAAATTCCGAGACAAGGGTATCCCGATTGATAATGTAAGTAATTTCGACAGCACCACAGAAGAGATTGTCTATATGTGTGATGAGAATCAGCTTCGCATCGGTAAACTTCTCTTTGTAACCAAATGTGGTGTGGTGAAAGTGGTAGCAGGCGCAGAATTTATGGTATCCAAACGTACCATTGCGGCGACCAAATTAGGGGCAGAGGACCTGGTTTGCAGCGTACAGGTGATCAATGACAGACAGCAGGTTGTTCTGCAGACAAATGGCGGCTACCTTCTTCGTTTTGCAGGGTCGGAAGTGCCGGAGATGAAGAAGACAGCAGTTGGTGTAAAAGGAATCAAATTACAAAAAGCTGATTTCGTGGAGCAGGTTCATTTGTTTGAAGAAGGTAAAGAAACAAAGATTCTCTTCCGTGAGAAGGAATTGACCTTGAATCGATTGAAATTATCCAGCCGGGCGGCAACCGGTAACAAGCAGCGTTAGGTGGTATGAGTATGAGAAAGAAAATTCTAGCATGGGCCCTTATCTTAGTATTCTTATTTGCTTGCCAGACCTCGGCACAGGCTTTAGAGTCCGTAGATCATGATGAGAAATATGAAGATACCATTGATTGGGGCGATTTGACAGGGAATACAGTGAAAATCAATATTTCTATTCCGAAGACCACCATGGAATTAAAGGTGGGCGGCGCTGGAAGTTTCGCGGTTCATTTGAGCCGGGCAGATGGGGAACCGGTGGAGATTGTTCCTGTGTGGGCTTCCTGGAATACGAAGGTTGCCACCGTCAATCAGAAGGGAATGGTCAAAGCAGTTGGTACCGGCAAGACAGTCATTGAAGTGAAAGTGCAGAGATCCGTTTTCAAATGTTTTGTAACCGTGAAGGCAGCAACACCAAAAGCTGTAAAAATAAGCAAGAGTACCTATCCTTACAATGGTAAGGTGCAAAAACCATCCGTGATTGCAACCGGTGTAGACGGAAAGAAACTTCCGTCCTCTCAATATACTGTGAAATACAGTGCAGGCTGTAAGAATGTAGGAACCTATCAGGCGACAGTTACGATGAAAGGAAACTACAAAGGAACTTATAGATTCACCTACAAGATTCAGCCGAAATCTACCAGCATCACCAAAAAGATAGGGACTAAGAAGGCATTTACCTTAACTTGGAAGAAACAGACTTCTCAGGTGGATGGATATCAGATTCGCTATTCTTTGAATAAGAAGATGACCGGGGCGAAGGTGGTTACGGTAAAGAAAAATAAGACAACCTCTTATACGGTGAAGAAGTTAAAAGGGAAGAAGACCTACTATGTACAGGTTCGAACCTATAAGAAAACAGGAGGAAAAAATTATTATTCTTCCTGGAGCAGCGCAAAGAGCGTAAAGACGAAGAAATAAGTGGCAAAATCAAGAGAAAATCCCAGAAAAGACTTGCTTTTTGGGGGATTCAATGCTAAACTAGTTGTGTAACATAGGAAATCGGCAGAAGAGTGGACGTGAACGTTCACTCTTCTTTGTTGCCATAGGTAGGAAGAAAGAGGGATCAAAAGTGACAAAGAGAGAAAGTTACGAACAACAGACGGAGACATTGCTCCTTCCCATTGTGGAGAAACACGGATTTGAACTGGTGGATGTAGAATATGTCAAAGAAGGTGGCAATTGGTACCTGCGGGCATATATTGACAAACCGGGTGGAATTGCTGTGGATGACTGCGAAGTTGTCAGCCGGGAATTCTCAGATGTGCTGGATGAGAAAGATTATATCGAGGACAGCTACATTTTTGAAGTTAGCTCACCGGGACTTGGAAGACCTTTGAAGAAGGAGAAAGATTTCAAACGAAGCCTGGGAGAAGAAGTGGAAGTTCGCACCTATCGGGCAATTGACAGACAGAAAGAATTCGTCGGCTTTTTGAAAGCATATGACGAAGAATCGGTAACCTTAGAATATGAAGACGAGAGTGAGCAGGTATTTGACCGCAAAGACATTGCATTAATTCGTCTGGCATTACATTTTTAAATAAAGGGAGGAAACAATTATGAACACAGAATTATTGGAAGCATTGACAGTCCTGGAGAAAGAAAAGGACATCAGCAAAGAGACATTATTGGATGCCATTGAGAATTCCTTGATGAACGCATGTAAGAATCATTTTGGAAAGGCAGACCATATCAAGATTAACATGAATCGGGAGACTTGTGAATATTCTGTAATTGCGGAAAAGACCGTAGTTGAGAATGTAGAGGATCCGGTATTGGAGATCAGCCTTGCAGAAGCGAAGATGATGGATGACAAATTTGAACTGGGTGACATTGTACAGCTGCCGGTAGAATCCAAAGAATTTGGCCGTATTGCAACCCAGAACGCGAAGAATCTGATCTTACAGAAGATCCGGGAAGAAGAGCGTAAAGTGGTATTTGACCAGTATTTTGAGAAAGAGAAAGATATCGTAACCGGTATCGTTCAGCGTTATGTTGGAAAGAATGTAAGCATCAACCTTGGAAAAGCAGATGCTCTTTTGACAGAGAATGAGCAGGTGCGCGGCGAAGTGTTTAAGCCTACGGAACGTATCAAATTATATGTGGTAGAAGTGAAGAATACGACCAAAGGACCGAAGATTTTAGTATCCCGTACCCATCCGGAATTGGTAAAACGTCTCTTTGAATCCGAAGTGGCTGAAGTACAGGATGGAACCGTAGAGATTAAGAGCATTGCCAGAGAAGCAGGCTCCCGTACTAAGATTGCGGTATGGTCTAACGATCCGAACGTAGACCCGGTAGGAGCATGTGTTGGTATGAACGGTGCAAGAGTAAATACTATCGTGAACGAACTTCGTGGAGAGAAGATTGACATTATCAACTGGAATGAGAACCCGGCACTTTTGATTGAGAATGCTTTGAGCCCGGCAAAAGTTATTTCCGTAGCAGCAGATCCGGATGACAAGACAGCAAGTGTCATCGTACCGGATTATCAGCTCTCTCTTGCAATCGGTAAGGAAGGACAGAATGCAAGACTTGCAGCCCGCCTGACCGGATATAAGATTGATATTAAGAGTGAGACCCAGGCAATTGCTTGTGGAGAACTTCCGGCAAACTACATGGAACTTGCGGAAGAAGGATACTACGAAGAAGAAGCATACGAAGACGAAATGTAAGTAGGAAGTGAGAATTTGAGTAGTGGAAAGAAGATTCCTATGCGCAAATGTGTAGGATGCAATGAAATGAAGAGCAAAAAAGAGATGATTCGTGTTCTAAAGACGGAGGAGGAAGGAATTGTTCTGGATCATACCGGCAAGAAGAATGGCCGGGGCGCATATCTGTGTCCTTCTTCTGCATGCTTGAAAAAGGCAATGAAGAGCAAAGGATTGGAGCGATCTTTGAAACAGGCGATCCCGACCGAAGTCTATGAATCATTAGAAAAGGAGATGGCGTCACTTGAAAATGAGTAAAGCATTATCCATGGTAAGTCTTGCGACCAAAGCAGGCAAGACTGTCAGTGGAGAATTTTCTACGGAAAAAGCAGTAAAGAGTTATCTGGCAGAGCTTGTTATAGTGGCGGCAGATGCATCTGAGAATACAAAGAAGAAATTTAAAAACATGTGTGATTTCTATGAAGTGCCAATTTATTTTTATGGAGATAAAGATACCTTAGGGCATGCAATGGGAAAAGAATTCCGTGCGACGCTTGCAGTGACTGATGCGGGATTTTCGAAAGGAATCATCAGACATTTGGAAGCAGAAAACGTGACGATTGCATAAGGAGGTAGAATATATGCGAGTACATGAGTTAGCAAAAGAACTCAATCTGACAAGTAAAGAAGTACTTGAGATGTTGAAAGAGAAAGGGCAGGATGTGAAAAGTCATTCCAGCTCTATCACTGACGAACAGGTACAGATGATAAAAGGAAATAAGACAGCAAAACCGGCAGAAAAGACAGAGGCGAAACCGGTTGAAAAAACAGAAGCGAAGCCGGCAGAGAAGGCAGAAGTAAAACCGGCAGAAAAAGCAGAAGTAAAACCGGCAGCGGAAGAGGAACCGAAGAAAAAGAAGATTGTACAGGTTTTTCGTCCACAGAATTCCCAGAGCGGAAATCGCCAGGGCAACAAACGTCCGGGAGGAAGAGACATGAGACCGACCGGCAACCAGCAGGGACAAAAGAATGATCGTCCGGCCCAGAGAACGAACAATGGTCAGAGAACGAACCAGAGAGTGGCTCCGGCAGAACCGATGTATCAGCCAATCAAGCCACGAATCCAGCCAAAAGCACAGACGACAACACCGTCAGAGCCGCCGAGGCCGGAGCGCATTGTCTTGAATCCGAAGCCGGAGAGAGGACAGGAATTTAAGAATA
>CAYVDA010000061.1:489-8313 GCA_964450635.1 uncultured Faecalimonas sp. | reverse complement strand
CAACTGCTAATTCATAATTGTTCATGTCACGCATACCTCCTTATGGTCTCTGGCTCCTGCAACCATGGCAGGAACAAGGAATAAAAATTTATATATCACAATTTGGTATAATACCATAAATCCTTATTCGTTTCAAGCCTTTTTTTGAAGTTCTTTCGTGTTTTTCTCCACATTTTTCCGAGGGGTCATGATCATATGGCCACAGCCTTTACATTTCAAACGAAAATCTGCACCGACCCGCAGAATTTCCCAACTGTCACTTCCACAGGGATGTTTTTTCTTCAACCGCACCGTATCCCCTACTTCATAAATCTCTGCCATCTTTTATTCCTCCTTGTGCAAAATCCCGTGAACCACAAGTCTCTGACTCTCTTTTACATTGGTACAGGTAGAAAGACTGACAACGGAAGCCTCTTTCTTCGCTGCTGTCGCCGGATAAAGAGAATTCTCAGTTATAAGTTGCAAATAATTCTCATATTCTTTTTCATCTGCGAACTCCATCTGATAGCTTTTGGAATCACTCTCTGTTATCTCAACGGAACAGATCTTATACGTTCGTACTTTTCCATCCGGAGTATAAATATAAAAATACGGATGCTCCCGGTAATAGCTTTCTTTTTTATACTTGGCCAATCCGGCAAACATAGAGCCATCCTTCATATTATGTCCATACAAAACCGTATGTTGCCCTTGAAAATCCCTGGCATTACTCTTGTCCATAAAAATTGCGCCTACTTTATTCCGGCTGCCATCCACAGTTTTTGTCAGATAGGTCTCATTATCTATCGTCTGTACTACCGGATAGTTAATGACCTTCGGTGCATCAAACCGAATCCAGCCCACTACATCCTTGTTCATCTTCTGTAGCTTCTCGAAATTCACGGTGAAACTTTTGCCTTTTTTTGTCTCTTTTTCCTCAATGACCTCTTCTTCCAATTCCTTGTATTCTGCTTTTCCCTCTCGGTAATCTCCGGTCTCCCGATAAAGGGATACCGCCGAAAACAAGAATACCAGGCCGGCGATCACAAGAAGCAGATCCCATATGCTCTTTTTATGCCTCTTCTTCATACTGCCCCCAATACTGCCTGTCAAAAAAAGGTGGGCTTAACCCACCTTTAATCGAAACTTCTGAATCTCTTTTTCACTGGATACCTGCTCGATCAATCCGCCCAAAGAACGGAGCTTCTCAGCAAATCTCTCATATCCACGCTTGATATATACAATATCATCCACAATCGTAATTCCATCGGTGGCTAAACCTGCAATACAAAGAGCTGCACCTGCACGCAAATCCGGTGCACTGACTCTGGCTCCGGAGAATCTCTCCACACCTTCAATGACCGCCGTATTGCCTTCAACTTTTGTAATGGCTCCCATTCTTGCCAACTCATCCAAATATTTGAAACGATTCTCAAAAATACTCTCTGCAATGGTGCTGGTTCCGTTACACAAGGCTAAGGTTACCCCAATCTGTGGTTGCATATCGGTCGGAAATCCCGGATATGGCAAGGTCTTTACATGGGTACTGCGAAGACGCCCCTTCGCTACCACACGTACCGCATCATCAAATTCTTCCACTTCGCAGCCAATCTCTACCAACTTCGCAACCGTCGCTTCCAAATGTTTCGGAATGACATTCAATACCGTCACATCCCCTTTGGTCGCTGCTGCTGCAAACATAAAAGTACCTGCTTCAATCTGATCCGGAATGATCGAATATTCCGACTTATGAAGCTTCTGTACCCCTTTGATCTTAATCACATCGGTTCCTGCACCTTTGATATTCGCTCCCATGCTATTCAAGAAGTTCGCCACATCAACTACATGCGGCTCTTTTGCTACGTTCTCCATAATGGTAACGCCTTCTGCCATAGTCGCTGCTAACATCACATTAATGGTCGCACCTACGCTGACCACATCAAAATACAAGTGGGTTCCGCGAAGCTGTTCTGCTTCTGCAATGATCTTACCATGTTCAATCATCACATCTGCTCCCAATGCTCGAAAGCCCTTCAAATGCTGGTCTATCGGTCTGCTTCCGATGTTACATCCACCTGGCAGTGCTACTTCTGCCCGATGATGTTTCCCAAGTAAGGCACCCAATAAGTAATAGGATGCACGAATCTTCTTAATATAATCATATTCAATACTATAATCGCCAACGCCTGCGCCGTTGATCCGTACGGTATGTGGATCCAGTCTCTGGATGGAAGCTCCAATTCCACTCATAGCTTCCAATAACACATTCGTATCATTCACATCCGGCATATTCTCTATCGTCACGGTCTCATCCGTCATAATTGCTGCTGCTAAAATTGCAAGAGCTGCATTCTTGGCGCCACCAATCTCCACTTCTCCAACAAGTGGATTTCCACCTTTAATAATATATTGTTCCATTTTGCACCTCGATTATTGCTATCTACACTCTCAAACTATTATACCCTATGACAGGTTTTTCTGCAATCACAATTTCTTCCTAATGACATTTCTCCGGCACAAAAAGTCTCAACACCCGATCAATGGTCTCTTCCAAGCTACAACCATCTTCGCTTACTATGTAATCCGCATAGGTTTCAAACAACGAAACCCGCTCCCTATAGACATCCTCTAAAGTCTGTCCCGGTCGCAGTACTACGCCACGGCTTTTCGCATCCTCAATCCGATGGCAAATAGTCTCATAGGATGCTTGCAGATAAACAATGTTACCCATTTCCCGAAAGTGTTCCATGGCTTCTTTGCAGTAAATCACACTTCCTCCCGGCGCAATCACGCATTGTTCCACCTGCAAATCCCGATTTACCTGATTCTCAATTTTCAAAAAACCATCAATTCCATGTTCTGCAATGAGTTCTTTTAGGAGTTTTTTCTCCTGTTTTTGAATCAATAGATCTGTATCTACAAACTCATACCCCAAACGTTTTGCAATCACCACCCCGACGGTACTTTTTCCTACCGCCGGCATGCCAATCAAAACAATGTTTTTCTTCATATGTATTTCCTCACATTTCTTCCTTTACGGCAAATAAAACTGTTTCTTCTCTTTCCGATACTTGGCTCTTTGGTAATACAACTCATGATAAACCATGACCTGCACCATCTCTTCGATCTGCTGCCCGTTCTGCCCTGTCTCCTCTGCCTTTTTGCAAATTCGTCTGCACATCAGACGCAGTTGGAGCCAATCCGGATATTCATCATAAATCATACTTCCGGCATATGCCATTCTCTGGCATTCTTCCTCAACCATAGGGAGAAGTTCCTTCGCCACTTTGGGATAAAGGCTTTTCATATAGGCATAATCCTGTCGTTCCCGTCTCTCATCCTCATACCTAAGTGGCATAGGATATGCCATATAATAAGGTAAACGATTATCCACCTTACCACATCCATTTCCATCCATACTATACTATAACATATGCCGTATTTTTCGTTTCGTTCCTATTTATTTTGCCGCCAAAATCCGTAGGATATATTCCCACACCCGGGCAACAGACGGAATGTTAATTCGCTCATTCGGCGTATGCACATCCTGCATGTCCGGTCCAATGGAAATGCATTGCAAGCCTTCTAATTTTCCGGATAAAAGTCCGCATTCAAGTCCTGCATGAATAATGTCTATAACTGGTTCTTTCCCATACATTTCTTCATAGATTTTAATACAAAGATTGCGGAAATCCGACTCTCTTTCATACGGCCACGATGGATAATCTCCCTGCAGTTCAGTCGTGCCTCCAAGCATTTTCGCAATTCTGGTTACTTTATCTACTAACATCTGTTTCGCTGTTGTAACAGAGCTTCGAATAGCAAAATCCAAGACAAATTCTTCCTCGCGAAGTTCCATGACTCCCATATTCAAAGAGGTTTCTACCAAACCTTCCACGTCAGCGCTCATGGTCTGTACACCATTTGGCATGACTCCAAGAGCTGTAATCACCCGGTCATTGGAAACTGCGTCCAACGCCTTGACTGTCGTTTCCTCCAATGGTTTTAAAATCACTTCAATCCCCGGATCGGTCACACCATATTCCTGCATTAGCGCCGCCGCAAAAAATTGCACCTGATCCGTTAGTTCTTTTTCGTTTTCCAAAGCCACCACCACGGTAGCGGTAGCACTCTTTGCAATGACATTGTCTTTGGCTCCACCATTTGCTGATACCAGGAAAATCTCCATCTCTTCCTGGGCTCGCATCAAGAAACGTCCCAACAGCAAATTGGCATTGGCTCTTCCTTCGTTGATATTGATTCCGGAATGGCCTCCCAAGAGTCCGGTAATGGTCAATTCAAAGACTTTTCCAGTCTGCTCTTTTCTCGTAACCGGGATATGGCTATAGGTTCTCACCCCTCCGGCACAGCCTGCTGTAATGACTCCTTCTTCCTCAGAATCAATGTTAATCAAGCGGCGTCCCTGACACATAGACAAGTCAATGCCATCTGCCCCAAGAAGTCCCACTTCTTCACTGACCGTCAGTACTACTTCCAATCTTGGATGCGCGATCTCTTCGCTATCTAACAGTGCCAATCCATAGGCAACTGCAATACCATCATCTCCTCCAAGGGTGGTCTGATCTGCAGTTACAAATTCTCCATCCACCAAAAGGGTAATGGCTTCTGTCTCCATATCCAAGGCGCAGTTGTCTGTCTTATCTCCAACCATATCCAAATGGCCCTGTAAGATAATCGGAGCTACCTCCTCATATCCTTTCGTTGCTTCCTTAATGATGACAACATTTCCCATCTCATCCTGATAGTGTTCCAGGTTTCGTTCTTTTGCAAATGCAACGCAGTAGTTGCTGAGTTCCTGTTCATGAAAGGAAATGTGTGGAATCTTGCTGATTTCCTCAAAATAATAAAATACCTTCTTTGGTTCCAAATGTCCTAAAACGCTCATCTCTATCTCCTATCTTCTTCAATCAATAATTCTATGGCTTTTACCGCCACTTCAATAGCAGCTTCCGTATCGTGAACAATTATATTTTCCATACCGAGTGCCTGTCGCTCCTGATTTCCAACCACCAGAAAATCTGAGCCACAGCGAACGCCTAAATGGCTTGCTACCACAAAAAGTGCTGCCGATTCCATCTCCGATGCTTTGCATCCCAGTCGTTTCCAAGCTTCCCATTTCTGCAACAATTCATAACTGACAGGCATCTTCTCCGGCTCATGTTGGCCATAGAAGGCATCTTTGCACTGCACCACGCCGGCATGGTACGTATAGCCAAGACTCTTCGCCGCTTTCACCAGTGCATTGGTTACTTCCAGATCTGCCACCGCCGGAAATTCGATTGGCGCATATTCCTTGCTGGTTCCTTCCATTCGGATAGCTCCGGTTGCCACTACAATGTCGCCGCCTTTCACATCCAGGTCCATACCGCCGCAAGTTCCAACCCGCAAAAAGGTATCCGCTCCGCATCGCACCAATTCTTCCATAGCAATAGACGCAGAAGGACCGCCAATCCCCGTGGAAGTCACGCTTACCTTTTCTCCCAACAAGGTTCCTGTATAGGTGACATATTCCCGGCTGTCTGCCACCAGTTTTGCATCACAAAAATGAGCTGCAATCTTCTCGCAGCGTTTCGGGTCGCCGGGCAGTATCACATACCGCCCAACATCTCCCGGTCTAATCTGCAGATGATATTGCAGCCCTTCTTCTCCTGAATAATTCTGCATAATGTGTCATCTCCCATTTCTGATTGATATACCCATTATGTAACATTTTGAATCAAACATCAAGTAGCCATTTTAAGTTTTTAGGATTCGATAATATCTTCGCTCTTGCTTGCCTCTGCTGCCGCCTGAATCTCCGGATCAAAGGAGTACATTGGTTTGATATCCTGTCCTTTGATCTTACGATTGATATAATTTCTCGTAATCTTGTACACCAACGGACTTAACAGGAGCACCGCGATTAAGTTCGGAAGCATCATCAGACCATTGAAGGTATCGGAGATATCCCATGCCAAAGAGGAAGTCATCAATGCTCCGGATACAATCATCAAAACAAAAATAACTTTATATACTTTTACTGCTTTTTCTCCGAAGAGATATTCTACTGCTTTGGAACCATACTGAGACCATCCAAGTACAGTCGTGAAGGCAAAGAGCAACATAGCAATTGCCACAAACCACTGTCCCGGCTGGCCATATACATTTCCAAATGCATTGTTAATCAATGTTGCATCGCTCACACCTGGATTTACCACGCCGGTCTCTAAGTTGATCATACCTGAAGTCAATACCACAAGAGCGGTCATGGTACATACTATTATGGTATCGAAGAACACTTCGAAGATTCCCCACATACCTTGTTTTACAGGTTCTTTTACATTGGATGCCGAGTGTACCATAACAGAGGAACCAAGGCCCGCCTCATTGGAGAACACACCACGTTTACAACCTTGGACAATTACAAGTTTTAACGCCGCACCGGTTGCACCACCTGCTAAGGCTTTTATGCCCAATGCGTGTTGGAAAATGGACTGGAAGGCCGGAATAATTCTTTCGTAATGGATTCCTACCGCCACAAGCCCCAGTACAATATATGCGACCGCCATAAATGGAACCACGGTCTCCGCTACTTTCGCAATACGCTGCAGACCACCAATGATAATCAAAGCACCCACTACGAGTAGTACCAATCCGATCATCAGGTTAATCATGTTGACGCCGCCAACTTCCCAGCTTATATTTGCAAAGAAAGCCGATTCCATATTCAGGGTAATCTTATTGACCTGTCCCATATTTCCAATACCGAAGGATGCTAAGATGGCAAAGACAGCAAAAAGGCTTGCCAGGATCGCTGCCGGATATTTCATCCCTTTCATCTTCCCTACACCATCTTTTAAGTAGTACATTGCACCGCCGGACCATTCTCCATCTTTGTTTCTACGACGGAAGTAGATACCAAGTACGTTCTCCGAAAAGTTTGTCATCATCCCCAAGAAAGCAGCCACCCACATCCAGAGCACAGCACCCGGGCCACCAATGCAAATAGCAGCGGCTACACCGGCAATGTTTCCGGTTCCGACAGTTGCTGCCAAGGCTGTACACAACGCCTGGAACTGGGAAATAGATTTTTTATCAGTGCTTTTCGTAGATGTATTGTCTTTTTTAAATACCGTTACGATGGTCTTGGTCCACCAATGTTTCAAATGAGTCAACTGGAAAACACCGGTTACTGCAGTCATAATAAGTCCCGCTGCAAGAAGCAGATACAGACCACAATCTGTCCAGATCCACGTGTTGACTATTTCATTGATTTCTGTTATTTGTTTTACAAATGTATTCACGATTTCTTCCTCCTTACTTCTTATACCCGGAGCGTTCTATATACCAGGAAGCCAATGCGTTCTAGTACATAAAAAAAGTTGTCCGCCGTAGCGAACAACCTATGTCATACAAAAGTTTTTTAAAGAAATGTAATCTTTGTCCTTTTGCCTGAGAGTTTCGCTTAACGCTTGCACCTTCGGCACTCAATTCAATGAGATTCTCCAAAGTTCTATCCACCTGCAGTCCTCCTGCAAGCTTCATCTAGGTATTCTGTTTTCGTGTTGCTATCTATTATGACAGACCACCTTTCAGATTGCAAGTGGCTTTCCTAGGTTTACCTATTACATATTCTAATCATTATATATTAGCGTATTTCGTGCAAGCACGATGCCATTGCTGGGCTTTTGCCTATCGAGCGAGCTCGATTATGTTGCCATCGTACATCTCGAAGCAAAGCTTCTCGATGTTCTTGCGCCCAGCGAATGTTATTTCGTGCAAGCACGATACCATTGCTGGGCTTTTGCCTATCGAGCGAGCTCGATTATGTTGCCATCGTACATC
>CAYVDA010000061.1:0-389 GCA_964450635.1 uncultured Faecalimonas sp. | reverse complement strand
TTGCGCCCAGCGAATGTTATTTCGTGCAAGCACGATACCATTGCTGGGCTTTTGCAACAAAAAAAGGTGTCTGCAAATCTGCAAACACCTTTCGTGTGACTGTTGAATTATTTCAATTCTACAGAAGCACCTTCTGCTTCTAATTTAGCTTTGATTTCTTCAGCTTCTGCTTTAGATACGCCCTCTTTGATTACCTTCGGAGCACCATCTACAACTTCTTTTGCTTCTTTCAATCCAAGTCCTGTGATTTCACGAACAACTTTGATTACTTTAACTTTTGAATCTCCAGCAGATGTAAGTTCTACGTTGAACTCATCTTTCTCTTCTGCTGCTCCAGCTTCTCCAGCGCCTGCTGCTGCAACTACTACACCTGCTGCTGCAGATACACC
>CAYVDA010000060.1:0-9377 GCA_964450635.1 uncultured Faecalimonas sp. | reverse complement strand
CTAAATAGACCTCTCATTTTATTTTGTACTAAATCTCGACACATGAGTATCGATATAATATGATTTTTATATTAATTTGTACGGAGGAAAATCATTATGAGAACCACAAACACAAGCCTGGTCAAGAAACTTGCTAATCTTAAAAAGCCCAAAAAGAAGCCGTGACTACGGCTTCTTTTTTCTTATTCGTCCACTCCCCGGGCTGCCCATTCTTCTCGTCTCTGACGTCTTCGCTCCCGGCGTGCTTCCTCTATTTTCTTTCTCCGATAGGTCACAAATCCCATCAAGGCAATCACTGCTACTACCACCACAGCCAAGATCCCAACCAGCACTTTGACAATGATACTTCCTACACTGATCTTTTTCTCTTTCTTCGGCTGTTCCGGCTTCTTATCCACAATATTATGGATTTTCTTATAATGTTCTTCTGTAATCGTTACTTTCACAGTTCCCACCGGATGCTTCTGATAGGTATAGGAAATCGTTCCTTCCATATCCCCCAACTCCGTTGGCTCTGTCAAAAGGAATTCTAACTGCTCATAGCTGATTCCTTCTGGCAACATCACATATCCATTCTCTTCTACCGATGCCAAATCTGCATTTCCAATCTGCTCCAATGTAACCGGTACTTTCTGGAATTTGGAAAATCCATAATTTAGAATCTTCTTAGTATCTGCATAAGCGTTATTGCCACCTCCATGGGTACGCATGGTAACAGCCACCAGATTCTTGTTCCCCTTCGTTGCATAAGTAACCAGAGTTGTCAACGCCTGATCTGTGAAACCGGTCTTTCCTCCTACACAATATTGGTAATAACGGCTGTCCCAATCCCGAATCATCTTATGATTCTGCTGCACATATCGTTTTTGTTTGACCAAATTGGTCTTTCCGATGACATGCTGATAGGTGTTGGTAATCTCTCGGAATTTCTCATATTGGAACACTGCAGAACTAATCAATGCCATATCTCTCGCGGAAGTATAATGTTCTCCATCATGTAGCCCATAGGTGTTGACAAAATGGGAATTCTCACATCCAAGGTCTGCTGCGGTCTGGTTCATACGCTCCATAAATTTGTCATATCCACCTTCCATACTGCTGGCAATGGCATGAGAAACTTCATTTGCCGATGCAAGTAACATGCCATACAAGGCATCTTCCAGAGAAATCTCTTCTCCGACTTTCATACCTATATGGGCGTCGCCATACTCAAGAAAACTCACGTCTTCCTGCTTAATGGTCACTTTATCGGTCAACTGGCACTCGCCTGCTTCGATCATGTTAAATACCACCAACGCCGTCATAACCTTCGTAATACTTGCCGGATAATGCTGATCATCAATATTTTTCGCATAGAGAATGGCACCGGTATCTGTATCCATTACAATTCCGGATTCGCTATAAATCTGCGGACCGTCCGGCCATCCTTCCAAGGTATTGGAATCCACCTGTTGTCCGAGCACACTATCTACCTGTTCTGCCGGAACTTCAACCACGTTGGCTGCCTGACTACCTATACTGATATTTGCAAACAAAAACAAACCTACCATCAGGCCTGCCAGCAATCGTTTCTTCATTCCTATTCCTCCAAAATACATCCATATTATTACAACCATTATAGAGAATTTTTGATTTTGTGTAAAGGTTTTGTTCATTTTTATTTCCCTTTCCCTCCTTTTGTATTATACTGTACCTATTCTAGGCTAAAAGGAGCATACTTATATGAAACGATTTTTATTCTTAACCAGCATTCTCTGTGCCCTCCTCTTTCTCTGCCCGGCAAGGACGCAAGCTGCCGAAACAGCGGAGACTGTTACCGTTTCCGAAACTGCAGGAGACGAGGAGATTCAGAACGCCTTAAATCTGGCAAAGGAGAAGGATTACAAAGGATCTTTGACGGTGATTGTGCCAGATGGTACTCATATTTTAACGAAGAAACTCTATATCTATTCCAATACCACCCTGCGCCTGTCAGACAATGCACGAATGGAAGCCCATTTTATAGCAGAGACAAATGGTGCCAACGGTCTTCAGGGTGCCATGCTCTACGGCGGGCATGTAGATGAGAACAATCGAAATTGTACCGGCGCAACTTGTATCCACAGTGGCTATAACCGATTCCATGACATTACCGTGGAAGGCGGCATCTGGGATCGACGCTCCCATATCATTTCCAATGTGACTACCAGCATTCTCTCCTTCCGCTATGGCCAAAATGTAACCTTGCGGAACATGACAGTAACGAATGCCACCGAACATTTTGTCAATGTAAGCGGCACCCGAAATACTCTAATAGAAGGAATTACCTTTTCCAATCAGGTGGTGCACAGCGACAAGACAGATCTTAGTTTCTGGTCTCCAAATCAGACTACCGCCAAACGGTATACCATCTGTGAAGCCATCCACCTGGACTACCTCCCGGATTTGGATGTATACGGAAAGGAGATCCCTTACAACACCCCTTGCCGGGATATCGTAATTCGAAATTGCCGTTTTGAAAATCTCTGGTCCGGCATCGGCACCCACCACAAACAGACAGAGCGAGCCTTTAATGTTACCATCCAAAATAATGTTTTTTACAATGTCCGTGGCAGATGCGTAGATGCCTATGGATTTTCCAACTTGAAAGTGACGGGGAATACCTATACTTTAAGTGGAACCTCCTCCATAGATAGTTTTATCTATTGTTATGGAAGCTCTGGTGTCATTTCCAACAACACAGTGGTCGGTGCCCAGGAATTTGTCCATGGTATCGGAGAAAATACTCTCGAGATCAAATCCAACACAGTAACCAATCCGACCCAATGTGGAATCTATTTTAGTGGCAGTAACAAGGGCCTCTCCATCAAGAAGAATACAATTCAAAATGCCGGTACATACGGAATCGCTCTAACCGGAGATTCCAGTGGAGAGATACAAAGCAACCGTATTCTTGGCACGAAGAAATACAACGGAATTCATGTCAGCGGAACCAGTTATGCCTGCATTACCAATAATCAGATTCAGAATACGAAGAAGCATGGCATTTACTTAAATACGTCCAGAAAATATCTGGCTGTAATCGGAAATCAATTAAATACCATTGGTGTCAGCGGAATTATCGTAGATCATTGTGGTTCCTACTGCCAGGTAGCGGAAAATGTCATCCAGGATGCCTCCTATTATGAAATTCTGGTTAAGGGTACAGCAAAATGTACCTGCACCGATAACCGCTATTATTTTAACAAGGGAAATATCCGATATAAGATTACTACCTCTGGAAAATACGTACAGGTACTGGGAGTCACAAGGAAGGACCTGACTTCTCTGACCATCCCGGCAACCATCAAGAAGGGATACTCCACCTACCGGGTAACCTCCATTTACCAGAAGGCATTCCAAGGTTGTAGCAAGTTAAAGACCATTACCATCAAATCCAAGGTTCTAAAATCCGTTGGGAAAAATGCATTTACGGGCATTCCGAAAAATGCCGTGATAAAGGTTCCGAAGAAATATTTGAAAACCTATCAGAAACTGTTAAAGAACAAAGGACAAGGGAAGAAAGTAAAAATCAAGAGCATCTAGCCGTACTGGTTAGATGCTCTTAATTTTTGATTTATTTATCTGTGATCTCGCTATGTAATTCCTGAAGGGATTTCACATCTCCACATCCCGGTTTGTTCATAGACTTCATACCACTTGCTGTTGCCTTAGCAGCTGCCATGGTGGTAATATATGGAATCTTCTTCTTAATTGCATTCTTACGCAAGTAACTATCATCCATTGCACTGTCTCCGCCAATCGGTGTATTGATAATCAAATCAATCTTACCGTTGGTCATATGGTCTACAATATCCGGTCTTCCTTCTCCTAATTTTTGTACCACTTCTGCTTCAATGCCGGCTTCTTCTAAGACTTTTGCAGTTCCTTTGGTTGCCATGATATGGAATCCAACACTTACAAAATCCTGTGCAACTTCTACCAACTCAGCTTTGTCTTTGTCACTGATGGTAATTAATACATTTCCTTTCAATGGAAGTACAGTCTGGGTTGCTTCCTGTGCTTTGAAGAATGCTTCTCCATAGAATTTAGAAAGTCCAAGTACTTCACCGGTAGAACGCATCTCCGGTCCTAAGATCGGGTCTACTTCCTGGAACATATTGAACGGGAATACCGCCTCTTTTACTCCATAATATGGAATGTTCTGTTCTTTCAATTCCGGTACCGGTGACGGTCTTCCGGTCAATTCGCTTGTTACAATATCAATTGCAAGCGGCACCATGCGGATGTTACATACTTTGGAAACAAGCGGCACGGTTCTGGATGCTCTTGGGTTCGCCTCTAAGACGTATACCTTACCATCCTCGATTGCATACTGCATATTCATAAGACCTTTGACATGCATCTCTTCTGCAATCTTTCTTGTATATTCTTTGATGGTCTCTACATTTTCTTCTGAAATATGTCTGGATGGGATAACGCAAGCGGAGTCACCGGAGTGAACACCTGCAAGCTCAATATGCTCCATAACTGCCGGAACAAATGCATGGGTTCCATCACTGATCGCATCTGCCTCACATTCCAATGCATGGTTCAGGAAACGGTCAATCAGAATCGGTCTGTCCGGTGTAACACCAACTGCCGCATTCATATATTTGGTCAAGTTCTCTGCGTCATATACCACTTCCATACCACGTCCACCAAGTACGTAGGACGGACGAACCATAACCGGATAACCAATCTTCTCTGCAATCTCCAGTGCTTCCTCAACATTGACTGCCATACCTGATTCCGGCATTGGGATCTCTAATTTCTCCATCATCTCACGGAATAAGTCGCGGTCTTCTGCCAAATCGATGACTGCCGGAGAAGTTCCAAGAATCTTCACGCCATTCTTTTCCAAATCGGCTGCCAGATTCAACGGAGTCTGTCCACCAAACTGTGCAATTACACCAACCGGTTTCTCTTTCTTATAAATACTCAGAACGTCTTCCATGGTCAGTGGTTCGAAATACAATTTATCAGATGTATCGTAATCTGTAGAAACCGTCTCCGGATTACAGTTTACGATAATGGTCTCAAATCCTAATTTCTTCAGTGCAAGGGAAGCATGTACGCAACAGTAGTCAAATTCGATACCCTGTCCGATACGGTTCGGTCCACCACCTAAGATCATAATCTTCGGTTTGTCGGTAGAAATCGGATTCTTATCCTCTGCATTATAGGTTGAATAGTAGTAAGCACTATCCGGTGTACCACTTACGTGTACCCCTTCCCACGCTTCTTCCACACCTAATGCAATTCTCTTCTCACGAACTTCTGCCTCCGTTACATCCAGAATCTGGCTCAAATATTTATCAGAGAAACCATCTTTCTTCGCCTGGATTAATTTTCCATCTTCCGGAAGGGAGCCTTTGCTCTCTAACAGTGCTTCTTCTTCCTCTACCAATTCTTTCATCTGCTCGATGAACCAGTGTTTTACCTTGGTAATGTTGTGGATCTCATCTACGGTTGCACCTTTGCGAAGCGCTTCATACATGATAAAATGACGCTCGCTGCTTGGTGTTGTCAACATCTTCAATAATTCTTCTTTGGACTTGGTGTCAAAATCTTTGGCATGACCCAATCCGTAACGTCCTGTCTCTAAGCTTCGGATGGCTTTCTGGAATGCTTCCTTATAAGTCTTACCGATACTCATAACTTCACCAACAGCACGCATCTGGGTACCAAGTTTATCTTCTACACCTTTGAATTTTTCAAATGCCCAACGTGCAAATTTGATTACTACATAGTCGCCATCCGGAACATATTTGTCCAAGGTTCCGTATTTGCCACATGGGATATCTTTCAATGTTAAACCTGCTGCAAGCATTGCAGATACCATAGCAATCGGGAATCCGGTTGCTTTGGAAGCAAGTGCAGAGGAACGGGATGTTCTCGGGTTAATCTCGATGACAATATCTCTGTCTGTCTTCGGATCGTGTGCCCACTGCACGTTGGTTCCACCAATTACCTGTACGGAATCAACGATCTTATAGGATTTCTCCTGCAATCTCTTCTGCACTTCCTCAGAAATGGTAAGCATCGGTGCAGAACAGAAAGAGTCACCGGTATGAACACCCAACGGGTCAATGTTCTCGATGAAGCAGACAGTAATCATGTTGCCTTCTGCATCACGAACAACCTCTAATTCTAATTCTTCCCATCCAAGGATAGATTCTTCTACTAAGACCTGTCCAACCAAACTTGCCTGAAGTCCACGT
Organism: uncultured Faecalimonas sp.; assembly: GCA_964450635.1. Taxonomy (GTDB): domain Bacteria; phylum Bacillota; class Clostridia; order Lachnospirales; family Lachnospiraceae; genus Faecalimonas. The sequence goes on along the minus strand of CAYVDA010000060.1, from coordinate 3,135 downwards.
GCACATACAGTCTTTAATTCTTCCTTATTATATACCAGTCCACCACCGGCACCACCCATGGTGTAAGCCGGACGAAGCACCACCGGATATCCTAATTCGTCAGCAATGGCAAGAGCCTCATCTACGGTATACGCTACTTCGCTTCGTGCCATCTCTATTCCCAAGCTGTCCATTGTCTTCTTAAATTCAATACGGTCCTCGCCTCGCTCGATTGCATCAACCTGTACACCGATTACTTCTACGCCATATTTATCAAGAACGCCAGCCTGTGCTAATTCTGAACATAAATTAAGACCGGATTGTCCCCCCAAATTAGGAAGTAATGCATCTGGTCTCTCTTTTGCAATAATCTGCTCAATGCGTTCTACATTCAGCGGTTCAATATACGTAACGTCAGCTGTCTCCGGATCTGTCATAATAGTAGCCGGATTCGAGTTCACTAATACGATTTCATAACCAAGTTTACGGAGTGCTTTACAAGCCTGTGTACCTGAATAATCAAATTCACACGCCTGACCGATGATAATTGGGCCTGAACCAATAATCAACACTTTATGGATGTCTTTTCTCTGTGCCATCTTTTCGTCCTCCTATAATATATCTTAAAACCTTTTTCACACTATTATACTTGAAACGCGACCATTTCGCAACATTTTCCGACAGAAAAATTCGACTTTCTTTCCACTTCTCCTAGATTTCGTGAAGAAACATACCACTTCGCAATTTTGGCTCAAACCAAGTGGATTTCGGCGGCATCAAAAGTCCTGCATCTGCTACGGAAAACAGCTCCTGAATGGAAGTCGGATACATGGCAAATGCCACCTTACAATCCGTCTGCACCCGTTTCTCTAGCTCCCCAAGGCCACGAATGCCTCCCACGAAATCGATACGGGTATCCACACGTGGATCCCCGATTCCAAGAATCGGTTCTAGAAGCTTCTTTTGTAAAATCGACACATCCAGTCCTTCCACCGGATCGGATGCGTCCTCTTCGTTCATCTGACACACATACCAGTTCCCCTCTAAGAACATGGTAAATTCTCCTTTTTTGCTTGGAGCGATGGCCTCCTTCTGGGAAGCTGTCACGACAAAGCAGTTGGAAACCGCCTCCAGAAAAGACTCCGCTGTATGCCCATGCAGATCTTTTACCACCCGATTGTAATCCATAATCTGTAATTGTTCATCTGCAAAGAATACGGAGAGGAAATAGTTAAATTCTTCCTCGCCTGTGTAATCCGGGTGCTCCAAGCGACGCTTCCATCCCACTTTCACGGCGGAAGCTGCCCGGTGATGACCATCTGCAATATAGATCTCTTCCATGGAAGCAAATTCTTGGGAAATCACTTCCATCTCTTCCTGGTTAAAGACAAATGCACGATGACGGATTCCATCCATGGACACAAAATCGTAGAGAGCTTCTCTCTCTTTGCATGTGGCTATGACTTCACCCAGTCTTTCTCTGAAGCGGTAGGCTAGGAATATCGGTCCGGTCTGGGCATTACAGGTATCTACATGACGGATTCGATCCTGTTCCTTTTCCTCCCGTGTGTTCTCATGTTTCTTAATCACGCCATCTGTATAATCATCAATGGAAGCGCAGGCTACGATTCCATCCTGCACCCTGCCATTCATAGTCAATTCGTAGAGATAGTAGCATGGCTTCTCTTCTCGAAGATATATCCCTCTCTCTACCTGCTCCCATAACATATCATGAGCTTTTTGGTAGACTTGTGGACTGTATAGATCCATCCCCTCCTCAAACTGGGTCTCCGGTCTGTCAATGCATAGAAAAGAAAGGGGTTCACGCATTGCTTCCTCCCTTGCCTCTTTTCGATTATAGACGTCATATGGCAGCGCTACAACGCGAGATGCCAACTCCGGCACGGGCCGGATTGCGGAAAATGGTCTGATCTTTGCCATGTTTTTCTTGCTCCTATCCTGTTCTTGAAAAATACCCCGATTTCTGATACAATGTTAGCTGTACTTTAATTATAAGAAACATTCATTATTTCTGTCAACAGGAGGTTGAATATAAAAACTTATGAGAACAGCAATTGTTACCGATACCAATAGTAGTATCACACCGGAAGAAGCCAAGGCGTCAGGGATTTTTCTTTTGCCTATGCCGGTTATTATCAACGACGAGGAATTCTTAGAGGGGATTCGCATTGATGCAACACATTTATATGAATATATGGAGCAGGAAGCGAACATTTCCACCTCCCAGCCTAGCCCGGCATCGATTCTCCAACTGTGGGATCAATGTTTTGCGGAAGGATATGACGAGATCATCCATATTCCGATGACTAGCGGACTGAGTGGAAGTTGCCAGACCGCTTTGATGCTCGCAGATGACTATGACGGCAAAGTGCATGTAGTAGATAACCACCGTATCTCCGTTACTCAACGTTCTTCTGTATTTGAAGCCGTGCGGATGGCGCAGGCCGGAATGAGTGGTTTGGAGATTAAGACTTACTTAGAAGAGACCGCGTTAGATGCCAGCATTTATCTGACTGTAGAATCTTTGAAATATTTGCAAAAAGGCGGACGTCTAAGTCCTTCTGCTGCCATGCTTGGTACAGTTCTGAACATCAAGCCGGTGCTTTCCATTCAAGGCGAGAAGATTGACGCCATTGCCAAAGTCCGCGGCATGAAGAACTGCGAGAAGAAGATTATCGAATCTATGCAGGCAGACATCGCAACTCGATTTGCGGATGTTCAAAAGGAGCACATCCAACTCTATGTAGCCGGAACCTTGCAGACGGATGATGCCATTACTCGCTGGAAAGAGATCATTCAAGAACTCTTCCCGGAATACGAAGTGGAATACTATCCGCTTCCTTGCAGCATCGCAACCCATTTGGGACCGGGCGCTCTTGCCCTTGCCCTTGCCATTGCGCAACATTAATAAGAAGATACAAAAGCCCAGCGAATGATATCGTACTACTACGATACAACGTTCGCTGGGCTTTCCTATTATAGATTTGCTAATCGAATCCGACGTACACGTTTCATCAGGCAAAGAGAAATCACTGCCATTTTGTTTTCAAAAGCAAGGAGTTTTTCGCGTTTTTGCAACAAAAAAAGCGGGTGATGGGAATCGAACCCACGTATCTAGCTTGGAAGGCTAGTGTT
>CAYVDA010000059.1:0-9667 GCA_964450635.1 uncultured Faecalimonas sp. | reverse complement strand
TACGAAAATATATGCCTGAGATTACGAAAATATATTTGTATAAAATCTCAAATCATAGTATAATAAAACGTAGAATGCAAAGAGCGAGGTAGAACCATGAGTAGAGCACAATTAAGAGAACATATTTTTAGAATGCTTTTTTGTCGTGAATTCAACGGAGAACAGGAGATGAAAGAGCAGGAAGAACTGTATTTTGAACTGAATGGAGAGGCGTCTGAGAAAGATCGCAATTACGTTCTTACCAAGTACCAGGCAGTGCTTGATAAGGTGGAAGAATTGGATGCTATTTTGAATAAATATTCAGAAAAGTGGCCGACCAAACGTATGAACAAAGTAGATTTATCCATCTTGCGTCTGGCTTCCTATGAGATCAAATGGGATGATGAGATTCCAACTGCAGTTGCCATTAACGAGGCAGTGGAATTAGCAAAAAAATATAGCAGTGAGGAAGGACCGGCATTTATTAACGGAATCCTTGCAAAGGTAGCAAGTTAAGATGGCTGTGAGACAGAACGTCTATTCAGTAAAGCAGGTGAATTCCTATATCAAGCATATGTTTGAGCAGGATTTCATGCTGAATCGAATCTATGTAAAGGGAGAAGTCTCCAATTGCAAATATCACTCGTCTGGGCACATTTATTTTTCACTAAAGGACGATTCCGGCACCATTGCCTGTATTCTGTTTGCGGGGAATCGGAATGGCCTTGGCTTTCGGATGCAGGATGGGCAGCAAGTCATTGTTCTGGGAAATGTAACCACCTATGAGCGGGATGGAAAATATCAGCTCTATGCCCGAGAGATTCACTTAGATGGCGCAGGCCTTTTGTATGAGCGGTTTGAGGCTTTGAAAAAAGAACTGGAAGAGATGGGCATGTTTGCCCCGGAATATAAGCAACCACTCCCACGATTTGCGAAGAAAGTCGGAATTGTAACAGCTTCGACCGGAGCTGCCATACGGGATATTATTCAGATAGCGACAAGAAGGAATCCGTATGTACAACTGGTATTATATCCGGCGCAGGTACAGGGTGCCGGCGCGGCAGAGAGCATTGTCAAAGGAATTCAGATGCTAGATCGGGAAGATGTTGACGTTCTGATTGTCGGTCGTGGCGGAGGTTCCATGGAAGACCTGTGGGCCTTTAATGAAGAGATTGTAGCAAGAGCGATTTTCAATTGTAATACGCCGGTGATTTCGGCGGTAGGACATGAGACGGATACTACCATTGCAGATTATGTGGCAGATCAGAGGGCACCGACGCCGTCGGCAGCTGCAGAATTAGCAGTCTATGAATACCGCATGGTGCAGGAAGCCATGGAGGAACAAAAGAGACGCCTGAACCGTTATATGACCAATGAACTTTTACGGGTGCGAGAACAGAGCGAACGCTACCGATTACGGTTAGAACACAAGCATCCGCGTAGAAAACTACAGGCGCAGCAACAGCGGGCTGCGGATGGGGAAGAGGCGTTGCGGCGAAAGATGGAGTTGGCTCTTTTGAAAGCCAGACAAGAATATGCCCTTCGGGTAGAACGGATGAAGGGAGTATCGCCGGTGGAACGGTTGGACCGTGGATTTTCTTATGTGACGGATCAAAAAGGACAGAATGTGCGGTCTGTTTTGCAAGTGCAAAAAGGGGATCGGCTGTCTGTTCATATGAAAGATGGAGTGGTACAGGCCATTACAGAATGTGCCACCAAGGAGGAAGATTGATGCAGGAGCAGACATTGGAGATGGCATTTGAGGAATTAGATGGCATCTTAGAAGCCTTAGATGGGGAGGATGTTTCTTTGGAAGAATCCTTTTCGCTGTATCACAAAGGCATGCAGTTATTGAAAGTATGTAATGATAAGATTGACAAAGTAGAAAAGAAGATTCGTATCTTAGACGAAGATGGTGAAGAACATGACTTTTAAAGAGATTCAGAGACAGAAAGTAGAAGAGATTGAAGGGATTCTACGAACCTATCTTCCGAAAATAGAAGGGCAGCAGGCTGTAATTATGGAAGCCATGGAATATAGTCTGATGGCAGGTGGCAAGAGACTTCGGCCTATGCTGATGCAGGAGACGTACCGTCTCTTTGGTGGAGAAGGAGAGATTGTAGAACCATTTATGGCGGCATTGGAGATGATTCATACCTATTCTTTGGTCCATGATGATCTGCCGGCTATGGATAATGATACTTATCGGCGCGGAAGAAAGACGACCCATGTGGTATATGGAGAGGCTTTAGGCATTTTAGCAGGAGATGCCTTGCTGAATTTCGCATTTGAGACAGCGGCAAGCAGCTTCCTTGCATTTCCAAATGAGAGTGAAAAGCTTGGAGCGGCGATGCAGATTTTGGCAAAGAAAGCAGGTATCCATGGGATGATTGGGGGACAGGTCATCGATATCCAGAACGATGGCAAGCCGATCACACGGGAATTATTAGATCGGATCAATGTGCTAAAGACCAGTGCGCTAATAGAGGCTGCCATGATGATCGGTGCTACTTTGGCAGGTGCTGATGAAAGGGCTGTTTCGGATATGGAAAAGGTTGCATCGAATGTGGGAATGGCATTTCAGATTCAGGATGATATCCTGGATGTGACCAGTACAGAAGAAGTTCTTGGAAAGCCGATTGGCAGCGATGCGAAGAATGATAAGATTACATATGTTTCCCTTCTTGGTTTAAATGAGGCGAAACATTGGGTAGAAAAACTCTCGGAGGAAGCGATTACAATCTTAGAGGATAGACAGGAGAAGAATCCTTATCTGACGGAGCTGCTTCGAATGCTTATTTATCGGGAGAAATAAAGGAGTGCTCTTATGGTTTTGGAGCGAATACAAAAAGAGAATGATATTAAAAAATTAAATTGGGACGAGCTGGATATTCTTGCTGTGGAGATTCGGAAATTCCTGGTAGATAAAGTCAGTAAAACAGGTGGCCATCTGGCATCCAACTTAGGAGCTGTGGAGCTGACGATGGCACTACATCTGGCAATGAATTTGCCGAAAGATAAGATTATCTGGGATGTGGGACATCAGTCCTATACTCATAAGTTGCTTACCGGACGCCGGGAAGGGTTCGAACATATGCGAGAATTTGGTGGCATGAGCGGTTTTCCAAAAAGGAAAGAAAGTCCGTGCGACGCCTTTGATACCGGACACAGTTCTACTTCTGTTTCTGCAGGACTTGGTATGGTGGAAGCAAGAGAGATTACCGGGGAAGATTACCGTGTAACGGCAGTGATTGGGGATGGTTCCCTTACAGGAGGCATGGCTTATGAGGCCTTGAATAATGTGGCTCATCTAAAGAGCAATTATACCATTATCTTAAATGATAATAAGATGTCCATTTCGGAAAATGTAGGTGGGATGTCACACTATCTGGACAGTATCCGAACCGGCCAGACTTACAATCAGATGAAGCGCAATGTAGAAAAGACCTTGAATCAGATACCGGGAGTAGGACCGAAGATGGTGCGGAGTATCCGTAAGACCAAGAATAGTATCAAGCAGCTTCTGGTGCCGGGAATGTGGTTTGAAGATATGGGAATTACTTATTTAGGACCGGTGGATGGACATAATCTCAAGGAACTTTATCGGACCTTGAAGGAAGCTCAGAAGATTGATCATGCGGTCTTGATTCATGTTATGACGAAGAAAGGCAAAGGCTATGTGCCGGCAGAACAGAATCCGTCCAAATTTCACGGAATCGGTGCTTTTGAAAAAGAGACCGGAGAAGTGAAGAAGAAAAGTCAGGTGCCATCCTATACGAACGTATTTTCCGACAAGATGGTAGAACTTGGGGAGCGTGAGAAATCTCTGGTAGCCATTACAGCAGCTATGCAGGATGGAACGGGATTGAGACAGTTTCACGAACGTTTTCCAAAGCGTTTCTTTGATGTGGGAATTGCAGAGCAACATGCTGTGACCTTTGCAGCAGGATTGGCGGTCTCTGGATTACATCCGGTATTTGCTGTTTATTCCTCTTTCTTGCAGAGAGGGTATGACCAGTTGGTCCATGACGTATGCTTACAGAACCTGCCTGTTATTTTCGCAGTTGACCGGGCAGGATTGGTAGGAAATGATGGAGAGACCCACCAGGGAATCTTTGATTTGGCATTTTGTAATGCCTTGCCGAATATGACCATTTTGGCTCCGAAGAACGGCTGGGAACTGGGAGAGATGTTAGAATTTGCCTTAACCCAGAATGGGCCGGTAGCCATTCGCTATCCGCGAGGAGATGCTTCTTTGTCCTTTGCAGAGCAGAAAGCGCCGATTGTATATGGCAAAAGCGAAGTACTAAAAGAAGGCAGCAAGATTGCGATATTGGCAGTTGGAAATATGGTGGAAATCGGTGAACAAGTTTACCAGTATTGGATAGAGAAAGGCTATGAACCGACCTTGGTCAATGCAAGATTTGTAAAACCATTGGATACGGAATTATTAGATCAACTGGCACTAAATCATACTTGTCTGGTAACCATAGAAGACGGGATTCTCCGAGGTGGATTTGGCGAGAGCGTTATGGCATATGTTAAAGATGCTTACAGCAAAGTACAAGTGATTCCTTGCGGAATTGACGATATATTTGTGGAACATGGTAGTATCAAAGAATTACAAAAAGAAGTAGGATTGGATGCAGCGAGCATTGTTCGAAAGATGGAGCGTTGCATTTAACAGGAGCATAGAATGAAAGAACGGTTAGATGTATTATTAGTAAAACGGAATCTGGCAGAATCCCGTGAGAAGGCGAAAGCCATTATTATGTCCGGTAATGTATTCGTAGAAGGACAGAGAGAGGATAAGGCAGGTACCACATTTTCAGAGGAAGTACAGATAGAGATCAAGGGGCATACCCTTCCTTATGTCAGTCGTGGAGGCTTGAAATTAGAGAAAGCCATGGCAAATTTTGATGTGACCATGACAGATAAAGTCTGTACGGATGTTGGATCTTCCACCGGTGGATTTACAGATTGTATGTTACAAAATGGAGCCCGGAAAGTCTTTGCCATTGACGTGGGGAAAGGACAACTGGCTTGGAAGCTTCGCCAGGATGAACGGGTGGTCTGTATGGAAAAGACCAATATCCGCTATGTGACCCAGGAAGATTTGGGAGAGTGGATTGATTTTTCCTCTATTGATGTCTCCTTCATCTCTCTGACAAAAGTGCTTCTGCCGATTCGAAACTATTTGAAAGATGACGGACAGGTTGTAGCGCTTATCAAACCACAATTTGAAGCCGGCAGAGAAAAGGTTGGAAAAAAAGGTGTGGTTCGGGAGATTAAGACCCACTATGAAGTCTTAGAGATGGTACTTTCTTATGCATTATCCATTGGATTTGATGTACTGAATCTGGATTATTCACCAATCAAAGGGCCGGAGGGCAATATTGAATATCTGGTTCATTTGCAAAAGAGTGAGCATCCACGTGGTATGGATGAATTGATGGATTGGAAACAAGTGGCAGATGCCGCATTTGCAGACTTGGCAAAATAAGAGGTAAGAGAATGAAACAATTTTTTATCATTACAAATGAGACAAAAGATCCGGGGCAGGAGACTACCCGACAAATCGAGAACATGATTCAGAAAAAGGGAGGCATCTGCACGAAAGAAGTCAAAGAAGCAGATTGCATCTTGGTTCTCGGTGGAGATGGAACCTTAATACGGGCGGCCAGAGAATACCACCGGGAAGAGATTCCGTTTCTGGGGATCAATATGGGGACCTTAGGATATTTGGCCGAGGTAGAATTACAGAATGTGGAGGAAGCCATCGATCAACTTTTGACGAAAGAGACCATGGTGGAATCACGGATGATGCTTCGGGGATCTTTAAATGATGGCATCGAAGATGTGGCATTGAATGATATTGTTATTACCAGACAGGGGGCATTGCGTGTCATTCGTCTGCATGTCTATGTTAATGGGGAGCTGATTAATACCTATCATGCCGATGGTGTGATAGTATCTACACCGACAGGTTCCACCGGATATTCCATGTCTGCAGGGGGACCGATTGTAGAGCCTACGGCTTCCATGATCGTTATTACGCCGATTTGTTCCCATGCATTGAATAATCGAAGTATTGTTCTTTCTGCAGAAGATGAAATTGTATTAGAGATTGGAGAAGGCCGGGAGTCTCAGGTAGAAGAAGCGGCTGTTTCCTTCGATGGAGACCGCAATATTGCAGTACGGACGGGAGACCGGATCCGGATACATAAAGCGGAAGAGACGACCAAATTGTTGAAATTAAGTTGCATCAATTTTCTAGAGACACTCCGAAGGAAGATGAAAGGAAATTAAGATATGAAAGTAAACAGACATGCGAAGATCGTAGAACTGATTGGAAAATATCATATTGAGACACAGGAAGAGTTAGCAGAACATCTGAATGCGGAAGGTTTTCGGGTAACCCAGGCGACAGTATCCAGAGATATTCGGGATCTGAAACTGACCAAAGTGCCGACGGAAGATGGCAAGCAGAAATATGCTGTCTTAAAGACGGTGGAGACTGCCCTTCGTGAAAAATATTTCCGGATTCTGAAAGATGGTTTTATTTCTATGGACATGGCCCAGAATATTCTGGTAATTAAGACCGTATCCGGTATGGCTATGGCAGTTGCAGCCGCTATTGATGAGATGCAATGGCATGAAGTAGTAGGCTGTATTGCAGGAGATGATACGATCATGTGTGCAATCCGTACAGTAGAAGATACGAAGTTAGTCATGGAGAAAATAAGAAAGATATGTTATACGAATTATATGTAAAAAATTTAGCCTTGATTGAGGAGATTCGTGTTCCGTTTTCAGAAGGCTTTCATGTGCTGACAGGTGAGACCGGAGCCGGAAAATCCATTTTGCTTGGCTCGGTGAATCTGGTTTTAGGTGGAAAATATTCCCCTGGACAGATCCGAAAGGGCGCGGAGTCAGCTTATGTAGAATTAACCTTTTTGGTTGAAAAAGAACATCAGCTTCGTCATCTGAAAGCGTTGGATGTAGTTCCGGAAGAAGGGATGGTAGTACTCTCGCGGAAATTAATGGAGAAAAGAAGCATCTGTAAGATCAATGGGGAGACAGTTACCCTGGCGCAGATGAAAAAAGTAGCGGAGTTACTTTTGGATATTCACGGTCAACATGAACACCAATCACTCTTATATAAGAAGAATCATCTGACCTTGCTGGATCAATTTGGCACCTCAGAGGATGAGGATCTGCGCAATCAAGTGCGGGAGCAATATACATCCTATCGTCAATTAAAAGAAGAATATGAGGAAGCGACCAAAGATGACAGACAGCGGGCCAAAGAGATTTCCTTCCTGGAATTTGAAATTCAGGAGATTGAACAGGCACATTTGCAAGCCGGAGAAGATGAGGAATTAGAAGAATTGTTCCGGCGCATGATAAATGGTAAGAAGATTGCTGATAATCTGACAGAGGCGTATGGATACACCGGCAGTGATGGTGCTAGTGCGCAGATAAGCCGGGGCATTCGGCTTTTGTCTGAAGCCTCCGGATACGATAAAAAGGCCGAGGAATTGTATCAGCAATTATCGGAAGTGGATAGTCTGTTAAATGATTTGAATCGGGAATTGGCATCCTATGCTGAGGAATTTGATTTTTCAGAGCAAGAATTCTACGAGACGGAGAATCGGCTCAATGAGATTAATCATCTGAAAGCAAAATATGGAAATTCCGTAGAAGAGATCTTGCAATATCAGGAAAAACAGCAGGCGGAATTAGAAAAATTGATGCATTATGACGCCTATCTTGAAGAACTACAGAAGAAAGTGCAGCAGGCAAACGTAAGGTTGGAGTCTTCCTGCAAGGAATTGACTGGCAGACGAAAAAACATTGGAACGAAACTGCAGCAGGCGATTGTAGAGCAGCTGAAAGATCTTCATTTTCTGGATGTGCAGTTTGAAGTGGCATTTCGAAGTCTGGATTCCTATACGGCATTGGGGTTGGATGAAGTAGAATTTATGCTCTCCACGAATCCGGGAGAAGAATTACGACCTCTTGGAGAAGTGGCATCCGGCGGTGAACTCTCACGTATTATGCTGGCAATTAAGACGGTCATGGCAGAAAAAGATGAGATCGAGACCTTGATTTTCGATGAAATTGATGTGGGAATCAGTGGCAGAACAGCTCAGAAAGTATCAGAGAAGATGGCTTTGATCGGGAAAAGCAGACAGGTGATCTGCATCACCCATTTGGCTCAGATTGCAGCCATGGCAGATGTCCATTATGCCATTGAAAAGAAGACAGAAGATGGCACAACGAAGACTACCATTAAGCAATTGGATCCGGAGCAGGAGATCGAAGAATTGGCACGAATTCTGGGTGGAGCCGAGATTACGGATACGGTACGAAGAAGTGCTGCAGAAATGAAAGAATTGGCAAAACAGGCAAAATAATGCCAGTGTAAACAAAGAAAATATCCCAATACTAAAACTAGAACTTGAGAAATTCGGTTCTAGTTTTTTTATGTGGAGTGAATAATATGCGAAATCAGTATCGGAAATGGTTGTTAAAAGTGGGAATCTGCACCTTGCTTATTTGTGGTAGCGGAACCGTTTATAATGTGCAAAAAGAGCAGGAAAGACAGGAAGTTGTAAATGGCAAATTAGCGCAGGAAATGGTATTTCCCGGCGGAATGCCAATTGGGATTTATCTGGAAACGGACGGTGTCTATGTGATTGGAACGGAAGAAATGAAATGTCTTGACGGCAGTTTATGCAAACCGGCAGAATATACTGTTTTTGAAGGGGATTACATTGTGGCCTTCAATCAGAAAAAGATTGAGAGCAAACAGGAGTTGGTGAAGGCTGTTAGTGAGCTGGATGGGAAGGAAGTAGTCTTGACTCTTCGTCGAAAACAAGAAGAGGTGGATGTGAAAATAAAACCGGTACAAATAGCACCTTCCGAATACAAACTGGGAATCTGGGTGCGGGATAATGCACAAGGACTTGGAACCCTCACCTATTTGACAGCCAATAGTGAGTTCGGTGCTTTGGGACATGGTATGCATGATGCAGATACAGATGAATTATTGAAAATCAAATCCGGCCAAGTCTATCAGACCACCATTCGAGGTGTGAAAAAAGGAAAAGCCGGCGAGCCGGGAGGGCTAGAAGGGATTATTGTATACAATTACAATCATATTTTAGGCGAAATATCGGATAATACAGAAACTGGAATCTATGGGACCATTCAGCAATTTGATTCACTGTTTGATCGAGCAGATCCGGTGCAGATAGGAGCGAAAGAAGAGATTGAAGTAGGAAAAGCCAGTATCTTGTGCACCATTGATGGAGAACGGCAAGAATATGAAGTAGAGATTCTTCGAGTAGAATTATATAACCGAAATGTGAATAAAGGAATTGTAATCAAAGTGACAGATCCCAAACTTTTGGAAAAAAGCGGCGGGATTGTTCAAGGAATGAGTGGCAGTCCCATCCTTCAAAACGGAAAACTGATCGGTGCTGTGACCCATGTGCTAGTCAATGATCCCACCAGCGGGTATGGGATATTTATTGAAAATATGCTGGAGCATTGAGAAATGTCGAACAGGAGTAAAAGGCTACGATACAAGTTTACTTATATGAGTAGCCTTTTTACGAGTGTACGATACGGCGAAAGCCGTACAGCGAGATGAAGCAGAGCGGAATCGAGCTGCATTTCT
>CAYVDA010000058.1:0-9846 GCA_964450635.1 uncultured Faecalimonas sp. | reverse complement strand
AGAAGGCGAAGATTGTATACCCGCCGAAGAGTGAGAGGGAGCAATTTTTATCCGTCACCTATTCCATGCCCCTGTGGATTGTGAAAAAGTGGATGAAATCCTACGGAGCAGAGGTGACAGAGCAGATGTTAGAAGCTTTTTTGCAGGATAAACCGTTGGTCGTTCGACACAATCCTATGGTTATGAGTAAGGAAGCATTTCTGGAGAGTCTTCAAAAGGAACAGGTGCAGGTGACACCCCATCCCTATCTGCCTTATGCATATGAGATCAGCGGATTTGACTATTTGGCGGATCTGGAGGCGTTCCGACAAGGTGGTTTCTACGTGCAGGATATTAGTTCTATGTTAGTGGCAGCCGTTGCAGATCCAAAAGAAGGCGATCTGGTCCTGGATGTCTGCGGAGCACCGGGTGGAAAAGCCCTACATATGGCAGAACTTATGAAAGGCACCGGGAAAGTGCAGGCCAGAGATCTGACCGCATACAAAGTCGGATTGATTGAGGAAAATATCGATCGCTGCGGTTTGGCGAACATCGAGGCAAAACAGCAGGATGCCACGATTTTGGATGAATCTATGATTGAGCAGGCCGATGTGGTATTGGCAGATTTGCCATGTTCCGGTCTTGGCATTCTGGGGAAAAAGACGGATCTAAAATACAAAGTAACGGAGCAACAATTGGAAGAACTGGCAACCTTGCAGCGGCAGATTCTGTCTGTTGTGCAGGCTTATGTAAAACCGGGTGGAACCTTGGTATACAGCACTTGTACGATCAATGAAGAAGAAAATCAAGGGAATGTCCATTGGTTTTTAGAAAAACATCCGGATTTTCGACTGGTTTCCATCGAGGATATCGTATGCGAAGGGTTGCGAGAAGATGTAGAGGAAGAAGGAACCTTGCAATTATTGCCGGGGGTTCACAAAAGTGACGGCTTTTTCCTTGCAAAATTCAGAAAGGCATAGAATGGAAAAGAAAGATATGATGTCCTGCAACTTACAAGAGTTGCAGGAAGAATTAGAAAAATTAGGAGAGAAGAAGTTCCGGGCTAAACAGATCTACGAATGGCTCCATGTGAAATTGGTGGATTCCTTTGATGAGATGTCCAATCTCTCCAAAAATCTGAAAGAGACCTTAAAAGAACACTATCGTCTCACTACCGTTACCATGGTAGAGCGGCAGGAGTCGAAGCTGGATGGAACCAACAAATTCCTGTTTCGCCTCAGTGATGGACATTTCGTAGAAAGCGTATTGATGCGTTACAAACATGGAAATTCCGTATGCATCTCTTCCCAGGTGGGATGCCGGATGGGATGTCGGTTCTGTGCTTCAACTTTGGATGGTTGGGAGCGGAATCTCTTGCCTTCCGAGATGCTTGGACAGATCTACCAGATTCAGAAAATCATAGGGGAGCGGGTTTCCAACGTGGTGGTGATGGGAACCGGGGAACCAATGGATAATTATGACAATTTCCTGCGGTTTGTACAGATGTTGTCTGATGAAAATGGATTGCATATCAGCCAGCGAAATATTACCGTTTCCACTTGCGGAATCGTGCCAAATATGAAACGTCTGGCAACGGAACATCTGCAGATTACCTTAGCGCTGTCTCTTCATGGTTCCACCCAGGAGAAACGAAGAGAACTTATGCCGGTGGCGAATAAATATGATTTGGAAGAAGTGTTACAAGCCTGCGATTATTATTTTCAGGAGACCGGCAGACGCATTACCTTTGAATACAGTCTGGTTCATGGGGTCAATGACCGGGAGGAAGACGCAAGGGAATTGATTTCCATTCTGAAGCCAAGAAATTGTCATCTGAATCTGATTCCGGTGAATCCTATCAAAGAGCGGGATTTTGAGCGACCGAGTAGGAAAGCGGCAGAAACTTTCAAGAATCGATTAGAAAAACAAGGAATCAATGTTACCATACGCCGGGAAATGGGATCGGATATTGACGGTGCCTGCGGACAGCTAAGACGGCGGTATGCCAAAGAAGAAAATTTGAAGGGCTAGAACTTGACATTGTGTGGGAACACTACTAAAATAAAAGGACATATGGAAATGTGTGGGAGGGGATTTGTATGCCCTCCGATAAGGCATTTACGAATTTATAGAAAAAGAGGTTTTTATCATGGCAGTACCATATAATCACCGTAAGGTGGAACAAAAGTGGCAAAAATATTGGGAAGAGAACGAGACATTTAAGACCGATGTCTGGGATTTTTCCAAACCAAAATATTATGCATTGGATATGTTCCCGTATCCGTCAGGAGTGGGACTTCATGCAGGACATCCGGAAGGATATACCGCAACGGATATTATGTCTCGTATGAAGCGTATGCAGGGATACAATGTATTGCATCCAATGGGATATGATTCCTTCGGTTTGCCGGCTGAACAGTATGCAGTCAGCACCGGTAATCATCCGAATGGATTTACTCAGCAGAATATTGAGACCTTCTCAAAACAGTTGAAAGAATTGGGATTCGATTATGACTGGTCCAAGATGGTGGCAACCAGTGATCCGGAATTCTACAAATGGACCCAGTGGATTTTCAAACAGTTATACCTGGATGGCTATGCAAAATACGTAGATATGCCGGTAAACTGGTGTGAAGAATTGGGAACCGTTCTTTCCAATGATGAGGTAATTGACGGGAAGAGTGAACGTGGAGGATATCCGGTTGTTCGTAAGAATATGAAACAGTGGGTAATCAACCAGCCGGCGTTTGCAGAGAAATTATTGGAAGGTTTAGAAGAGATTGACTGGCCGGAATCCACCAAGAATATGCAGAGACACTGGATTGGAAAATCCGAAGGTGTAGAAGTAGATTTTGAGATCGTAGGTGGTGGACAGTTCTCTATCTATACAACTTGTATTGAGACCATTTATGGTATTACCTTTATGGTACTTGCTCCGGATGGAGAGATTGTTAAGAATTTGATGCCGAGAGTACAGAATCCGGAAGAAGTGCAGGCTTATATTGATGAGACTGTGAAGAAGAATGACATGGATCGTACCGAGCTGAATAAGACGAAGTCCGGATGCAAATTGGAAGGTCTGTATGCAATCAACCCGGTAAATGGAAAAGAAGTACCGCTCTTTATCGGTGATTTCGTATTGGCAAGTTATGGAACCGGTGCGGTTATGGCTGTTCCGTCCCATGATCAGAGAGACTTTGAATATGCCATTGCACATGAGATTCCAATGGTACAGGTTATCGACGGAGCAGATGTTAGTGAGCAGGCATTTGAAAAGAGTGGTTACCTTGGAAAAGGTTGCAAATTGATGAATTCTGAAGAATTTACCGGAATGGTAGTAGAAGATGCCAAAGAAGCGATCACTGAGAAATTAGTGAAGAAAGGTGTGGCAAGAAAGACTGTCAATTATCATTTCCGTGAATGGATCTTCGCCCGTCAGCGTTACTGGGGAGAGCCGGTTCCGGTTGTCTATACCGAAGACGGTGAGATTCATGTGTTGGCAGATGAAGAATTACCATTGATTCTGCCGGAATTGGAAGATTACAAAGGGAAGAATGGCAAAGCACCATTGGAGAATGCAACAGAGTGGAAACAGTATGAAAAAGACGGTATCAAGGGCGTGCGCGAGACTTCTACCATGCCGGGAAGTGCCGGATCTAGCTGGTACTACATGCGTTATATCGATCCACACAATGACAAAGAATTTGCCAACCAGGAATTATTGAAACACTGGTTGCCGGTAGACCTTTATGTAGGTGGTCCGGAACATGCAGTGGGACATTTGATGTATTCCAGAATCTGGAATCGTTTCCTCTATGACAAAGGCTTATCGCCAGTCAAAGAGCCATTCCAGAAATTGGTACACCAAGGTATGATCTTAGGTGCGAATGGAATTAAGATGGGAAAACGGTATCCGGAATTCGTTGTGGATCCAAGTGATATTGTAAGAGAGTACGGTGCAGATACCCTTCGTCTCTATGAGATGTTCATGGGACCTTTGGAAGTATCCAAACCATGGAATCCACAGGGTGTAGATGGAGCGAGACGTTTCATTAACCGTGTATGGAATTTCTTCATTGAACCGGAGAATCTAACTGATACAGAAGATGATACTTTGAAGAAGATCTATCATCAGACGGTGAAGAAAGTAACAGAAGATTTTGAACAATTAGGATTTAATACGGCCATCAGCCAGATGATGATTTTCATCAATGGTGTATACAAAGCAGGCAAATGTCCAAAGGCTTACGCAGAAGGATTTGTGAAGATGTTCTCTTGTGTCTGCCCACACGTGGGAGAAGAATTGTGGAACAGTTTCGGACATGATAAGACTTTGGCATACGAGAGCTGGCCGACTTATGACGAGGATGCAATCAAAGAAGATACCATTGAGATTGCTGTTCAGATCAATGGAAAGATGAGAGGAACCGTATCACTTCCGGCTGATGTGGACAAAGAGACCGCGATTGCAGCAGGAAAAGAGCAGGTAGCAGATAAGCTGACCGGCACCATTGTAAAAGAGATCTATGTTCCGGGACGAATTATCAATATCGTTCAGAAATAAGACAGACTCTGAAGACGGAGAAGTAGTTAAGAAGACGTTATGAAGAAGCGTTTAAAAGGAGTTATCATATGAAGACGTTTTCAAAAACAGATATCGGAATGAAGAGAGAGGTCAATCAAGACTATGTCTTTACCTCTGAAGTGCCGATTGGCGGACTTCCGAATATATTTTTAGTCGCAGACGGTATGGGTGGCCACAATGCCGGGGATTTTGCATCCCGGTATGTGGTTGAGCGAATCAAGGCAGAACTGCCACTGATTCAGGAGCACCATCCGGAAACGATTTTGAGAAAAGCAATTGAGACAGCCAACCACGGGTTACTGGAAGAAGCTGCAAAGGATGTTCATCTTGCCGGTATGGGTACCACCTTGGTGGCAGCGACGGTGATTGAACACACCTTGTATTTTGCCAACATCGGGGATAGCCGGCTCTATCTGATCAATGATGAGATTCGGCAGTTGTCCAGAGATCATTCCCTGGTGCAAGAGATGGTACGGCTTGGAGGAATCAATGCCGAAGAAGCCAAGCATCATCCGGACAAGAATATCATTACCCGCGCCATTGGTGCAGGGGAAGAGGTGGAGATTGATTTCTTCGAATACCATTTGCAACCGGGCGATCAGATCTTGATGTGTACCGATGGCCTTAGCAATATGGTGGAAGATGAGATGCTGTTTCGGATTGTGAAGAGCTCCCGCGATGTGGTAGAAGCGGTAAGCAGATTAATAGAGGAAGCAAATAAAAATGGTGGCAATGATAACATTGGTGTCGTTTTGGCAGAACCATTTTCAGATGAGGTGACAAATAGATGATTAGAGAAGGCGTTATCATAGGTGGAAGATACGAGATTTTAAGCAGAATCGGTTCCGGTGGTATGGCAGATGTCTATAAGAGCCGCGACCATAAGTTGAACCGCTTCGTTGCTGTGAAAGTATTAAAAAGAGAATTTCGCGAAGATGAGCTGTTTGTGAAGAAGTTCCAGACAGAAGCCCAGTCAGCAGCAGGGCTGATTCATCCGAACGTGGTCAATGTATATGATGTAGGGGAAGACCGTGGTCTCTACTATATCGTAATGGAATTGGTAGAAGGAATTACACTGAAGGATTATATTGAGAAGAAAGGCAGACTGACAATCAAAGAAGTGATCAGCATTGCCTTGCAGGTGTCTGCCGGAATTGAGGCGGCTCACAATCATAATATAGTCCATCGGGATATCAAGCCGCAGAATATTATTATTTCCAGAGATGGAAAGGTGAAGGTGACGGATTTTGGAATTGCCAAGGCAACTTCTTCGAATACCATCAGCACCAATGCCATGGGTTCCGTGCATTATACTTCGCCGGAGCAGGCAAGAGGTGGATTCAGCGATGTTAAGAGTGATATCTATTCTCTAGGTATTACCATGTATGAGATGGTGACCGGAAGATTGCCATTTGACGGAGATTCCACCGTATCCATCGCATTAAAACATTTACAGGAAGAGATTATTCCGCCATCAGAATATGTGACGGATATTCCGTATAGTTTAGAGCAGATTATTTTGAAATGTACCCAGAAGAGTTCCAACAGACGTTATAACAACATGGGTGAATTGATGTTGGATCTGCGTCGTAGTCTGACTGATCCGAATGGGGATTTCGTTGTGATTGAACCATATGGGGTGGAGAGTCATACACGCACCATGACCCCACAGGAATTAGAGCGCATTCAGACCATGTCCAAATATGATGAGGACGATCCGGATGAAGAGAAGGAGCGGGCTGCGCGAATCGCCAAGAAGAAGGAAGAGATGAATCCGAACATGGCGAAATTGATGAAGATTCTCACCATTGCAGCCATTGCCATAGTGGTGATCATCTTAGTTCTGGTAATTGGTAAGACAGCCGGACTTTTTGGTAAGAGTCCGCAGGGTACCCAGGTGGAGAATGAGGAAAAAGTAGAAGTTCCAAAGCTCCTTGGATACAAAGAAGCAGATGCCAAAGACATGTGTGACAAGGTAGGCTTGCAGATGGAAGTTATTTCCAGAGAAGAGTCTGACCAGTATGACACCGGCTTGGTTGCAAAACAGAATACACAGGAAGGAACCAAACTTCCAAAAGGTGCCAAGGTTCAGGTTGTAATCAGTACCGGTTTAAAAGAACCAGAGATTCCGATTCCGGATGTGGTCGGCGAAAGTGAAAAAGAAGCGATGTTTACTTTTGTAGAAGCAGGTTTCTCCCGCGATAATATTGAAGTAACCTATGAATATAGTTCCTCTGTGGAAAAAGGCAAAGTCATTTCTACCACACCGGATAGCACGACAAGCGGAACCAAAGACACCCAGATTACGATTGTGGTAAGTAACGGTCCGCAGAAGACGGAAGTGCCGAATCTTCTTGGCATGACCGAGTCAAAAGCCATGAGCGCTTTGGAAAAAGCTGGTTTGAAGGGAAAAGCAACGAAAGAATATAGCGATACCAAGAAGGGCCAGGTTATTTCCCAGGACAAAGATTATGGAACATCCGTAGAGATGGGAATCACTATTAACTTCGTAGTCAGCGCAGGTCCGGAGCCGAAGACAACGGTGACTGTTCCGTCGAACCTAACCGGCAAATCAGAGAGCAGTGTTGTGGCAACCTTGCGCAACCTTGGCTTGGAAGTAGATACCATCTATCAGGAAAGTTATGAATATAACAAGAATCTTGTCTTCGCAGTACCGGATTCCGGTGAGACGGTAGAGGAAGGTTCTGTGATTACGATTTATGTCAGCACCGGCCCGGGACCAACGGCTGCCGGCGATGGCGGAACAGGTGGAACGAACTAGTCTATGCAGGGAAAGATAATAAAAGGAATTGCCGGGTTCTACTACGTACATGTAGTAGGATCCGGTCTTTATGAATGTAAAGCAAAAGGGAGCTTTCGAAAAGACAAGCAGAAACCTCTGGTAGGGGATCTGGTAGAGATTACCGTCTTGGACGAAGCAGAGAAAAAAGGAAATATCGAGAAACTCTATCCGAGAAAAACGGAGCTGATACGCCCGGCAGTGGCCAATATCGACCAGGCATTGGTGGTATTTGCCGTGACGAAACCCAAACCGCATTTGAACCTTCTGGATCGGTTCCTGGTCATGATGGAACGAAAAGAAGTGCCGGTGGTGCTCTGTTTTAACAAACGGGATCTGGCGACGGAAGAAGAGATTCTAAAATTGCAGGAAGTGTATGCACCTTGCGGATATCCACTGGTTTTTACCAGCGCTGAGAAGCAGGAGAATATCCAGAAGGTACGGGAATTGTTAAGGGGTAAGACCACAGCCATAGCCGGCCCTTCCGGGGTAGGCAAATCTTCTCTGATCAATTTATTACAGCCGGAAGCTAAGATGGAGACCGGCAGTATCAGCGAGAAGATCGAGCGAGGAAAACATACCACCCGTCATTCGGAACTGATTTGGATTGAGGAGGATACCTATATCATGGACACACCGGGATTTAGTTCCCTCTATGTCAATGATTTTGAAAAAGAAGAATTGAAATATTTCTTCCCGGAATTTGACCCTTATGAGGGGAGCTGCAGATTTCTAGGTTGCGACCATGTCCATGAGCCGGACTGCGGCGTAAAAGCAGCGGTGGAAGAAGGAAAGATTCATCCGACCCGATACGAAAATTACTTGGAAATGTATCAGGAATTGAAGGAAAAAAGGAGATACTAGATGAAGATGATATTGGCACCGTCTATGTTGGCGGCAGATTTTAAAAAGTTAGGAAAAGAGATTCAGGCAATTGAAGAAAATGGAGCAGAATATCTTCACTTTGATGTGATGGATGGTATTTTTGTGCCGAATATTTCTTTCGGAATTCCGGTTCTGGCATCCATTCGTCCGGCAACGAAGATGGTATGTGATGCCCATCTGATGATTACGGAACCGATTCGTTATGTGGAAGCATTTCACAAAGCAGGAGCAGACCTGATTACCATTCACTTGGAAGCCTGTGAAGATGTGGATGCAACCATTGAAAAGATTCGGGAGTATGGCATGAAAGTAGGAATTTCTATTTGCCCGGACACTCCGGTGGAAGCTTTAGAGCCATATGCAGATAAAGTGGATATGATTCTCATTATGTCTGTGCATCCGGGATTTGGCGGACAGTCCTTTATCGAGACCAGTTTGGAGAAGATTCGACAGACCAAAGCGATGTTAGAGCAGAAGAATCTTTCTGTGGATATCCAGGTAGACGGCGGTATCGGCATGGGCAACGTAGAGGAAGTGCTGAAAGCAGGCGCAAATATCATCGTGGCCGGTTCCTCTATTTTCCGTGGAGATGTGGGAGCCAATACAAGAGAAATGTTGGAGTGTATGAAACGATATGAATAAAAAAGCAGTGATTATCAGCGGAGGAAGTCTGGATACATCATTTGCAAGAAGTGTATTAGACCATGTTCAGCCGGAGATTCTAATCGGTGTCGACCGTGGTCTTTTCTTCTTTCATGCAAATGCTATTCTTCCGACCCATGTGGTAGGGGATTTTGACAGTGTAGATCAAGGGATACTGCCCTTTTACCGGGACAATCCGGAGATTGAGGTGCGAACTTACAATCCGGTTAAGGATGCTACGGATACGGAGATTGCCCTTCGTCTGGCGGTGGAATTACAGGCGAAGGAAGTGGTGCTCCTTGGGGGAACCGGAAGTAGGTTGGATCATGTATTAGGAAATATCCAGTGCCTAAAGATCTTACAGGAGGCGAAAGTGAAGGGATGGGTCTTAGATTCCCATAACCGAATCTCGCTTCTGGAGAGGGAGACCATTTTGCGAAAAGAAAACGCCTTCGGAACGTATCTATCTTTCTTTTCCCTTGGCGGTGCAGTGGAACGTTTTTCTGTAGAGGGAGCCAAATATCCATTGACTGATCATACCTTATCGCCGTATGACAGCCTGTGCGTTAGCAACGAGTATCAGGATGAGGAAGTCTCCATCCGTTTCTCGGAAGGCACGGTGGTGCTGGTGGAAAGTCGGGATTAGTAGCGTGGGATAGTTATTTGTGTTTGTTTTACATATTTCGCTGTCTGGTCCTTTTTTTGTATAAAAACAAACATATCTTTCCATTTATATTTTAAAAATGAAAGCTAATCGTAAATTTTTAAGATTTCGGGTTAGCTTTTATTATGTAAAATATAAAAGAAACAGCCTTGAACGAGTTGGCTCAAAGAAATCTGGATGTTGGATTGTAAAAAAATAAAATTATGTATATTAAAATTTCTGTTGTTCGATTGTGAATGGCGGAGATTTTTGTTGATAAAAAGTTCCTATGAAAAAGTAGATTTTTATGAT
>CAYVDA010000057.1:0-10188 GCA_964450635.1 uncultured Faecalimonas sp. | reverse complement strand
ACGGATAAAAATTGCTCCCTCTCACTCTTCGGCGGGTATACAATCTTCGCCTTCTCTCTGGCAATCGTCCGAAGGACACCGTTAACGAAGCCTTTTAAGGTATGGAAGCCGCGTTTTACAGCCAGTTTTACCGCTTCGTTACAGGCCGCCGAATCCGGCACCTGATCCATATAGAGAATCTGATAAAGAGCACTTCGCAAAATGTTCCGAATCACCGGCTTCATCTTCTCTACTTTCACTTTGGAAAATTGGTTCAGGATATAGTCTAATTCCAACATCCGCTCCAAAGTTCCTTCTGTCAAACGGGTCAGAAATGCCCGCTCTTTTTTATCCAAATACTGATATTTCTCCAGAACGCTCCGAAGAACCAAATGGCTGTATTTTCCATCTCTGGTCACTTCTAAAAGAATGTCCAGAGCCAATTCTCGTTCACTAATCTGTTTAGTCATCATTTCTCCTTCCGCCTGTCAGAAGCAGGATTCGAAGAAGCTGTAAAATCGACGAAGCCGCACTTGCCACGTAGGTCATAGCTGCTGCGCTAAGGACTTTCTTCGCTGCTTTGATCTCGTCTCCCTGCATCAGTCCCGTATCTGCAATGATACGAATTGCCCGGGAAGAGGCATTAAATTCCACCGGCAGGGTCACTATTTGGAATAGTACTGCTGCGGAAAATGCCAGGATTCCCAAATGAATCAAAAGACTGGAGGAATTGGAGTTAAAGAGCAAACCAAGCACGATCAAAGGCCAGGCGATGGTTGAGCCAAAGTTCGCCACCGGCACCAGTGCCGACCGCCACTGAAGCGGTGCATATCCTCTTGCATGCTGAATGGCGTGGCCACATTCGTGGGCCGCAACACCTACTGCTGCTACGGAAGTCTGGCCGTAAGTAGAATCCGACAGACGAAGCACTTTTGCCTTCGGATCATAATGATCTGTCAAATCCCCGGATACCCGGGCGATCTGCACATCATAGATTCCGGCACCATGCAAAATCCGCTCTGCCGCCTCTGCTCCTGTCATATTCCGGCTATTTCGGAAGGTTGCATATTTCCGAAATGTGCTTTTTACTCTTGCCGATGCAAGTAAGCATAGCACAACGCCGATCAATACCAAAATATAAGTTGGGTCATAATACCAATACATGTCCTTCTTTCACCTCATATCCACGCAGAAATGCTCCTGCGTCCATTCTTTTTTTGCCCGGAAGCTGCACTTCCATCACTTTCAAAAGGCCCTCTCCCGTCTGTACATAAAAAGCTTCTTTTTCTACTTTCACAATGGTTCCCGGTAGTGCCGCAGTCTGCTCATCTATCACACTTGCGGACCAGATCTTCATTACTTTTCCGTTCCAGTTGGTATAGGTTCCCGGCCACGGAGCCAGTCCTCGAATCAATCTCTCAAGCTCTACTGCCGTTTTCTCCCACGGAAGATTCCCTAATTTCTTATCCAGCTGTCTGGCATAAGCGGTCGGTGTCTCACCCTGTGGTTCCGGCGAAATGGTTCCGGCCTGCAATTGTTCTAGGGTCTCTACGCAGAGCTTCGCGCCTGCTTCTGCTAATTTGTCATGGAGACTTCCACCGGTCTCATCTGCTTCCATCGGAATTTCCACCTTCAATAACATATCCCCGGTATCTAGTCCTTCGTTCATCTGCATGGTGGTGACACCAGTCACCGCTTCTCCCTGTATAATGGACCACTGAATCGGCGCCGCTCCCCGGTATTTCGGTAGGAGGGAGGCATGGACGTTAATACATCCATAAGGTGTCATCTCCAGAATCTCTTTTGGTAAAATCTGGCCAAATGCCACGACAACCATCACATCTGCCGGATATTTTCGAAGTTCTTCCACACAAGCCTCATCCCGAATCCGTACCGGCTGAAATACCGGAATCCCATGTCGGATGGCGCATTCTTTCACCGGGGTGTACTGCACCTCTTTTCCTCTTCCCTTCGCCTTGTCCGGCTGGGTCACTGCCAGCACCACCTCATGGCCGGCCTCGATGAGCGCCTCCAAAGTGCCAACGGAAAAATCCGGTGTTCCCATAAATATAATCTTCATCTTCTATTCTTCCCCTTCTCCATCTTCATATTCTACATCATGAAGTTCGCCTTCTACCTTTTCCACATACATATGGCCATCCAAATGGTCAATCTCATGACAGAATGCTCTTGCAAGAAGTTCTTCTCCTTCATAGATTACTTCTTCCATCTCTTCATTGAGGCATCGTACTTTCACATAATTCGGTCTGGTTACCTGTCCGGCTTTCCCCGGAAGGCTAAGGCATCCTTCCTCTCCTGTCTGTGACCCTGACACTTCCACAATCTCCGGATTGATCAGCACATACGGTCCTTCACCGATATCCACCACGGCGATCCGTTTCAAAATACCAACCTGCGGTGCTGCCAGGCCTACGCCAAATGCTTCATACATGGTATCTAACATATCCTCGATCAACATCGCTGTACGCGGTGTCATCTCCTTTACTTCTTTGCAGCGCTTCTCCAAAACGCTGTCGCCCATTTCTCGAATTGTTCTAATTGCCATCTTTCTTTCCTCCTAGCATAGATTCATAGGGTTGAAATCAAATTGTACCCTTATTTTTGCAAATCCGGAATTCACTTCCATATATTGTTCTAACTTATTTTTCATGTGTATCAGTATATCATATTCCTCATGTTTGAGATAGAGGACTCTGCGATAAATATCTTTGACTTTTCCTACATGCGGGGTTGCCGGTCCGATGATGGTCACCTGGCCTTTTCCCACCCGCTCTGCATATTGCTTCATATAGTTGCAAGCCATCTCCAGATAGGCTTCCTCTTCTCCCGTCAGTAGGATTGCCAAAAGGTTGGCTGCCGGCGGATATCCCATTAATTTGCGATAAGCAATCTCTTCCTCATAGAATGCCTCATAATCCTGTCTGGCCGCCGTCTCGATGCTATAATGCTCCGGGCTGTAGGTCTGAATCACCACTTCTCCCGGCTCTCTGCCTCGTCCTGCACGGCCTGCCGCCTGAGTCAGAAGTTGGAAGGTTCTCTCCCCTGCCCGATAATCTTCTGCATACAGGGATAGATCTGCCGCCAAAATCCCTACCAAGGTCACATTGGGAAAATCATGTCCTTTTACAATCATCTGGGTTCCAATGAGAATATCGGCTTCCTCACTGGAAAATGCTTCCAGAATCTTCTCGTGGTCATCTTTATGTCTGGTCGTATCCATATCCATGCGAAGTACCCGGGCATGGGGGAATTCTTTCTTGACCAGTTCCTCAATCTGCTGGGTTCCGGCTTTGAAACTTCCGATATATGGAGAACCGCACTCCGGACAGGTGTGAAATGCCGGCTCTTCGTAGCCGCAATAATGACATACCAGTCGTCCTCCCCGATGGGAAGATAGGGATACGTCACAATGCGGACATTTGGCCACATATCCACAGGCTCTGCAAGATACAAATCCGGCAAATCCCCGGCGATTCAAAAAGAGGATGATCTGCTGTTTCTTTTCCAATCTCTCTTCCATCAATTCTCGCAGATGTCTACTGAGAATGGACCGATTCCCTTCTTTTAACTCTTCTCGTAAATCTACCGTATGTACAACCGGCAGTTCTTGTCCTTTTGCCCGTTCGGTCAGGCGCAGCATCTGATACTGCCCTTCTTTGGCCCGATAATAGGCTTCCAGAGACGGCGTAGCAGAACCTAAGACCACGCTGGCCCCTTCCATCTGCGCCCGTGCAATGGCTGTCTCTCTGGCATGATAGCGGGGAATCTGCTCACTTTTGTATGTGCCCTCATGTTCCTCATCGATAACAATGAGCCCCAATTGAGAAAAGGGAGTAAAAAGTGCCGACCGGGGTCCAATCATCACATCCAGCTCTCCTGCTTTTGCCCGCATCATCTGATCATAACGCTCTCCATCTGACATGCGGGAATTTAAGATTGATACCCGGTTCCCAAAGCGCCCATAAAAACGCATAACCGTCTGATAGGTCAGCGCGATCTCCGGGATCAGGACAATGGCCTGTTTGCCTCGCTCGATGACTCTCGCAATCATCTCCATATAAACTTCGGTCTTTCCACTGCCTGTCACACCATAGAGCAAATAGGTATCCCTCTTTCCTTCCCGATAATCTTGCCAGAAAGTCTCAATGGCTTTTGTCTGCTCCTCGGTATAAGTCGGTGGCTGCCAATTGCGCTCACCCCTAGTAATCGGTTCCCGAAAGAAGGTCTCTTCCTCCACCTGAAGGAGTTGCATCTTCTCAAGACTCTCCACCACAGGCTTCGTGATATGCAATTTCTTCGTCACCAATTCATAAGGAAGTTCTGGCGAATCCAAAAGTGCTGCAAGAAGTCTTGCCCGCGCCTTCTGGTTCTTCTGCAAAAGTTCGTGGAGCCTTGCTTCTCCTTCTTCTTTGGTCACGGCAAGTCGTAAGATTTTCCGAACTTTCTGTCCGGTCTCTTTTTTCACCGGGAGAACGGTCTTTAGCGCTTGCACCATGGTACCTCCATAGTGTTCCCGCATCCATACCGCCAGACGGATAAATCCTTCTTCTACACTGTTGCGACCTTCGGCCGGCCGCAACAGTTCCTTCACTTTGGTTTCCTCAAAGGAACAACTCTCGCAAAAACCTACGATGTAGCCCCGAATCTCCCGGTTCCCTTTACCAAAAGGAACCCAGACCTCCATTCCCACACAAAAACGCTCTTCTTCCCCTGCAGGTACCCGATATTCAAATACTCTATCCAATTTTTCATGTGTAATGTCGATAATGACCTGTGCGTACATCTTGTTTCTTAATCCTACTCCTTCTCAAATCTATTTTCGAATCAAATCATTCCGTTTGCTCTCTGCAATTACTTCTGCTATCAACACTCTCTCGTCCATGGCATGTTTCACACCTTGGATCTCTTGATAATCCTCATGGCCTTTTCCAGCCAGAACAATCACATCTCCATCTTCCGCCTGGTCAATGGCATAACGGATGGCTTCCTTACGATCAATGATTTCCACATATTCTCCTGTGGTCTTTTGGATACCTTCCTTAATGTCATCCAAAATTGCCTGTGGCTCTTCAAATCGCGGATTATCCGAAGTCAGAATAGATAAATCTGCCAATCGGCCGGATACTTCTCCCATTTCGTAGCGGCGGGCTTTGGCACGATTGCCGCCACACCCAAAGAGGCACACAAGGCGTTTTGGCTCATAGGCCTTTAACGTCTCCAGAAGACTCTCTAAGCTCATGGCATTGTGGGCATAATCAATCAATAGGGTGAATTTCTCTGATACCGGAACCAGTTCAATTCTGCCCTTTACTTTTGCCACTTTCAAGGCTGCCTGAATCTTCTCTACCGGCACCTTAAAATGTCTGCAGACTGCAATGGCTGTCAGGGAATTGTAGACACTAAAGGTTCCCGGCACATCGATTTCCACATCGAAATTCATGGCTCCGGACACATGGTAAGCCACTCCAAGAGACCCTTTGGTCTGCACAAGTCTTGTCTCCTCTGCCCGTAGATCTGCTTCCTTCGAGAATCCAAAGGTCTCGACTTTGCAGGTTGCATCACGGAAGACATCCAAAAACCATTTGTCATCTATATTTGCAATTCCTAGGTTACATTGCTGAAACAGCATCCCTTTGCATCGTTTGTAATCTTCAAAATCTTTGTGTTCATTTGGTCCGATATGATCTTCCCCCAGATTGGTAAAGATTCCCAGTTCAAACTGGATCCCTGCGGTTCTATGCAGCATGAGACCTTGGGAAGAAACTTCCATGACCACTACCTGGCATCCTGCATCTGCCATCTGACGGAAATACCGGTGGATATCATAGGACTCCGGTGTGGTATTCTTCGCCGGGATATGCTCCTCTCCAATAATAATCTCAATGGTTCCAATAAGACCTACCCGATAACCTACCTGTTCTAAAATGGATTTGATCATATAGGTGGTCGTAGTCTTCCCTTTCGTTCCTGTAATTCCAATCACCTTCATCTCTTTGGCCGGATAGTCAAAATAGGCAGCCGATGCCAGAGCCAGTGCATAGCGTGTATCTGCTACCCGAATCACGGTTAATCCTTCCGGCGCTTGCACCTCTTTCTCTACAATCACTGCGCAAGCCCCTTGCTGTGCCACCTGTTCCACGAAATCATGTCCATCTACCACAGCACCGCTGATGCAGACGAAGACACTATTTTCTCTCACTTTTCGGGAATCGTTGACCAACTCCTGAAATTCTATCTCATCGCTTCCTTGAAGCACCTCGTATTCTAAATGTTCGAAAAGTTTTGTCAGTTTCATATCGCCAACCTCCTCTTGCTCATAGTTGTTTTTATTTTACCACATAATTGCCTTTTCCTACTTCTATTTCTTATGAATCAATCGCAACTTTTTATGAAACGATTGTAACTGCGTCTTATGGTGACAAAGTTTTTCCTTGCACTGTGCGCAAGAGAGGCTCTCATTTGTCGCCTCCGAAAAGCGCTCCGGATACAAATATGCCGTAAGCTCCCAGCGTGCAAGCAACAGAAGTGCAAACGCAAACAAGCTCAGAGCAAAGAGATCTCTTGTAAAAACGAAAGGCGTAAACATCATCGCATAATCCCAATTGTAGATTCTGCAACTGGTGCAACATTTGTTCTTCATAAACCAGGTCTGGAATGGGCAGAAAAACAAAATGCAGATCATATCACAAACGGAATAAGCAAGGCTAATTAAAAGCAAAATCGCATCATCAATCAACTGTTGATAATATAAGATGCCAATGATTCCATTTAAGACAATCCAGAAGATTGCCACCCACACAATCGAGCTTTTTTTCGTTGTATCTGCCTGCTTTCGCGTGGTCGGTCTATAGTTTCGTCTGAACTGTTTCTGGCACCCCATGCTTTCCAGTCTAGACGGAAAGAATCGGAAAAACATCTCGATTACGAAGATAATCCAGATAAATCCCAAGATAAATGGCTTATGTTCTTCATCTAAAATCAGATCCCCTGATTGTCGTATGCGATTCACCACATATAAGACTGCTGTCGCAAGCAACAGACAGGACCGAAAAATCAATTTAATAATATGTAGCGTTGATATGTGTGAAATATGTATCTTTTTCTTTGTTGTCATTCTTTTATGTTACCTCTTTCCATTCTCTGTTTCACGGTTCTTGTCATCTACACATCTAATTTCATATCTCCTGTTTTGATCCATCCTTTTTTCCGCATCCATTCGGAAATTCCAAGAGACAGCACTGCCGGAAGCACAAAATGCAAAATCACAATCTTCACAAGGACGATTAACGCACCTTCCTGCGCTGCCATGGTCTGATAAGTGGTAATCTGCCCTACCAGTCCTGCGGTTCCCATGCCGGAGCCGGTTGCATTATTGGTCATATGAAATCCCAAGGTAGAGATTGGCCCCAAGATGGCACTGGTCAAAATGGCTGGGAGCCAGATAATCGGCTTTTTCACAATATTTCCCACCTGTAACATACTGGTCCCAAGGCCTTGCGCAAGCAAACCATTTACCTTATTCTCCCGATAACTTGCCACAGCAAATCCAATCATGTTGGCGCAACATCCTACCGTCGCCGCTCCTGCTGCCAGGCCGGAGAGATCTAATATCACACCCAATGCCGCCGAACTGATTGGCAAGGTCAAAACCATTCCCATAATCACAGAGACTGCAATTCCCATGATAAATGGCTGCTGCTCAGTCGCCACATTGATCACCTCGCCAAGCAACATCATCAGTTTGGAAATCGGTGGCCCCAGAAGCAATCCCACTGCCGAGCCACTCAGAATACTAACGAGCGGTGTCAAAAGAATATCGATCTTGGTCTTGCCTGAAATAAGGCGCCCAGCATAGATTCCGATCAATGCTGCGACAAATGCTCCAAGCGGTTCTCCCGGACCGGCATAGACAATGGCACCCTCTACCAAAACAGTTCCTGCAAGCATCTTACTGGCAAAGGCACCCACCATTCCACAAGTAGCCGCTGAAACTGTGACCAGCGGACTTTCTTTGAAACGAATGGCAACGCCCACACCGATTCCAACTCCGGTTACACTGGCTGCAATTTTCCCAATCTGCACCAAGCAGCTACCTACCATCCCCGGTATGAGCCCGCCGATTTGCTGGATGATCGTTCCTATGATTAAGGTGGCAAATAATCCTGTTGCCATGCCACTTAATCCATCAATAAATATTTCCTTTAATTTCTTAATTAAGAAGTTCATAAATTTTCCCTTTCCTTCTTTTTGTCTATCTTTTCTATTATACAACGTGAAATCTTCTTTTTCAACATCGAGGGTCAGAAAGCCGGGAAGTCCGTTGCGAATTTTCGTTGACGAAGACGCAATCTCTATGATAGAATAGTGAGCTGTATTTCGTCAAATAATACTAGATAAGGAGATTTAACAAATGACAATATCAAACAAGAAAAAGAAAGTAAGCCTTTATAATCGTTGGCTCAATGGTATTGAAGCCATTGGAAATCGTCTGCCACACCCGATTGCACTGTTTTCCTTTTTTGCACTGGCGGTTGTGGTTATTTCTGCCATCTGTTCTGCCCTCGGAGTCTCTGCAACCGGCGAACTGATTACAGATGGGAAATTACAGGAGACCACCGTCTCCTCTGTCAGCCTTCTGACGAAGGAAGGCCTAACCTATATGCTGACGCATGCTGTTACGAATTTCACGACCTATGCGCCACTGGGAATGGTGCTGACAGCCATGCTTGGCGTTGGTGTTGCGGAACAATCCGGGCTCATCCACACTTTGCTGAAATATGCAGTGAAGCTGACCCCTGCAAAACTCATCACCCCTGCTGTGGTATTCTTAGGTGTGATGTCAAATGTAGCTTCTGATGCCGGATATGTCATCCTAATTCCGCTGGGTGCCATGATTTTCCGTGCCTATGGCCGACATCCACTTGCAGGATTTGCAGCCGCTTTTGCCGGTGTGTCCGGCGGGTACTCGGCTAACTTACTCATCGGTTCCTTGGATCCGCTGCTTGCCGGCATCTCGCAGGCTGCTGCCTCAGAAATCAACCCAGGCTACGAAGTATCTGTCATGGGAAATTACTTTTTCCTCTTCGTATCCACCTTTCTGATTACCATACTGGGAACCTTTGTAACCAACAAAATCGTGGAGCCACGACTTGGTATCTATGAAGATAATGAAGAAATAACCGAGGATATGTCTTTAACTACCATTTCTCCGACAGAGAAGAAGGGACTGAAAAGAGCCGGTATCGCTGCACTGGTATTTGTAGCAATCATTGTCATTGCCGCAATTCCATCGGATTCTTTCCTTCGAAATGAGAATGGTTCTCTCTTTGGCACTCCAACTTCGCCTTTTTTAAGCGGTATCGTTGTGCTGATTAGTTTGTTATTTATGATTCCGGGAATGGTTTACGGAAAAACCGTAGGTATATTTACAAAGAAGCAGGGTGTGTGCAATGCCATGACCAAATCCATGGCCTCCATGGGATCATTCATTGCCCTGGCATTTGTATCTTCCCAGTTTATTAACTATTTTAACTATACCAAACTGGGAACCATCATCGCTATGTCCGGTGCAAACTTCTTGAACAAGATCCAGATCGGACTGGTGCCGCTGATGATTATCTTTGTGTTGTTTTCCGCCTTTATGAATCTGTTCATGGGATCTGCCTCTGCGAAATGGAATATCCTGGCACCTGTCTTTGTGCCGATGTTCATGCAGCTTGGATATACCCCGGAGCTTTGCCAGCTGGCATACCGTATCGGGGATTCTTCCACCAACATCATTACACCGATGATGACTTATTTTGCCGTCATTCTTACTTTTGCACAGCGCTATGATAAGAAAGCCAGCATCGGAACCATCACTGCAACGATGATACCATATTCTGTGGTATTCTTAGTTGGCTGGACTTTGATGTTAATTGTATGGTTGACTCTGGGACTGCCGATTGGGTTGTAGGAAGTATTTTAGAACCGCAAAGGGAACCCCTTTTGTTAGGTATTGCATCTAACAAAGGAGTTCCCTTTTTTATGTGCTATGATCTGCAACTTCATAATCTTTTATCCATTCCCCCGGGAATATCATTATTTCAACATGTAATATTACAAAAAGTATAATTATTTCAACATGCAACACAGCGAAAAGTATAATTATTTCAACATAGAGCCAAAGTTTTTCTGCTTATGTTTGAA
>CAYVDA010000056.1:0-10896 GCA_964450635.1 uncultured Faecalimonas sp. | reverse complement strand
TTTGCCATTTTGTGTACCTCCTTGTGGTATTCGCGGGGATTTCCCTCCCACTTTTACTTGTTACATTTTTTTGACTTCTGAGAAATGAATCTCTACTGGGGTCTCTCGACCAAACAGCTCAACATTGATCTTCAGGCTCTGTTTCTGAGTATTTACTTCGCGGATTACGCCAACAGTATCTTTCCATGCTCCGGAAGTAACCACGATGGTCTCTCCCACTTCGAAATCTACTACGACGCTGACATCCATAATACCCAATGCCTGTATCTCCGCATCTGTAAGCGGAACCGGTTTGGATCCCGGACCAACGAATCCGGTTACACCTCTGGTATTTCTTACGACATACCAGGTGTCATCATTCATAATCATATGAATCATCACATATCCCGGGAACATCTTCTTCTGAGCCATCTTCTGTGTGCCGTTCTTCAGCTCCACAACCTCCTGCATCGGAACTCTGACTTCTAAAATCTGTTCCTCAAGGTGTCTGTTTTCAATTGTCTTATCAATGTTTGCTTTTACCTTGTTCTCATACCCTGAATAAGTATGAACAACATACCATTTTGCTTCTGACATAAATTCACCTTTCATTCCCGCAGCAGTATTCCTTATTTTACAAGGAAACTAATTCCGTATTTCAATAAGTAATCAACCAATGCAATGATCAAACCAAGTACCACTGCACAAACGGTAACTGCTACTGACTGTTTTGCAAGAGTTTTCTTGTCTGGCCAAATGATCTTCTTGAATTCAATAGAAAGACCTTTGAACCAACTTGTTTTCTTTTTCTTCTCTCCTGTAGTTCCTGACATACCATTCACTCCTTTCAACGATTATTTCGTTTCTTTGTGTAATGTGTGTGACTTACAGAACTTACAGTATTTCTTTGTTTCCATGCGCTCCGGATGAGTCTTCTTATCCTTCGTCATGTTGTAATTACGCTGTTTACACTCTGTACATGCCAATGTGATTCTCGTACGCACAACTTCCACCTCGCTTTTTTGTTCTTTTACGTTGTCTTAACGGCTTGCGAAACCGTCAAATTTTGGGCATAAAAAAAAAGCCCTATACTTCCATTCGCCCGTCTATATTACCATAGAAATCAAGGCGCGTCAACCCTTATTTTTTTACTTTTTTACGTATTTTTTGCTTATTTTTTGCAGATTTTCGGTGGAAATCATTTCGAGAAATAGGTATAATGTACTTATATAAATAAGAAGGAAAGTGAGGATTCGCCATGAAACAAACCAATCTGTTAGCAATGATACTAGCCGGCGGACGAGGTTCCCGCCTTCATGATCTGACTAACAAAGTTGCCAAACCGGCTGTTTCATATGGTGGCAAATACCGCATCGTGGATTTTCCCCTGAGCAATTGTGCCAATAGTGGAATTGACATTGTCGGTGTTCTGACACAGTACGAATCTATTCTACTCAACAGCTACGTAGCTGCCGGCAGACGCTGGGGCTTAGATGCCAAAGACAGTGGAGTATTCGTTCTCCCACCCCGTGAAAAAGCCGATTCGGATCTGGATGTTTATCGGGGAACTGCCGATGCCATCTCCCAGAATATTGATTTTATCGACACCTATGACCCGGAGTATGTACTGATTCTATCCGGTGACCACATTTATAAGATGGACTACGATGCCATGTTGAAGCATCACAAGAACTGCGGTGCCGATGCTACCATCGCCGTAATCGAAGTGCCGATGGAAGAAGCAAGCCGCTTCGGTATTATGAATACCAATGCTACCGGAAGAATCATTGAATTCGAGGAGAAGCCGGAGAACCCGAAGAGTAATCTAGCTTCCATGGGAATCTACATCTTTAACTGGAGATTGCTCCGGGAGATGCTGGTGGCCGACATGAAGAACGAGGATTCCCATCACGATTTTGGGAAAGATATTATTCCAACCTTGTTAGGAAATGGTGGCAATCTATTTGCCTACAAATTCCAGGGATACTGGAAAGACGTAGGAACCATTGATTCTCTCTGGGAAGCGAACATGGATCTTCTAGACCCGAACAATGAACTGGTATTAAACGATGCTTCCTGGAAGATTTATACGGAAGACGCCGCAACCCTCCCGCACTATGTCGGGGAACATGCTTCTATTAAGAATGCTTACATCACCCAGGGCTGTGCAATCAACGGAGAGATCAAAAATTCCGTTCTCTTTACCGGCGTTAAGGTGAAAAAAGGCGCCAAAGTCATTGATTCGGTTCTGATGCCGGGTGTAGTTGTAGAAGAAAATGCAGTCGTTGTACGCTCCCTGGTTGCCGATGGAGTTACCATCCGTGCCAATACTTCCGTAGGCGCTCCGGACAGTGAACATATTGAGCTATTGGCTCACGATACAAAGGAGGTGTAATCCATGCCGAAAGCATTTGGAATTGTAACCGCTTCCGGTAACCATATCTGGGTGGATGGTTTGCAAGAATACCGGCCGATCGGTGCCATGTCATTTCTCGGAAGATACCGTGTGATCGACTTTCCGATTTCGAATCTAAGTAATAGTGACATCGACCGCATTCAGGTATACATTGGTGCAAAACCTCGTTCTATTATCGAGCACCTTGGAACCGGACGGCAATATAATATCAACTCGAAACGAGGAAAATTACAGTTGCTCTTTTCAGAGAACCGTTCTGAAAATAGTATCTATAATACGGATGTAGCTGCCATGGCTTGTAACATGGAGAGCATCGAAAAGATGAAGGAAGAATATGTGATCATTACCCCAAGCTATATGATTTTCACTATGAATTATGATTTGTTATTGAAAAGTCATGTGGAATCCGGTGCTGATATTACTCTTCTATATCATAATGAAGACAATACCAATGAACATTTCTTGAACTGTGATTATCTGGCGCTGAACCGCCAGCAGGGCGTTTCTGCCATTGCCAAGAACCGCGGCGAAGAAGCTCACCGCAAGATTTTCATGGATACTTATGTAATGAAGAAAGACCTTCTGATTTCCCTGATCAAGGAAGCCAAGAATATTTCTTCTATGTATCGGTTGTCACAGATTGTAAACGAGAAGTGTAACGTATTGGATGTACGTGGATTTGAACATACCGGTTATTTTGTAAGCATCACCGACTTTAGAAGTTACTATGATGCTAACATGGATTTGATTGATTACAATAAGACTTGTGAGTTATTTGATCCGGAATGGCCGATCTATACCAGAACCAATGATTCTTGTCCAACCCAGTATTTCGAGAATTCAGAGGTGAAGAATTCTGTTATTTCCAATGGTTGCCTCATCGAAGGAACCATTGAGAATTCTATTATCGGTCGTGGTTGCACCATCAAGGCCGGCAGTGTGATTCGAAACTCTGTAATCCTACCGGACAACTATATTGGCGAGAATATCCATATCGAAAGTCATGTTGTGGATAAGCATACCAAGTTGCTCCACTGCAAGGAACTTCTTGCAACGCCGGAGAAACCGGGCTATATCCGCAGAGGTGATACTTTATAGAAATTTGATTAGTCTAGTGGATGGCATTTCGTGCAAGCACGGTGTCACTCGCTAGGCTTTTTTTAAAAATCTTTTGCAACAAAAAAGGAGCGTGGGCGAATGATTCGTCCACGCTCTCTTGCATCTTCAAGAAGGCTGTCTCTTATGCTCTCTTTGATAACACTTCTTTTTCGTAAGCTTCGATTTCATCATAGTAGTTATCAGCTGCTACGCCGCACTGTCTACAATATTCTGCCCACACATCTCCGATTGGGAGCATCTTACAATCTTCCATAGCAACCATCTTGCGTGAGAACTGGTTGGTGTCCTGAAGATCTTTGAGCATTGCACTTGGTGTACAAAGGGCATTCAAAAGTGCCTTTTCCATACTTCTAAATCCGGTTACCCATGCAGAGATACGGTTGATAGAAGCATCGAAGAAATCAAGTGCAATATCTACACGGTCAATTGCATCACAACGTACGATTTCCTGTGCGATTTCTTTTGTCTCATCATCCAGTACAACTACGTGGTCTGAATCCCAGCGAATTCCACGTGTTACGTGAAGTGCAACTTCCGGGAAGAAGCAAAGAAGTGCCGGAATCTTATCAGATACCACTTCTGTCGGATGATAGTGTCCGTTGTCCATAAGCGGTAAGCATTTTTCTTTGTTTGCTGCTGCATAGCTCAATGTAAACTCTGCAGATCCACAAGTATAGGCTTCTACACCAATACCGAATACCTTAGATTCTACACAAGGTTTTACTTTTGTAAAATCATATGGTTCAGAAAGGATTGCATCGATGGATTCTTTGTAACGCATTCTCGGTCCCATACGGTCAGCCGGAACATCTTTGAATCCGTCTCCTGTCCAGATGTTCATAACACATGGGAAACCTGTCTCCTCTGCAAAGTATGTAGCAATACGGATACAAGCTTTACCATGTTCAATCCAGAAATCTCTGGTTGCTTTGTCCGGGCTTGAAAGGGTAAGTCCGTCTTTTACCATCGGATGAGAGAAGAATGTTGGGTTAAAGTCAAGACCCATTCCTCTTTCTTTTGCAAAATCAACCCATTTCTGGAAGTGTTTTGGTTCTAATTTGTCACGGTCAACGAATTCACCGTCTTCAAAGATTGCATAGCAAGCGTGTACGTTAATCTTCTTCGCACCTGGCATCAGGCTCATAGCCTTGTCCATATCTGCCAACAATTCTTCCGGATTTCTTGCACGTCCCGGGTAATCTCCTGTTGTCTGGATACCACCGGTAAGTCCTCCGTCGTGGTCAAATCCGATTACGTCATCACCCTGCCAGCAGTGTAATGATACCGGAATCTCTTTACATTTTGCAATGGCTGCATCCGTATCAACGCCATATTTTGCATAGATCTCTCTAGCTGATTCATATCTTGTCATCTTCTTTTTCCTCCTTATTTTAAAAATGATTACTCATTTTCATATACAACAATATCAAATGACTCGCGGATGCAATTTCTTGCTTCCACAAGGTTCGCCAGCTCGCCGGCATGTAACATCTGAACTGCGATGTTACCGATTGCAGTTGCTTCGCCTGGTCCTGCATAAACCGGTTTCTTCGTATATTTTGCAGTCAGTTCATTCAGGTATCCAGCGTTGGATCCTCCACCTACAACATGAATACGATCATAGGTCTTACCTGTTACCTTCTCAAGGCCTTCGATGGTATCTGCATAGCATTTACCAAGGCTGTTATAGATTACAGATGCAATCTCTCCAACAGTCTTCGGAACCGGCTGATTGGTTCTCTCACAGTAATCCTGCACTGCTTTGATCATGCTCTTCGGTGCCAGGAAACAATCATCGTTACAATCTACGATTGACGGGATGGTCTCTTTCGAAGCCTGCTCGCAGATCTCTGCGAAAGAAAGATCTTCTTCAAACTCTTTCTTTACAGACTGGATCATCCATAGTCCCATAATATTCTTCAAATAACGGAAACGATAATCGTAACCACCTTCATTTGTAAAGTTCTCTTTCATACTTTCCAAAGAGCAGTCCGCTTCCATTCTCTCTACGCCAAGAAGGGACCATGTTCCGGAACTGATATAAATCGCATTGTCATCGTTCGTTGGAACAGCCACAACCGCAGAACCTGTATCATGAGTTGCCGGTAAGATTACTTCACAATCAAATCCAACTTCTTCCTGAATCTCTTTTGTGAAGTTGCCAACTTTGGTGCCCGGCTTCTGAATCGGACAGAACATCTTCTTATTATAACCAAGCATCTCGATCAATTCATAGTCCCAATCCTTCGTCTCCGGATTCAAAAGCTGTCCGGTAGAAGCTTCTGTATACTCTGCCATCTTCACGCCTGTCAACTTGAAGTTGAAATAATCCGGGATATGTAACATGGTCTCTGCTGCTTCCATGTCTTCCGGATGATGCAATTTCACATCCATCAACTGATATACGGTATTGAAAATTGCTTTCTGAATACCGGTTCTCTTATACAGATCTTCCTGTGAAATGATCTTGTATACTTCTTCATCCATGCCATTATTACGGCTGTCACGGTATCCGTAAGTCTTTCCAAGAATCTTGTCATCCTTGTCCAACAATACATAATCCACACCCCAGGTGTCGATTCCCATGTAAGAAGGAACTTTGCCAATCTCCTTACATTTCTTCAGTCCGGTTACAATCTCACGGAATAATCGATCTACATCCCAACACAAAGAACCGTCCACATTATCCATTCCGTTCCAGAAGCGGTATACTTCCTGCAGTACGATCTTTCCGTCCACCATCTCTGCGATAATATGTCGTCCGCTTGACGCACCAATATCAACAGCCAAATAGTATTTGCCCATTCTTTTCTCCTCACTTTTTTTCTTAATTTGATACTCCCATTATACCTAGATTTCAGGTGTAAAAAAAGGACGTTATTTATCCAAAATACCGTCCTTATTTGCACTCTAATTCATTTTTATCTGATCCCGATACTCTTTTGGAGAAATCCCATATCGCTCTTTGAATTTTCGAAAGAAGTAACTGGAATTATCATATCCTATCTTTTCGATAATCTCTGTCACCGGCAAACGTGTATGGGTGAGCAGGTATGCTGCCTGGTTCATTCGTTTGGTCTGCAGCAACTCCTTATAAGTTCGTCCCATCCGTTTTTTGATCTCCCGGCTTAACCAATAGACATCATAGCCCATCATCTCGGAAAGTTCCGTCAAGGTTCCATTCTTATAATGTTCCTCAATATAATTGAGTACGGTTACGACAAAATCTTGTCCAAGTCGTCTCTCACCGGTCTCCATCTTATCCATGTAGTTCATCAGATGCAACAGCAACAGCCCCATAGTAATCTGATTACTGCTTCGCCGGTTCGGCTGGTTGTGAAGCACCGCCCAGATCATATTCTCCATCAGATTCTGTACCGGCAAAATATCTGCCACATGGAATTGAAGATAGGAAATGCTTCGATTGTCTTCCCGAAGGCTTCCTACCAAGAAATCACGAAGCAGGTTCTCGTCCGCACCCATCATCTCATAGGCGGTATCAAAAAACTCCGGCAGCACAATAAAATTCACTGCCACAT
The DNA here is from genome assembly GCA_964450635.1 of uncultured Faecalimonas sp. Taxonomy (GTDB): domain Bacteria; phylum Bacillota; class Clostridia; order Lachnospirales; family Lachnospiraceae; genus Faecalimonas. Next base: position 3,843 of record CAYVDA010000056.1, on the reverse strand, counting down.
CTTCTTCTCCTGCCGGCAAAATCTCCTGCACCGCATTCTGATTCAGAAACAGCAGATCCCCTTCTTCTAAAAGGACTTTGTTCCCATCGATGATGTGAGTGGTAGAGCCTTTGCACATATAAATCAATTCCACGTAATTGTGCATATGTTTTGGAAAATGCACGAAACGTGTGTGAGGACGCATCTGAATTAATTTCCCCTTTTGCAACAATTTGTCACAATCGATCACCATTTCCTTATGCTCGGTATATAATTCCTTGTCTATCTTCTTCTGCCCATCCAAAATCGCCTGTTCTTCTTCGGTAATCACCGACAGGCGGCGGATAATCTCTTCATTCATCGATTCGCAATCTCCTGTGTCAGCGCCATATATTCCTGCGCGCTGCGAGAACTCTTCTTATAAGCCATAATCGGCATATTGTTATCCTGAGACCATTCTACACTGCTATCCACACGAATGAACGTGTCAAATACAAAGACATCTTCTAATTCCTTGAGGCTCTCGAAGGTCTGTTTGAAATAGTTCTTCCTTGTATCTACCTTGGTTACCACAATTCCCATAACATCAAGCTCCGGTGTAATCTGAGAAACTTCGTCTAAAAATTCAAACATATTTCCAAGGCCAAACAAGCCCCACGGGGTTGCCTCCACCGGAATGATAACATGATCTGCCGCACACAGAATATTCATCACCCAACCGCCTAAGGTCGGTGGCGCATCGATCAGAATGTAATCATACTCTCCACTTTCTTTCACATTGCTCAAAATCTTTCTTAGGATAAACTCTCGCTGCCATTTGGAAAAAAGTTCATATTCTATGGAACTCATCAGCGTAGAAGATGGAATCATATCCAGATTCTCGTAAGGTGTATGTACAATATAATCTTTCAAATCCTTCTGATTCTTCACTGCATAATAGAGGTTCTCCTGACCTTGGGCAAATTCCAGGACTTCTTCTTCATTAAAAAAGCAAAGGGAGAGATTCAATTGCATATCTCCATCCAGCAACAACACTTTCTTCCCAAGCTGTGTCAGACCATATCCTACATTGGCGCAGGTAGTGGATTTCCCGCTGCCTCCTTTGTTATTAGCGAAACAAATTACTTGTGTACTCATCTTTCTATATCCTCCTGTTCATGGTGGTCACATCCACATCCCGGATGATGGTGATGGTGATGTTCGGAATCCGTCTCCTCCTCGCCTGTCTCCCGTTCTTCCCCGGCCAGCTTCATAATATCGTCAATCTCTGCTTCTGTCAGCCCCATGTGAAGTGCCAGCTCATCAATGCTAACCTTGCGTCCCAACTCTTCTGTTAACTCCGTAATAGCTTCATCCAAAGCAGAAACTTTCTCAACCATCTTCTTATCCCGTTGTTTTAAATCCTGCTGTTCTTCGATGAGCATTTGCATCGCCTGCCGTATCTGGGAACGCATGAATTCATGCCCTGTCTCTGCATCAGGAATCATCTCCGTTGCAATCACCACGCCTAAATTGCCCTCTTGAATCAAATCTCCCAAGAAAACGGCTTCATGGTTCATCTCTCTGGCAATGGCAACTACCTCCGGGAGATAGAGTTCCATCAATCTCCTCTTTGCTTGTTCCTCTCCGCGAAGAGCTGCCGCAAATAAATCTTGACGCTCTCCTTCCTTTTCTTTTGCAATGGCACCAATTTCCTGCTCATAAGCTTGCAAATAAGCTTGCTCTTCCTCTGTTAATTCCAGCGCCTGCTCTTCCTGTAATTTCACATATCCCTTTACCGTAATCTTCTGCGCAAGCAAGTAGTCAAAAACCAATGTCATCTGTTCCTGACTGAGTCCTTCCGTACCAAAGAAGTCCTCTACCTCGTCCACACGAATACTGTTCTGATTCTCTCTTGCCAGCCGCACAAGTTCCTGCAGCTGTTCCATAAATTCTGCTCTGCTTCTCAATGTTATTCTCCATTTCGTATTCATTCATATGAACCATTATAACACCTTTTATTTCGTTTGAAAATGGCGACTTTTCCCCAAACTTATCTTGTATGACTTTTTCCCAAACTTATCTTGAAGAACAAAACGCAGAGGGCTATAATTAAATTATTAGGAGGATGGAAAAGATGAGAAACGCAGGAAAGAAAACCTATACCATGGACATGTGTGAGGGTCCGATTTTAAAACAAATGTTGCTATTTGCCTTGCCACTTATGGCTTCCAGCTTATTGCAACTTCTTTTTAATGCAGCAGATATTATTGTAGTGGGGCGTTTTGCCGGAGACCACTCTCTGGCAGCCGTTGGTTCTACCACTTCCTTGGTGAACCTGATGGTCAATCTATTTATGGGATGCTCGGTGGGCGCCAATGTACTGGTCGCTCGTTTTTTTGGTGCGAAACGTCTGGAAGACTTATCTGATTCTATCCACACTGCCATTGCCATCAGTTTGATTAGCGGGATTTTTCTGACTATTGTGGGAATGTTGACTGCTCCGATTCTCTTATCTTGGATGAAGACACCGGATGAAGTACTCTCTCTGGCCTCCGTCTATCTGCGAACCTATTTTCTTGGCATGACTGCCATGATGCTCTATAATTTCGGTGCTGCCATCCTGCGAGCAATTGGCGATACCAAACGACCGCTTTATTACCTGATTGTTGCCGGTATTATTAACCTGGTCTTTAATCTCTTTTTTGTCATCGTCCTCCACTGGGGCGTCTTCGGAGTTGGACTTGCTACCACCATTTCTCAATTCGTATCTGCGACTTTGATGATGCGGTGTCTGATGCGGGAACGGGAAGAGATTCGCCTCCACTGGAAGAGGGTTCGAATCCACAAAGAAAAGCTTGTGCAGATTTTAAAAATCGGTCTGCCGGCCGGTTTCCAAGGATGCCTGTTCTCCCTGTCAAATGTATTCATCCAGTCATCCATCAATTCTTTTGGTGCTACTATGATCGCCGGTAATTCCGCCGCCAGCAACATCGAGGGATTTGTATATGTTTCTACCAATGCGTTCCATCAGGCTGCAATTTCTTTTACCAGCCAGAATTACGGTGCTAAGAAATATAAACGAATCAACAAGATTCTGATTGCTGCCCTTGGCTGTGCCATTGTGATTGGCTCCATCTTTAGCTTTGGTGCTTTTCTTGCAGGCCCGCTTTTGCTGACTTTCTATACCACCAGTGCAGCCGTCGTTGCCGCCGGCATGATACGTCTGTCTATCGTCGGAATCTCCTATCCATTGTGTGGCATCATGGATACCATGGTAGGCTCTCTGCGAGGCATGGGATATTCGATCATTCCCATGATTGTCTCTCTATTAGGGGCTTGCGGACTGCGAATCTTGTGGCTTGCCACCGTTTTCCAGGTGGATGCATATCACAGTATCGAGACCATCTATATCATCTATCCGATCAGTTGGATTCTGACTGCCTTAGCACATCTGGTTACGTATTTCATTATACGGAAACGGTTGCAGATCAAAGAGAGCAAATAGGATGCTCTTTTTATTTCCACATCGCACCTCCATTACGCATTAAAGCAAAGGAGCAGCTTACGCCACTCCCAACATTTTTCCTATCCAATAGATCACTCCCAGCACCCAGCTGGTGAAGATTCCATACAGAATCACCGGTCCGGCGATAGTGAAGATCTTGCAGCCGATTCCGAAGACTTGTCCTTCTGCTCGTGTCAACGAAGGGACAAAAATTTTATTCTTCTAGCAAAAAACCAATTACATTTTTGTGAACAATGCCATCTCTGGTAATCAAAAATACACCATATTCGAACTATAGTTTATTATCGTCGTAAAAAAATGTATTCTTTCATAAATTCAAATGGTATTTTTTATCTAAAATACTGTCTCGACAATTA
>CAYVDA010000055.1:0-11598 GCA_964450635.1 uncultured Faecalimonas sp. | reverse complement strand
TCCTCGAAGAACATATGCTCTGTACGGCAAAGTCCGATACCTTCTGCACCGAGCTCGCGAGCTTTCTTCGCATCTTCCGGTGAATCTGCATTTGTACGAACTTTCAATGTACGATATTTGTCTGCCCAAGCCATGATTCTTCCGAATTCTCCAGCGATAGTTGCATCTACAGTCGGGATGATTCCTTCATAGATGTTACCTGTTGTACCATCGATTGAGATCTCGGATCCTTCACAAAAAGTCTTGCCAGCCAATGTAAATTTCTTATTCTCTTCATCCATATTGATGTCGCCACATCCGGATACGCAGCAGGTACCCATACCACGAGCAACAACAGCAGCATGTGATGTCATACCACCACGAACCGTCAGGATGCCCTGTGCCGCTTTCATACCGGTAATATCTTCCGGAGAGGTCTCCAGACGAACAAGTACTACTTTTTCTCCTCTTGCTGCCCAAGCAACTGCATCATCTGCTGTAAATACAACTTTACCACAAGCAGCTCCCGGAGAAGCGCCAAGACCTTTGCCCATCGGTGTTGCTGCTTTCAATGCTGCAGCATCAAACTGTGGGTGAAGTAAGGTATCTAAGTTACGAGGATCGATCATTGCAACTGCTTCTTCCTCTGTTCTCATACCTTCATCTACCAAATCGCAGGCAATCTTAAGTGCAGCCTGAGCTGTTCTCTTACCGTTACGTGTCTGTAACATGTAAAGTTTCTCATTCTCAATGGTAAATTCCATATCCTGCATATCTCTGTAGTGATTCTCTAACTTCTTGCAAATCTCATTGAATTTTGCAAATGCAGCCGGGAATTTCTCTTCCATCTGTGCAATCGGCATCGGTGTACGTACACCGGCAACAACGTCTTCACCCTGTGCATTGGTAAGGAACTCACCCATGAGTTTCTTCTCACCGGTAGCCGGGTCACGGGTAAATGCAACACCGGTACCACAATCATCTCCCATGTTACCAAATGCCATTGACTGTACGTTAACAGCGGTTCCCCAAGAATATGGGATATCATTATCACGACGATATACGTTCGCACGTGGGTTGTCCCAAGAACGGAATACAGCCTGGATTGCTCCCATTAACTGTACCTTCGGATCTGACGGGAAATCTTCTCCGATCTTTTCTTTGTATTCTGCTTTGAACTGATTCGCAAGTTCTTTCAAATCTTCTGCAGTCAGGTCCACATCCTGTGTAACCCCTTTTGCTTCTTTCATCTTGTCGATGAGTTCCTCGAAATATTTCTTACCAACTTCCATTACTACGTCTGAATACATCTGGATAAAACGTCTGTAGCAGTCCCAAGCCCAGCGTGGATTGCCTGATTTCTCAGCCATGGTATTCACTACTTCTTCATTCAAACCAAGGTTTAAGATGGTATCCATCATACCCGGCATAGATGCTCTCGCACCGGAACGAACAGATACAAGAAGCGGATTCTCTTTGTCTCCGAATTTCTTTCCTGTAATCTCTTCCATTTTTACAATGTATTCGTTGATCTGTGCCTGAATTTCGTCATTAATCTTGCGTCCGTCTTCGTAATACTGCGTACAAGCTTCTGTTGTAATAGTGAAGCCCTGTGGTACTACATCGGCGCCAATAATCTTTGTCATTTCAGCAAGGTTCGCACCTTTTCCACCAAGAAGATTACGCATAGATGCGTCGCCTTCATTAAACAAATAAACCCATTTTGTCATGTTCTCACGACCTCCTAATAGTATTTTGTCAATACACATCTACAGAGGCTGCCATCGGCAGGATCCTACGGATGCTTGGCAACAAAAATACGACTTTGGATAATTCTAAAGCCGATTCCTATGTTGTCTGTATTGTGATTGAATGTCGGTGGGATTATTTCCCACAGAGCTATTTTATCGGTTTTTTTATTCTCCGTCAAGTCATTTTGCACAAAAAAACCGTTAGTTTTTTAACAATTTGACCCCACCGATTTTTCATTCGGCGGGGCCATAGAATCCTTCTTTTTAGCCTAGCAAGAAGGCTTTGTATCCACGATATGCTTCATATACATCTGCTTTGCTGGTCACTTCCCAAGGTGCATGCATGCTAAGAACTGCCACGCCACTGTCAATGACTTCCATGCCATAATTTGCCAGAATATAGGCGATGGTTCCGCCTCCTCCTGCATCTACCCGGCCTAGTTCCGCGGTCTGGAATGCCACTTCATGTTTGGCAAATACATTTCTTAAATATGCAATGTATTCCGGATTGGCATCGTTAGATCCACTCTTTCCGCGAGAGCCTGTATATTTGTTAAAAACTAAACCTTTTCCAAATCGTGCTACATTATTTTTTTCAAAAACATTATCATACATCGGATCATATGCCGCACTAACATCCGAAGAGAGCATCTTGGAATTGGTCATGGTTCTTCTGACGTTCAATTCTGAATACACTCCCATAGCATTTAATAGTTCAGCAATGGTATTTTCAAAGAAGCGGGACTGCATTCCTGTCGCACCAACGCTTCCGATCTCTTCTTTGTCTACCAATAGGCAACAAGCGGTCTTTTCTACTTCTTTTACATCCAGCATTGCCTGCAGGGAGGTATAAGCGCACACGCGGTCATCCTGCCCATAAGCTAAGACCATACTTCTGTCCACCCCACAATCTCTCGCCCGACCTGCCGGTACAATCTCTAATTCTGCAGAGACGAAATCTCCTTCTTCGATATCATATTTTTCTTTGAGCAGTTTTAACAGGTTTGCTTTGACAGCTTCTTTTTCTTCCCCTTCTAATGGCTTGCTTGCCATGAGCACATCCAGATTCTCTCCCTCGATGACTTTGGCTGCATTTTTCTCCATCTGCTCTCCTGCCAAATGAATCAGCAAGTCTGTGATGACCAATACCGGATCTGTCTCTTCTTCTCCTATTACCACTTCCACGCTGGTGCCGTCTTTGCGCACGACTACGCCGTGAATAGCAAGTGGTACTGTCACCCATTGATATTTCTTTACGCCACCATAATAGTGGGTATCTAAGTAAGCAAATTCTCCTGCCTCATAGATGGGATTTTGTTTGGCATCCATACGCGGAGAATCCACATGGGCACCTAAAATATTCATCCCCTGTTCCAAAGGTTCCTTTCCGATATGGAACAGGGCCATGGTCTTACCCATGCAGACTGCATAGACTTTATCGCCGGCTTTTACAGTCTCTTTTGCCTGTATAATCTCCTGTAAATCCCGGTATCCGGCTGCTTTTGCAAGCTTCACTGCTTCCCGGATACATTCCCGCTCGGTCTTCCCCGCATCCAGATAAGCTTTGTACTGTTCGTTAATCTGTTCTAATTCTTGTAATTGACTATCTTTGTATACATTCCAAAGATTCTTTCTCTCCATCTTATTGCCTCCTTCTGAACAGAAGACGCGGTAAGCTCTCTTACCACGTCTTAAGTCTGTTGTTATTAAAATGCAAATTTTTCTGCAAAATATGCTTTCAAATCTTCAATCTTGATTCGTTCCTGTTCCATGGTATCACGGTCACGAACAGTTACCGCTCCGTCTTCTTCGGAATCGAAATCATAAGTGATACAGAACGGAGTACCGATCTCATCCTGGCGACGATACCGTTTACCGATATTTCCGCGGTCATCAAATTCGCAGTTGTAGGTCTTAGAAAGTTCTGCAAAGACTTTCTCGGCGCCTTCATTCAACTTCTTAGAAAGTGGCAATATACCAATCTTCACCGGTGCCAATGCCGGATGGAAGTGAAGAACTGTACGAACATCTCCGCCTTCTAATTCTTCTTCATCATAAGCACTGCAAAGGAATGCAAGTACCATACGGTCTGCACCCAAAGAAGGTTCGATAACATATGGAATGTATTTTTCTTTCTTCTCATCATCAAAATAGGTCATATCCCGTTTGGATACATCCTGATGCTGTGTCAAGTCATAATCGGTTCTGTCTGCGATTCCCCAAAGTTCACCCCATCCAAACGGGAAGAGGAATTCTACGTCTGTGGTAGCCTTGCTATAGAAGCAAAGTTCTTCCGGAGAATGGTCTCTTGCCTTAATCTCTTCTTCTTTGATACCGAGAGAGGTAAGCCAATCCAGACAGAACTGCTTCCAATATGCGAACCATTCTAAGTCTGTTCCCGGTTCACAGAAGAATTCTAATTCCATCTGCTCGAACTCTCTGGTACGGAATGTGAAGTTACCCGGTGTGATCTCATTACGGAAAGATTTACCGATCTGTCCGATACCAAACGGAATCTTCTTTCTGGAAGTACGCTGTACATTCTTGAAGTTCACGAAGATTCCCTGTGCCGTCTCCGGTCTTAAATATACCGTATTCTTCGCATCCTCTGTTACACCCTGGAAGGTCTTAAACATCAGGTTGAACTGGCGAATCTCTGTAAAATTATGTTTGCCACAGGTCGGACATGGAACATTGTGCTCGGTAATCCAAGCTTCCATCTGCTCTTTGCTCCAGGAATCTACGCTTTCTGTTAATTCGATTCCGTTCTCTTCTGCAAAGTTCTCAATTAACTGGTCTGCACGGAAACGTTCTTTACATTCTTTACAATCCATCAGCGGGTCGCTAAATCCACCAAGATGTCCGGATGCTACCCAAGTCTGTGGGTTCATCAGGATTGCACAATCCACACCTACGTTGTATGGATTCTCCATGATAAATTTCTGCCACCATGCTTTCTTTACGTTATTTTTTAATTCTACACCAAGATTTCCATAATCCCATGTATTTGCAAGTCCACCGTAAATCTCAGAACCCGGATATACGAATCCTCTGGATTTTGCCAGTGCTACAATTTTGTCCATTGTCTTTTCCATCTGTGTCTTCCTCTCATCTAAAATTTTTCGTTACCTATTTTTATACCATGTTATGACATTTATTGCAAGCCTAACTCAGACACATCTCCAAGATTTCCAGAGATTTAAACCGTTTTTCTACATATGTAGCCATATATTTTTTCATAACTGCCTGCAATTGCTGCAAAACCTCTTCGGAAACTGTAAATGTATAGAGTTTCTCCACCGGCGTCGCCACAATATATTGTAAGGTATACAAGGTGGCCGGACTAACGCCCCCTTCCTCTTGATTGACATCCGGATATTCTCCATTTACCACCAAGGTCTTGAGCTCGTATATCGCTCGAATCAAGGCCATCTCAATCTTCCCGGAAGAGAGTGCCCGCAAGGTCTGATAGACTAGCTTTAGCATTGCCACCTCATCGTTATATTCTCTTGTATAATAGTCGGCAAGTTCCATAAAATAAAGTCCGTAATAGGCCCGCTCCAAATCCCCGCTTACTTCCATGAAATAGTTGGATATATCCGCCTGCATCATGGTATAGGAGGTGCGTCCCTCATATAGGTAGAACTCTCCGAAGCAAAAAGGATTCGTTACGCCGATCAGGGGACTGTTCGGACGTCTTGCGCCTTTGGCAAAGGCTGAAATCTTCCCCCGCTCTTTGGTTAGCAAAACCACACGTTTATCATATTCACCTATGGGTGTGGCCGCCAATACCAGACCGGTCACTTTTATTTTCTGACTCAAACCTTTCCTCTCCTGCCTTCTTTGTTCCTTCTTTTTGACTTACCTGCGCTCTGTAGGATAAATAATCCGCAACCGCCCCTGTTTTTTCAAATGTCTCCCACAATCTTTTTTCTTCCATGATGACTTCCTCCCTTGTATAGGATTAGGATGTCCACGGGAGGAAAAAGAATACTGAGACTATCTACCAGTTCTTTTTTTCAAAAAGCCCTTGACAATTATTCGTCCTTGGTATAACCAAAGTTTTTAATAAGAAAATCGCTATCTCGCCAATCCTTTTTGACTTTCACCCAGATCTTTAAGTTGACTTTCTGATCCAGAAAGCGTTCTATCTCATATCGGGCAGTGCTTCCGATTTTCTTTAACATACTCCCCTGTTTTCCAATGATGATTCCTTTGTGAGAATCCCTCTCACAGATAATGGTAGCATCAATCTCTACCAGTTTTTTCCCATACGTCATCTTATCAATGGCAACAGCAATTCCATGTGGAATCTCTTCATTCAGGGAATGTAAGGCTTTTTCCCGGATAATCTCTGCCACAATCTGTCGCTCCGGCTGATCCGTAATGGTATCTTCATCATAGAACTGTGGGCCATATGGCAAATATTTCATCACCGTGCGAATCAGCTCATCTGTATTCTCCCCGCTTCTGGCGGACACCGGTACGATCTCCGCAAAATCATAGATTTTCCGGTAGGCATCGATAAAGCCAAAGACCTCATCCCGCTTTACCATATCCACTTTGTTAATAACCAGAATAACCGGTGTCTTGACTCTTCCCAACTGCTGCACAATGTGTCGTTCTCCGGCTCCGATGAAATCGGAAGGTTCTACCAGCCAGAGGACTACATCTACTTCATTCAAAGTCCGTTCTGCCACATTCACCATATATTCCCCAAGCTTATTCTTCGCCTTATGGATCCCCGGCGTATCTACGAATACAATCTGTCCTTCTTCTGTTGTCAGCACCGTCTGGATTCGATTTCTGGTGGTCTGTGGTTTGTTAGATGTGATGGCTATCTTCTGTCCGATGAGATAGTTCATCAAAGTGGATTTTCCTACGTTCGGCCGGCCGATCAAGGTGACAAATCCGGATTTGTAATCTGCTCTCATATTCTTTTCTCCTTAGAATAAATCTTTCACTTCATCAAAAAGTGCTTCCTGCTCTTTGATCTTCTCTTCGCTTCCGATGACACATAATTGGTCACATTTCAGAACCGCTTCCACGCAATCTGCCAACCCGCGGATATCTGCTTCTGTGGCGGTGAGCACCTCTTCCCGCTCTTTCTTTAGCATCTCTTCCGTCATATGATTCATATAGAAATTCATGGAACGCTCGCCCATAGCTGACGGTGTCAACGGCTGATCTAAGTTACTGATGGTTCCAATAATATATTTGGTCATATCCCGGTCACTTACGGTAAAATTACGCAAATATTCCGGCACTCCATCATAGATGGCATTGGTCTTTTCTAAGTTCGGATCCCGATAGGACATGAAATAGGCATCCCCCAAGCGGTTGAACTGGCTCATGCATCCATAAGCACCGCCTTTCACCCGGACGTTCTGCCACAAATATTCATAACTCATAATAACTTTGAGAATCTGTAGTGCGCCTGTATAGGAATATCCACCATCTATAAAATTTCCGGCTCTTGCTACATACTGCACCTTGGATGCGCTCATCCAGCCTTCTTTCTTCTTCTCGCATACCACCCGGCAGGTTCCACTTGCAAATCCGCTTCCTGTCAATCTGCCTGTGATTGCTGCAAGTTCCTTCTCTACGACCTGCAAACCTTCCCTTGTTGCCGTACAACTCACCATGAGATTGTCTGCACCAAAGATTTGTTTTGCTAAGGTCTGTAATTTCTCCATCAAAGAATCTTTTTCTTCTTCAAAATGCTCTTCTACCCGTTTGACCACTGCATAATAATCCATGCCACCGGTCTGCTCTTTGAATTTGGCCACCGGGGATGCATAAGACAGGGCTCTTGCTGCCGCTGTCACATGGCCCGCTGACTGGAAGCGCATCTGTAAGCGGGATTTTGCCATGGCTAAAATCTCCTGCAACCGTTTTTCATCTGTCAAATGAGAACGATTGAGCATCTCTTCCATCAAAGAGAAGGCCTTTCCAAGCTTGCCATACAAGGCTTTTACGTTAATCTCCAAGGTCGCTTTGAACTCTTTTTCTTCGACTTTTTCCACATCCGGATAGAGTTCTAAAGAAACGCCTACGCCACCGGTATGGGTATGAATCTCATTATAAAGTGCACCATATTCGTGTTCATCCGTATCCACCATACCAAGAACGGACTTCAAGATTCCCACATATGGAAGATCCTCAGAAGCAATACCGGAGAGATCAAACATCCACTTCACATAGCCGATTCCGTTGGTCTCCACCTCATGGAATACCACCGGTACATTACCGACTTTTCGTTCTTCATTATAGAACGGTGTCACTTCCCGGCTAATATCCGAACGTTTTAATAGCGGTATCTTCTCTAGATCTTCCGGACGCTCTTCCGCCTCCTGATATGCTACCAACGCTTCCGTATCCGCTACCAATTTGGCAACTTCTTCTTTCCTGAGGCTTGCCTTATAAGCTGCTAATTTCTCCTCTAACGCCTGTTCTGCCTTGGCTGTCTTTCCACGCTCCGGCGCAATGACAACCACTGCCCCGTGGGTATTGCTAAGCAAATAGGTCTGAATCAGGTCTTCAAAATAGCCATCTTCCAGATGCTCTTTCAAAAAGGTGAATGTATCCAATGCATCCAGGTGGATAAATGGTTTCTCCTCATCATAGAGCCAGCTGTCAAATGCCTGCAAGCCATACATCAATCCTTTTGGATAACTTCCAAAATCTGCCTCCCGATAGCGGAATTCGTGATAATGAATACCTGCTTCCAAAGAATTTCGATCAATGCCCTGCTCAACTACCTTCTGCAAAGTCTCCTCAATCACCTGCACGAAAGCATCTTTTTGCTCTTCATTGGCCTTCTTTGCTGTAATAGAGAATACCGGCTGGTAGATTCCATTGTCATAAGAACCCATAATATCTTTTCCAATTCCTGCATCCGTCAATGCTTTCTTAAGTGGTGCACCCGGTGCAGATAACAAGGCATAATCCAGTACTTCAAATGCCAGATACAATTCTCTGTCCAAGGAAGTTCCGATCACTTTGCTGTAAGAGAGATACGTATTGTCCTCTTCCGGCTCATTGCTGGTAATGGAATAGGTCTGACGCACCTGTGCCATCTCGGCAAAGGGTTCTTGTCTGCCTATGGTTGAATCAATCTCCATGGCCTCAAAGTGTGATAAATAAGCCTCATCTAGCCAATTTAATTTTTCTTCCATATCCATATCTCCATAGAGGTAGAGATAGCTGTTGGACGGATGATAATATTTCTTGTGAAAAGCCAAAAATTGCTCATAACTCAAATGTGGAATCACATCCGGATCTCCACCGGATTCGTTGGCATAGCAGGTATCCGGGAACAAATGGTTCAAAGTCACCCGGTCTAACACGCCTTCCGGAGAAGAGAAAGCACCTTTCATTTCATTATAAACCACACCATTATAGGTAAGGGGTGCTTCTTCTGACTCTAATTTGTAACTCCAGCCTTCCTGTCGGAAGATCTCCTCATGCTGGTAAATATTCGGATAAAATACCGCATCCATGTAGATGTGCATCAGATTCTGAAAATCCTGATCGTTGCAACTTGCAATCGGATACACGGTCTTGTCCGGGTAGGTCATGGCATTTAAAAAAGTATTCAAAGACCCTTTGACCAGTTCTACAAAAGGATCTTTGACCGGAAAATTCTTAGAACCACACAACACGGAATGTTCTAAGATGTGTGGAAGTCCTGTGCTATCTTCCGGAGGTGTCCGAAATCCAATCTGAAAGACTTTGTTATTGTCCTGGTTCTCCATCACAAGGATTCTGGCGCCGCTTTTCTTATGTCGCAGCAAGGTACCTACAGACTGAAGGCTCTTTAAGTCCTTTGTCAGAATCTGTTCATATTGTGGTAATGCATTTACATTCATGTCTTATAATCTCCCTTCTACTCTTCCTTCGCAAACAGATTGCGAAACATCGGGGCCTGCCCTGGATATGGACCGTAAGTTACAAGCGCCGGAACATGAGAAATAGCAAAATCATCTCCTTCTAAAGTTACCAGCGTTCCCCCTACCTGTCCTACTAAATGATAGTCATATTGACCTGTTTTTAAACCAAATACCCACATGATATCTTCGTAACGGATACAGGTATTATTGCAATGATAATGGCCTGCAAAGACCCCTTCTACATGAAGTTCTTTCATCGCCTGTAAAAAATCATACTCCGTACAGATTGGAGAGACCTTCTCTTGCTTACATCCAAAGTCGCCGTCCACATCCGGCACATCTACACCTATGGTATAGAATTCCCTCTCGTCGCTCCGATATCCCTTCGCAGTCTCAGCATCGACAAATTCCTTGGTCGGCACATGGAACGCTGCAAATGCCGGCACCGCATGTCCCTGTGCAGCCTCGATCTGTCTGGTATTGTCTGTTAGTAATTCGATCTGATCCTCAAAAATTCCATATTCACGAATCACTTCCGGGTCCGTAGCACCCCAGCAGCCATTGGAATCCATCATATGAAGAACCCGCACCAGCTCCTCTCCGGTAGCAATTCCTACGGTATAGTTTCCATTGCCCGATACATCTCCCCGCTTGAACATGCAATAGGCACTCTCCTCTAATCTCTGACACTGCCAAGCTACCCCTCTGGCACATTCGTTGTCATGATTTCCAAAAACCGGCGCCCATGGAATCTGAAAAGAATCCATCCGTTCGCAGAACCATTCCATAGTCGTCCCTGCGTCATCAAAGGAACCATAGATCATGTCTCCGGTAATAAAGATAAGATCCGGATGAGTCTGGGTAATCAGAGAGCGGATATGATTCCCTGCCTCGGCATCCATGTGTTCCGGAAGCCAGGCAGCAGTCTCGTCCCACCGCAAACGATCCGGTGTTCGCTGCTGTCTGGAATCGATAAACTGCATATCCGTCAATTGTAACAGGCGAATCTTCGTTCCTCTTCTCTCTTCGCCTAATTGTAATACAAAATCGCATCCTGCAAAAGCAGGTTCTGCCGGCGCTTTTTGAATCGTTGTCATGATATCTTGCCCCTTTCTGCATGATTATGATTGATAATCAAATCTTTTTTCAAAAAATGTCATATATCTAAAGATTATAGCATGTTTTCGCCCCAGTGGATAGGGTTAAAATCATCAATTGTCATACCACATATCCACCCTATGTGGCGGAAACGGTGGATACCCATAGGTTTTTTTGGCATTCTTTTGAAGTGTTTGGAATTGATACAAAAGAGTAACAAGAAAGGCAAGGAACGTCATCACCATGATGGATGATAGGATCCTTGCCTTCTTACTCATTCTATCTCATGTACCGCATTTTCTAGCAATTTGCCCGATAAGCCTCTTCCTCTTTCCATACTGAAAATCCGCTTGCAAGCAGAATCTCTATGGCTTTTTCCGGCTCGTCTGTCTTCAGCACTGCGGAAGCATCACTTCCGTTGGCAAAAGCATACATGTACTCCACATTGACATTTTTCTGTACCAATTCATGCATAGCTTTGCTCAAGGAACCGGTTGCATGTGGCACCCGAAGGGCTACCACATCCGTCAGCATAGAAGTAATCCCCGCTTCTTTTAAGACGGCTCTTCCTTTTTCCGGATCTGATACGATCATGCGAAGCATTCCATAATCGGATGTATCAGCCAGACTCAATGCTACGATATTTACATCATTTTCCCCTAAGGTACGAAGAACCTCATCCAGACGTCCTTCCCGATTTTCCAAAAATACAGATAATTGTTTTACCATGGTCGTCTCCTCCTTCTATGACAGATTCCGATTATCGATAACGCGTTTGGCTTTGCCTTCGCTTCGCTCGATGGTCTTTGGTTCTACTAATTTTACATTGACTGCAACGCCAAGTGCCTGTTTGAGCACACCTGCAATCTTATTGCGAA
>CAYVDA010000054.1:0-11854 GCA_964450635.1 uncultured Faecalimonas sp. | reverse complement strand
CAATGGCAGAATCAATGCAAGGCTTAAAGAGAAGCCACAGATGTGCAGAATTAAGCGCGGCCAATATCGGCGAGACGGTTACCGTTATGGGCTGGGTACAGAAGAATCGTAACAAAGGTGGAATCGTATTCGTGGATTTACGTGACCGTTCCGGACTTCTTCAGCTGATCTTCGAAAATGGAAGTGTCAGCGAAGAGGATTTTGAAAAAGCAGGAAGACTTCGTAGTGAGTTTGTAATCGCAGCCGTAGGTGTGGTAGAAGCACGTTCCGGTGCGGTAAATGAGAATCTGGCAACAGGAGAGATTGAGATTCGCGTGAACTCCCTCCGGGTATTATCTGAGGCCGAGACCCCACCGTTCCCGATTGAAGAGAACAGTAAGACCAAAGAAGAACTTCGTCTCAAATATCGTTACTTAGACCTTCGTCGTCCGGATTTACAGAAGAATCTGATTATGCGAAGCAAGGTAGCAACCCTGACTCGTCAGTTCCTGGCAGAGGAAGGATTCTTAGAGATTGAGACACCAATCTTAGTGGGAAGTACACCGGAAGGTGCCCGCGATTATCTGGTGCCAAGCCGTGTACATCCGGGAAGTTTCTATGCGCTTCCGCAGTCACCACAGTTATTTAAACAGCTCTTGATGTGCTCCGGATATGACCGCTACTTCCAGATTGCAAAATGTTTCCGTGATGAGGATCTTCGTGCAGACCGTCAGCCGGAATTTACACAGATTGATATGGAACTTTCTTTCGTAGATATTGATGATGTCATCGATGTCAACGAAAGACTCCTTGCTAAGATTTTCAAAGAGATCTTAGGCGTGGAAGTGCCATTGCCAATTCAGAGAATGACTTGGCAGGAAGCCATGGATCGTTTCGGTTCCGACAAGCCGGATATCCGCTTTGGTATGGAACTTCAGGATGTATCTGAAGTGGTAAAAGATTGTGAATTTGTTGTATTTAAGAATGCTTTGGAAAATGGCGGAAGCGTTCGTGGTATCAATGCCAAAGGACAGGGTGCGATGCCTCGTAAGAAGATTGATAAATTGGTGGATTTTGCCAAAGATTTTGGAGCAAAAGGACTTGCCTATATTGCTCTTCAGGAAGATGGCAGCGTAAAATCTTCTTTCGCAAAATTCATGAAAGAAGAAGAGATGTCCGCTTTGATTCAGGCCATGGATGGACAGCCGGGAGATTTACTCCTCTTTGCTGCGGATAAGAACAAAGTGGTATGGGATGTACTTGGTAACCTGCGTCTTGAGATTGCGCGTCAGCTTGATATCTTAGATAAAGGTGATTACAAATTCTTGTGGGTAACCGAGTTCCCGTTGTTAGAATGGAACGATGAGCAGAATCGTTATACTGCAATGCACCATCCATTTACGATGCCGATGGAAGAAGATTTGCATCTCATTGATACGGAACCTGGCAAAGTGCGAGCCAAAGCCTACGATATCATCTTAAATGGTACAGAGCTTGGTGGAGGTAGCGTTCGTATCTTCAATAATGAGATTCAGAATAAGATGTTTGAGGTTCTTGGATTTACACCGGAGCAGGCGCAGGAACAGTTCGGATTCTTGTTGAATGCATTCAAATATGGAGTGCCGCCACACGCAGGATTGGCATACGGTCTCGACCGTTTGATCATGCTCATGGCAAAAGAAGACAGTATCCGTGATGTGATTGCTTTCCCGAAAGTAAAGGATGCCTCTTGTCTGATGACAGAAGCACCGACCAGAGTGGATCAAAAACAATTGGATGAACTTGCCATTGCCCTTGTAGAAGAGGAAGAAGAATAAAACAGAAGAAAGGACAGCCGTTATAACGAGTGAAAATTCGTGAAACGGCTGTTTTTTTGTTGGACTGTATATCGCAATTGTGGGGTGATGAATAAAAAATGAAAAATGATATATAATAACGTTTAACTGGCATAGAAGGAGTAAAAAGAATGAAGATTCAGGAACAGGGTAGTAAGAGGCAGAAGGGTTGGGAAGAAAAAGGATATCATCTTCCGAGATTTAATCGGGAAGAGATGGTAGAAAAGACCAAGGAAGCACCGTTCTGGTTGCATTTTGGGCCGGGAAATATCTTTCGAGCTTTTCAGGCACATGCCGTGCAGAAGTTACTGAATGAGGGAAAAATAGATCGAGGTCTGATTGTGGCGGAAGGCTATGATTATGAAATAATTGAGAAAATCAATCGTCCTTGTGAGAATTATCATATTCTTGCCACATTGAAAGCAAACGGACAGATTGAAAAGACGGTAGTTGGAAGTATTGCCCAGTCCCTTACGATGGATCGGGAGAAGATAGAAGATTGGAAAGAATTAGAAAAGATTTTTTCTAAGAAAAGCTTACAGATGGTATCCTTTACTATTACGGAAAAAGGGTATGCCTTAAAGGATGCAAAAGGAGTCTTTTTTTCGGCTGTGAGGAAAGACCTGGAAAGAGGCCCGGAGAAGGCAGAAAGCTATATGGGAAAAGTGGCGTCCTTGCTATATGAACGCTATAAGGAAGGAGCGTTGCCTCTTGCCATGGTGAGCATGGATAACTGCTCCCGTAATGGAGAACGATTAAAAGAAGCGATGGAAACATTTGCCAAAAACTGGTGTGAGAGAGGGCTTGCAGAGGAAGGTTTCCGAACCTATGTCTCCACACCGGAGATGGTCAGCTTTCCGTGGACGATGATTGATAAGATTACACCAAGACCGGATCTGACTGTGAAAGAGCTATTGCAGGCAGATGGGCTAGAAGGAATGGAACCAATTATTACAGAGAAGAAGACTTATGCGTCCGCTTTTGTCAATGCAGAAGAGACAGAATATCTGATTGTGGAAGATGCTTTTCCAAACGGCAGATGCAAGGCGTTAGAAGAGGGCGGCATCTTATTTACGACCCGGGAAGTGGTAGAGCAAGTGGAGAAGATGAAAGTCTGCACCTGCCTTAATCCACTGCATACGGCATTGGCAATCTTCGGATGCCTCTTGGGATACGAGAAGATTGCTGAAGAGATGAAAGATCCGGAATTAAAGAAGATGGTGGAGCGAATCGGATATCAGGAGGGAATGCCGGTGGTGGTAGATCCTGGCATTCTAGATCCGAGGGGATTCTTAGATACCGTCTTGCAGGTTCGATTGCCGAATCCATTTATGCCAGACACTCCACAGAGAATTGCTACGGATACTTCCCAGAAATTGGCTACCCGGTTTGGGGAGACTATAAAGGCATATGAACGAGCGGAAAATCTAAATGTAGAGAGTCTGGAAATGATTCCTTTGGTATATGCAGGATGGCTGCGTTATCTCATGGGAGTGGATGATCAGGGAAATACATTTACCTGTAGTCCGGACCCCCTTCTTGAAGCGGCGAGGGAATACGTGAAGGAATTTACCTTGCGGGAAGGACAAAAAAGTGAAGAAAGATTGCAGAACCTTTTGAAAAATAAGACAATCTGGGGTGTAGATCTGTACGAAGCAGGCCTAGCGAAGAAGGTTGTTGCATATTTTGAAGAAATGATAAAAGAGCCGGGCGGGGTTCGCAAGACTCTGCGGCGTTATGTGTAGGAGGATGGAATATGCCGATGCAAATGGGATGGAGATGGTATGGAGAAGGCAATGACAAGATCAGCCTGTCTGATATCCGACAGATTCCGGGCGTTACCAGTATTGTCTGGGCATTACATGACAAACTGCCGGGAGAAATATGGGAGATTGCGGAGATTGAGAAAGTCAGAGAACAGATTGAAGGTCATGGATTCAATATGGACGTGGTAGAATCTGTCAATGTCCATGATGATATTAAAATAGGATTGCCAACAAGGGATTTTTATATTGCCAATTATATTCAGACCATTCGAAATCTGGCCCAATTTGGTGTAAAAGTCATTTGCTATAACTTTATGCCAGTTTTCGACTGGACCCGTACGGACCTCTTTCATCCGGTGGGAGATGGCTCTACTGCACTCTATTATGAGGCAAGCCGGATCTGCGAGGATCCAAAAGAGATGGCAGATTATATTTTGAACCATTTGGGTGGGATGACCTTCCCGGGATGGGAGCCGGAGCGAATGGCTCGATTAGATGAACTGTTTGAGGCCTATAAACCGGTAACAAAAGAAAAACTCTGGGAGAATCTACAATATTTCTTAGAAGCACTTATGCCGGTTTGCCGGGAATGTGATATTAAGATGGCGATTCATATGGATGACCCGCCGTGGGATATCTTCGGATTGCCGCGGCTGTTGACCAACGAAGAGAACATTGCTCGTTTTCTGAAAATGGTAGAGGATCCTTATAATTGTCTAACTCTCTGTTCCGGGAGCCTGGGAGCAGACCCGAAGAATCAGGTGGCAGAGATTGTAAGAAAACATTGCGACCGCATTGCGTTTGCCCATGTTCGTAACGTGAAGCATTTTCCAAATGGAGATTTCCAGGAAGCCAGTCATCGGGATTGTGACGGGGATACGGGAATCTTAGAAGTATTGAAAGCCTATCATGATTGTGGATTTGAAGGCTATATCCGTCCGGACCACGGAAGACATCTGTGGGATGAGAAGCCGGGAAATGTCAGACCGGGATACGGCTTGTATGACAGGGCCCTTGGGGTTATGTATATGCTTGGGGTATGGGATATGTTGGATCGTTTGGATGAGGCGGAAAGGAGAAGTCTCCTATGAAAATAGAAGTAAAGACTTATTTTTTTGCAACGGCTTTTATTTTTGGACAAAAATGTGTAGAAAAGGGGATAAAAAAGAGAAAAATTGTGCAAATTGAAACTCTCATACAAGGAAATAAGAATTTCAAACAATACAAGCAGGAGTGTTTTCTGATAGGATAGAACCATAACGAGGATTATCGAAAGGAAGGATCGATTAGAATGACGCGGATAAGAACTCATCGAGGGAAGAGATTCCTTGCCGGTTGTATGTTGCTGCTGGGCGTGACTTTGCTTGGCGGATGCAAGAAAGAGACGAGCTCTACCTCTTTATCCTTTTCTAGTAATACATTGACACTGGAGAAGTTAGAAGATGGCAGCTTGGCTTTAGAAGGAGCTGACAAAAAGAAAGTAGAGTGGAAGTCAGAGGATACCGATGTCGCCACGGTTAAGGATGGTATTGTCTACGGGAAGAAGGCAGGAAGCACCAAGATTGTAGCGACAGCAGATGGGGCAGAAGCTTCCTATACAGTGATTGTTAATGATAATCATTATCTGCCGGTAGTGGAACTGGGAGAACCGGAAGATGGCGTGAACATGGTGAAGAACGGTAGCTATGCATTATATCCGGAGTTGACATATAATGGCAAGACTTATACAGATGTAGAGTATACATATAAGACTTCAGGAGAGTCCTTAAGCGTTAGTGAAGAAGGTATCTTAAGTGCTTCCGATTTGGGAAGTGGCACCGTGGAGGTGACCGCAAGTTGGAGAGATGAGACGATTCAGACGAGTCTGGATGTCGAGGTTCTCGATGTATCTACATCCATCGAAGTAGAGGATAACCAATACACCTTATATCTCAATGGAGAAGGACTTGAATGGCCGGCAAGCGCAGACCTTGGAGTTGTTGTATTTGACAAGAACAAGCTTGTGCGGGAACCGGGAAGTGCAGTTACCTATAAAGAGATTTCACAAAAGGGCGATACCAAAGGAGCAGCAAGCGTATCCGGTGGTAGAGTGGTAGCGAAGAAAGTAGGAACGACCCACCTGGTTGCACAGTATAAGTCCAAGGCAGGAGCTATTGTGAAGTCTGCAGTCGTAGAAGTGCAGGTAGAGAGAAGTCCGGCGGACATCTATATGGAAGAGATTAAAGGCAAAGATTTTGAATTCTTCTTTGAGGCAATTGGTACAGATAATTCTGTAAAATGGGATGAGAAGAAGGAAAGCTTCCATTTGATTAACAAGTCTGCAACCTATACGGATGAGCGAGGATTTATCATTAATCGGGAATACTTGAATAATATTATGAAGTATACCAAAGCAGAATCCATTTCCTTTGAATATTGCACAGACGGGAATCCGACAGGTCTGAAGACGGATGACCAGGTCATTTACCAAGGATTCTATCCGAACTGGTTTGATTCAGAGGCGATTCAACGTCTGGGATTATCGAAGAAATGGACGAAAGTAGAATATCGATTCGATGCATTTCCGAAGGGGGATGACGGACTTGCCAAGACTCTGTTTTTGATGAATACGGTGGAAGGAATGTATATCCGAAATGTGAAATTATATCTTCCGGGCGAAGATCGGACCAACTACAATCCGAACCATAACTATTTGGAGGATATCCAAGGAGCGGAATATGAATTCTTTATAGAGGCCTTGGGAGATGCCAACAGTGTGAAGTGGAATGATAAGACCAAGTCCTATCATCTGAAGAATGTAATCAAAGACTTTACCGATGAGAGAGGCTTTATCTTTAACCGGGATTATTTAACCAATGTGGCGAAACATACCAAGGCAGAATCCATTAGTTTCGAGTATCGAAGCGATGGCAAGAAGACCGGATTAAAGACGGATGATCAGACGATCTACATGGGCTTCTATCCGAATTGGTATGATGTGAAACATATACAGAGATATAGTTTATCAACGAAGTGGAACAAAGTAGAAATCTATCTGAAAGATATTACAAAAGATGAGAATGGTGCCTTAAAGACAATCTTCCTGATGAATACCGTTGCAGGTATGGAGATTCGGAATATTAAGTTCCATCTTCCGGGAGCAGATAAGACCAATTACGATAAGACCCATAATTATATGGAAGATATCAAGGGAACCAAATACGAATTCTTCATAGAACCTTTGGGCGATAAGAATACAGTAAAATGGGATAAACTCACCCAGTCTTATCATTTGGCGAATAAGGTCAAAGATGCAACGGACGAGAGAGGATTTATCTTTAATCGTGATTATCTGACCAATATAATCAAACATACCAAGGCGGAGTCCCTTGTCTTCGAGATTAAGACAGACGGACAGATGACCGGATTGCAGACAGATGATAGAAATATTTATCAAGGCTTCTATCCGAACTGGTACGATCAGAATCATATGCAACTGATTCCATTGTCAGATAAATGGACAAAAGTAGAAATCTTCCTGAAAGAGATTCCGAAGGATGCCAATGGCAATGTGAAGACTGTTTTCCTGATGAATACAGTAGCAGGTATGCATATCCGCAATATCAAGCTCTATAAGAAAGGGGAAGATCGAAGCGATTACGATAAGAACCATAACTACTTAGAGAAGATTGAAGGCGAGAATTATGAATTCTTCATTGGAGCATTAGGAAGCAAGAACTCCGTAAGTTGGGATAAGAATGAAAAAGCCTTCCATTTGGTGAATAAGACAGCAGAAGCTACGGATGAGAGAGGATTCGTATTTGATCAGGAATACTTAACGAATATAATCAAACATACGAAAGCAACCTCCATTAGTTTTGAATATCGCTATGACGGAGAACGCTCCGGATTCGTAACCGATGACCAGGTTATCTATCAAGGCTTCTGGCCGGAATGGTTTGATGCGGATCATATGCAGAGATTGAATCTGGTAGGAAACTGGAATAAGATTGAGATTTCCTTTGCAGATATTCCAAGAGATAAGAAGGGTAACATAAAGACGATCTTCTTAATGAATACGGTGGGTGGCATGTATTTAAGAAATATTACCTTACATGTGCCGGGCCAGACGACGG
The DNA here is from genome assembly GCA_964450635.1 of uncultured Faecalimonas sp. Lineage (GTDB taxonomy): Bacteria > Bacillota > Clostridia > Lachnospirales > Lachnospiraceae > Faecalimonas. The sequence goes on along the minus strand of CAYVDA010000054.1, from coordinate 4,159 downwards.
ATGAAGAGGAAAAAGATGATCACAATTATCTAGAAGAGATTCAGGGAACCAATTATGAATTCTTCATGGAGGCATTGGGACTTGATAATTCCGTAACTTGGGATGCAAGTCAGAAGGCTTATCACTTAGAGAATAAAGTTGTAGAAGGCTCAGATGCGAGAGGCTTTGTGTTGAACAAAGACTATATTGAAAAGATTATAAAGAAGACAGATGCAGTAGCCATTACGTATGAATATAAGAATAATGGCAAGACAACAGGATTCAAGACAGATGACCAATGTTTCTATATCGGTTTCTATCCGGATTGGTACGGACAGCCGGAGATGCAGAGAGTCAACCTGGATGATGAATGGCATAAGGTGGAGATTCCGTTATCAGACATCCCGAAAGATAGCAATGGCAATCTCAAAGCACCATTCATTATGAATACGGTAGGAGGCCTTTATATCCGCAACATTACCATTCAGTTGCCGGTAGTTTACGAAAGCTTCCATACATTGAATTTAGCAGAGAGCAATCTGACTTGGACGGGAAGAGAAGCGACTGGCCTAACCGGCGGTAATGCAGAAGGTATCCTGTCTTATACAGAAAACGGTTTCAAACTGGACAAATGTTTCGCATATGACACCCGTAAGTTTATGCTGGGGAATGCCGATAAGACATTTGAAAAGGGCATGAAACTTCGGATGTGGGTGAAGGCAACACCGAATCAATCCGGTATGAAGAACCTGGAATTGCACTTCTATAATTGCAAGACAACCGGAAGTATCGGTGGCAATCTGCAGAAGACGGTGGTAAAAGTTCCGCAGCAAGGACAGTGGGTATCCATCGAGATGGATCTTGCTATGTTCTTAGATGAGAATAATAAGTTGCCGGGATTATCCTTCGCACTTTTCGGTTACAATGATTGGTCCAGCGGACAGATGTATACATTAGAGGTTGACAAGATTGAGATCTTGTCACCTCAGATCAAAGGGTAACTATATAGTACACATAAAAATAACATTTTAGGAGGGATGAAGAATGTTAAAGAAGATGAAAAAAGTACTATCAATGGTTCTTTGTGCAATGCTTGTGGTGACAGCGCTCCCATTTACAGCAGATGCAGCAGCGGTGAAGATCAGTAAGAAATCCGCTACCGTATATGCCGGAAAGACGCTTCAGTTAAAAGTGTTGAATACAAAGAAAAGCGTAAAATGGTCTACTTCCAATAAGAAAGTAGCAACTGTTTCCAGCAAAGGTCTTGTAAAAGGCGTAAAAGAAGGAAAGGCTACCATTACTGCAAAAGTTGGCAAGAAAAAATATACCAGCAAGATTACAGTAAAAGCCAGACTGAATGCAACAAAAGCAACATTGACAGTAGGCGGATCTACCCAGTTGAAGATGTATGGAGTATCCAAGGTAACTTGGTCTACTTCTAACAAATCTGTTGCAACAGTTACGAGTAAGGGAAAAGTGACAGCGAAGAAAGCCGGATCTGCAACCATTACTGCAAAAGTAGGAAAGAAGAAATACACCTGCAAAGTAACAGTGAAAGCCAAATTAAATGCAACCAGCAAGACTTTAAAGGAAGGCGAAAACTATCAGCTGAAACTGACAGGTGCAGCTGGAAAAGTAGCCTGGACCTCTTCTAATGCAAGTGTAGCAGCTGTTTCTTCTACAGGTAAAGTGACAGCAAAGAAAGCCGGAGTGGCAACTATTACAGTAAAAGACGGAGCAACCAAGTATACTTGTACGATTACCGTAAAGGCTGTTGCGAAACCGGAACCGAAACCGGAACCGAAGCCGGATAATCCGGGACCAGAAAATCCGAATCCGGAAAATCCGGGACAGGAGACAACCGTACCGGATTATGAGAACATGGATTATACAGCTCCGATTACCGGTGTTGCTTACAACTTTATCTTTAAACCGGTTGCGGAACAGAATAAAGTTGTATGGGATGCAGAAAAAGGCGCATTCCACCTGATCAACAAGGAGACACAGGCAGAGAATACACGCGCATTCTTAATGGATAGCACGTATCTGACTAATTTGATGGCAAAGACCAAGGCAGAGATCATCTCCTATGAATTTATGTGGGATGGAACCCAGAACTGGGAACCGAAAGAAGGGGAAGACCTCGGCGTTTATACAAGTTTCTACGATAGCGAAGGAAACTGGTATGTGGAAGGACAATTTAACAGAACTGCATTATCTGGCGCAACAGATACATGGGTTACCGTAACCATTAATCTTGCAGATATTCCGAAGAATGCAGATGAAAGCATTCAGGCACCATTCTTGATGAATACCATCGGTGGTCTGTATGTGAGAAATGTGAAAGTGACCATGGAAAAAGATTATAATGAAGCCATTTCTGGAGAAAATTATACGTCCTTCATCAAACCACTTTCTGATACCAACAAAGTAACCTGGGATGCAACACAGAATGCGTTCCACTTAGAGAACAAAGTGACAGCAAGTGATGATTCCCGTGGATTCTGCTTCGATACCAAGTATATCGAAAAATTAGTAGAAAAAGTTCGTGCAGAATATATCACTTATGAATTTAAAGTAGATGGAATTCCATCCGGAAATACAAGCGGTGATGGATCTGTATACTATGGATTCTATCCAAACTGGTGGGATACTAGAGAGGCAGTAGCAGCAAGTGATGTTACGGATGCTTGGAAGACAGTGAAGATTAAAGTAACAGACCTTCCAAAGGATGAGGAAGGTAATGCAAAGAGTCCATTCCTTATGAACCCGGTAAGCGGTCTCTATGTCCGCAACATTACCGTGATCAAAGAAGCGGGAAATGGTAATTATTTATCACCAATCCAGGGAAATGACTTTACATTCTTCATTGAGCCAATCAGTGATCAGAATAAAGTAACCTGGGATGAAGGAAAGAATGCGTTCCACTTAGAGAACAAAGTGACAGCAGGAGATGATTCCAGAGCATTCTTATTCGATACAGATTATATTGAGAAGATTATTGCAAAGACCAATGCAGAATCGATTTCCTATGAATTCATGTGGGATGGCAATGAGTCCGGAGCAGGCGGAGATGACAGAACCATCTATACCAGCTTCTATCCAAACTGGTGGGATCAGACAGCTAGAAAAGGCACAGGCATCTCAACAGAGATGTGGACGACCGTAACCATCGATCTTGCGAACATGCCAAAAGACGAGAATGACAAGATCCTTGCTCCATTTATCATGAATACCGTTGGTGGTATCTACGTACGTAACATTACCATCAAAGAAAAACCGGCGAAAGTCTTGATGGATATCCGTGCAGATCAGAATCAGACAGAGATGAGAAATCTGGTATTACGTTTCTATAATTCTGATACAACAGGTGGAATCGGCGATGTGACCAATTACAAAGATGTTGAGATTACAGCAAAGAATACAACATCTCAGACTGTAGAGATGGATCTGGACTTCTTCTTGAATACGGAAGGAAAATTTGCGGGATTTAGCTTTGTATCATTAGGATATGATGACTATACAACAGATCAGGGATATGATGTATATATCAGCAATATTCGTATAGAAAAAGACGGGGAAACAATTCCGGTTGAGATGACAGCAGAGAATTGCTCATTTACGGCTGGAACCAACACAGGTATCACTGGTGGACACGGTAACCCTGATGTTATTATGGTGACTAGTGACGGTAAACTCTTTGTTTATAAAATGTGGTTATATGCAACTTATAAAGCAACATTTACCACACCGATGGCATTTTAAGGTGTAGCAGATTTGGGCAGGCAGTTGCCTTACTGAATCAATGATAGGCAGGGCGATGGTGATGATAGAAAATCATGGTTGCCCTGCTATTTCTATACGAGAAAAGGATGGGTTTTCTGAGATAGAAAGCTGAAAGTGTGAAGAAATCCCTCTTTTTATCCCATAGGAAGACCTTGGGATGTGATTGCAGGAGAGCAAAAGGCTTTCCTATGGGATAAAAATATTTTGCACAAGATGTGTAGAAGTTGTAGGAATAGTAACTTGTTATAGGAATATAGCGGCCTTGTTTTTGGGGGCCGAAGAGGAGATTATTAGAATGAAACAAACAATAAGACACAAATGGAAAGCGGTTCTTGCAGTGGTATGTGCTTTCGTGATGCTGTTTAATCTGGCAGGAGGAAATTGGTTTGGCCAG
>CAYVDA010000053.1:0-12199 GCA_964450635.1 uncultured Faecalimonas sp. | reverse complement strand
GGATTCTTTCACGGTTACCTTCTTTGATTTTACCATAAACTTTTACGGTATCACCTACGTTAAATGCAGGAACTTCTGCTTTTAACTGTTCTGCTTCGATTTTTCTAATAATTTCGTTCATTGTGTGACCTCCTTATTATTCGGACGTTCTTAATACGCTTCTCGTACCAGAGGACCATCTCTTTCTTCTCACAACCTTGGTTATTCTATCATAGTTCGACTTCATTTGCAAGCACTTTTTTTACTAATTCTTGCTCTTTTGCTGTCAATTCTGCCTTTTCCAATAAATCCGGCCGCCGAAGAGCTGTCCGGATGACAGATTGCTCTCTTCTCCACTTTTCTACATTGGCATGATGACCGGACAGAAGAATCTCCGGCACTTTCTTGCCATGCCACTCTTCCGGTCTGGTATATTGAGGATATTCCAGAAGGTTGTCCTGGAAACTTTCAAATTCCGCCGATACATCATTGTGCAGCACCCCCGGAATCAGACGTGAAATGGCATCGATCATAACCATAGACGGTAACTCGCCGCCGGTTAGGACATAATCTCCGATGGAAACATAGTCTGTTACAATCTCTTCTAATACACGCTCATCAATTCCCTCATAATGTCCACACAGAAAGACTAGATCTTCTTCCTTGGCAAATTCTTCCGCCATACTCTGGGAAAAGGTCTGTCCCTGAGGAGACAGATAGATGACACGCGGTTTTTTTTCTAATTTCTCTGCTACATGAGTATAGGCTCCATAGACAGGTCCTGCCTGCATGAGCATGCCGGCTCCTCCGCCATAGGTATAATCATCTACCCGATTGTGTTTATTCTCTGCAAAATCCCGGATATTCACTGCCTCAATGGTCAGAAGCCCGCGGTTTACGGCTCTTCCGATAATGCTAGTACCAAGTCCATCCAGTACCATGTCCGGAAACAGGGTTAATATATGAAAATTCATGGCTTACACCAGCCCTTCCAGCAAATGAATGACCATCTTCTTCTCTTCCACATTCACCTGCAAAATACATTGTTTGATTGCCGGAACCAGAACTTCCTGCCCCGCATCGGACTGGATTACATAGACATCATTGGCACCGGTCTCCATCACATCCTGCAAGATGCCGAAATGCTGCTCATCTTCCGTATAGACATCCATTCCAATCATATCTGCGATGAAATATTCGTCCTTTTGTAAGCGGACTGCATGCTCCCGGTCTACCAGAAGGCTTTTTCCTTTGTATTTTTCAATGTCATTAATATTATCAATACCTTTGAATTTCAAAATGGCAAACTGCTTGAAGAATTTCACACTTTCAATCTCCAGCAAAAGCCGTTCTCTTCCCGTATCCAAAAATACATTTTTCAGTTTCTTAAATCGATTCTTATTATCTGTTGTCGGAAAGACTTTGACTTCTCCACGAACTCCATGGGTGGAGGAAATCACGCCTACCTGAAAAAACTGTTCCATATGCACCTCATAGTTTAAAATAGACATCGCAAAATTACGCGATGTCTACGATTACCTTCTTGTCTTCCTTTGCAGCTGCTGCCTTTACCACAGAGCGGATGGCTTTTGCAATTCTTCCTTGCTTTCCGATTACCTTACCCATATCGCCTTCTGCCACATGTACTTCAACAACCGTTGTCTTGCCTTCCTGTCTCTCGGTAACAACAACACTGTCAGGATCATCAACCAATGCCTTTGTAATTACTTCAACTAAGTCTTTCATTACCCGCACCTCCTAACAGTTCTTATTTTTCAATACCTGCTGCTTTGAAAATCTTACCTACGGTCTCTGTCGGCTGTGCACCGTTGTTCAACCATTTCTTAGCTGCTTCTTCATCTACTTTGAATACGCTTGGTTCCTGATTCGGATCGTATGTTCCGATTTCTTCGATGAATCTACCATCTCTCGGAGATCTTGCATCAGCAACTACGATTCTATAGAAAGGAGCTTTCTTCTGTCCCATTCTTTTTAATCTGATTTTTACTGCCATGTTCTTTCACCTCTTCTTATTCTTTCTTTGTTTTTGTTAATCTATGTGTTAAAAAGGAAGCCGAAACTTACCTTTTTTACCACCTCTGCCACCCATCATTGCCGGGAACTGCTTCATCATCTTCTTCATCTGTTCGAACTGTTTGACCAGTCGATTGACTTCGCTGATGTCCACACCTGCTCCTTTTGCAATACGGTTCTTTCTGGACGGATTCAACAAATCAGGATTCCGTCTCTCCTGTAAGGTCATGGAATAGATAATGGATTCAATCCTTGCAAGCTGTTTCTCTCCTGCTTCTGTATCCACGTCCTTCATCTTATTGCCCATTCCAAGTCCCGGAAGCATGCTCATCATGCTGGATAATCCACCAAGCTTCTTCATCTGTTGCATACTGTCTAAGTAGTCCTCGAAATCAAACTGGGCTTTCTTCAACTTCTGTGACATCGCCTTGGCTTTCTCATCATCAATGTCTTCCCCGACTTTCTCGATCAGACTTAAGACATCTCCCATGCCTAGAATACGGGATGCCATTCGATCCGGGTAAAATTGCTCCAGATCCGAGAGCTTCTCACCCATACCTACGTAGAGGATTGGCTTACCGGTCACTGCCTTAATAGAAAGTGCCGCACCACCTCGGGTATCACCATCTAACTTTGTCACGATGACGCCGTCAATGCCGATCTTCTCATTGAAGTTCTGTGCTACATTCACAGCATCCTGTCCGGTCATGGCATCTACTACCAAAATGGTCTGATGTACCTGCACCGTCTCTTTGATCTCCTGTAACTCTGCCATCATCTCTTCATCTACATGAAGGCGTCCGGCGGTATCTAAGATCACCATGTGGTTTCCATGCTTTGCTGCATGTTCCAGAGCTGCCTTGGCAATATCTGCCGGCTTGTGGTTCTCTCCCATGGAAAAGACTTCCACACCCTGTTTCTCTGCGTTCACCTGTAACTGCTTAATTGCAGCCGGTCGATAGACATCACAGGCAACTAAAAGGGGATTCTTTCCTTTGACCTTGAACTTCCCGGCTAACTTGGCCGTGGTCGTGGTCTTACCTGCACCCTGCAGACCAGCCATCATGACAACCGTAATCGCCTGTCCCGGCTGTAATGCAATCTCCGTGGTCTCGGAACCCATCAATTTGATTAGTTCTTCATTGACAATCTTAATGACCATCTGCCCCGGATTCAGTCCGTTCATAACGTCCTGGCCGATTGCACGCTCCTGTACGTCCTTCACAAAGCCTTTTACCACTCGGAAGTTCACGTCTGCCTCAAGGAGTGCCATCTTCACTTCCCGCAGGGCTGCTTTCACATCATCTTCTGTCAAACGCCCTTTGCTGCGAAGATTCTTGAATATATTCTGAAGTTTATCTGATAAGCTGTCAAATGCCATGCTATAACTCCTCTATAATCTCTCCTGCAATCTTCTGAATCTCTTGTAGTTCCTTGCTATGACTGCTCTGGTCTGCTTCTTCTAAGAGGACATTCATCTGATGAACCTTCTCTTTGATCGCCAGAAATCGTTCCACAAGATGAAGCTTCTCTTCATATTCTTCCAAGGTTCGATTGCATCGCTTGATCAAATCATGCACACCCTGTCTGGAAATCCCGGCGGACTGTGCAATCTCACTGAGAGATAAATCTTCTAAGATAAATTGTTCGTAGATCTCTTTCCGGTGGTCTGTCAGTAATTCCCCGTAGAAATCATACAACAATGACTGTTTTAAAATCTCATCCACGTCTATCACCTTGGATATGATACCTTAGGATTCTCCTCCTGTCAAGTGTTTTTTCTTGACATTTTGTTTTTTTATTTTTATTTCATATTTCTGCAACGATCCCGCACTTGACAAAGATTGCAAACCGTTTTTATAATTATCTTCACAACGTGTTTGTTTTTTGAAAGGATTTTAGATATGGCGAAAAAAATGAAGTTTCCATCCGTTCTAGTGCTGCTGAATATCTGACCTATGTAGCTTCCGTAGGCAGCGAAGAAAGCAGTCTTGAGATGCGATATGAAGATGAGAATATATGACTGACACAAAAGATGATGGCTGTGTTGTATGATGTAAGTGTCCCTGCCATCAACCAGCATCTAAAAAGAATTTTTGAAGATGGTGAATTAGTGGAGGATTCAGTTATTAAGAAATACTTAATAACTGCCGCCGACGGAAAAAGTTATAATACCAACCATTACAATCTCCAAACTATCATCTCTGTCGGGTTCAAAGTAAATAATGAACGTGCTGTGCAGTTCCGTAAATGGGCAGGACAGATTGTAAAGGATTATACCATTCAGGGTTGGACTATGGATGTGGAACGACTGAAAAAAGGCACGATGTTCACTGATGAATATTTTGACCGTCAGTTAGAAAACATTCGTGAAATCCGTTCATCCGAGAGAAAGTTCTATCAGAAGGTGACAGACCTTTATGCTACTGCTTTTGATTACGATAAAGACGCAAAGATTACAAGACTGTTCTTTCAGACAGTACAGAACAAAATGCACTATGCGACTCACAGACATACGGCAGCCGAGTTGATTACAGATAAGAGAATTTAGTCTAACACAAAGACCGTCAGTTTTCGAATGATCCTGACGGTCTTTTACTGATATTTATTCAAGATCTCCCCATCATCCCCGGCACCCACAGCATCCCAAAGCCTTGCTGCTTTTGTGGCAGCTCCAACTTTATACAACTCTCAAAGAGCCGCAATTTCACATCTACATTGGTCATGTCCGGATATCGCATCAACAAACTTGCAATGGCGCCTGCCACCACCGGTGTTGCCATAGAAGTGCCACTCTTTGGCACATAGAGTGGTTCTCCTCTCCTTTCATACCTAGAATTACAGGAGAAGATACGGCTCCCCGGCGCTAGCACATCCGGTTTACATACACAATTTCTGGTTGGCCCCTGTCCGGAATAGCTCCCCTTCTTTCTCCCATCCGGCAAGGACCCCACTGTAATAATCTTAGGGCTGGTCCCCGGTGCCGTCACCGTTCCTTTTCCCGGCCCTTTATTTCCTGCTGCCGCCACCACCACAAGACCTGCATCCCACAGCTCTTCCACTCCTTCTAGCAACCTGCGAATCTCCCAAGTGTCCGAGGTATCTGTCATCCCAGCAGAGATATTTACCACACGAATCCCGTACTTTCTATGGCAACGAAGAATCCCATCTATTGCGCGAATCATGCGTTCCACACTGCCATCCCCATTCCGGTCTAACGCTTTCCACACTGCCAGTTTGGCCTCCGGCGCCATCCCGACCCTTTTCCCGGCCAAGATACCGGCCACATGGGTACCGTGACCGCTGTCATCATAGGGAAGCCGTCCACCATGCAAAACATCCTGAAAGGTCACTATCTGTCCCCGCAGATCCGGATGCGGTGTCACTCCGGTATCTAGGAGCGCGATGGTGACCGGCTCTTTGATCGGTTTGTGCGGCCCTCTTCCCCAACCTACTATTTTCTTTACTCGGTTCATCTTCCGGTACCGCCTTTTTCATTATCATATGAAAGAACACCGTTTTTCGTCTGTATCTTTCCGTCAAAATTTTTTCTATCTTTTTTGCAACATAGATAAGCCTTCCTACATATGATGGAGTGTAAACAAATTTATGGAGGCTTCACAATGAGCGATTTAAGTGCAACAAACTGTGGATGCGATTGCGGAAGAGAAAATTCCTGCGGAAACAACTCTTGTCTCTGGATTATCTTACTTTTGTTATGCTGTGGCGGAAATTCTTTCGGACGCGGCGGATGCGGATGTGAGGGAGATAACAGCTGCCTGTGGATTATCCTTCTTCTCCTCTTCTGTGGTGGATGTGGCGGAACTACATTTGGCGGATGCTGCTAATCTGCTAGAAAGATACGACATTTCTTCCTCCTTAAAAGGGAGCAGCCTAACTCTTTGGCTGCTCCGCTTTTTTATTCCCACTCCCTTCTTTTGGCCTGCTGCATCCGGCATATCTCCGGATAGCATTTTCTCTTCTCTTTTTCTTTCTCCACACGTTTTTTCAACATACACTCCTCATCTAATTCGTAGACACTGTTTCCATCAATAATCAATTTTCGTTTCATGGTTCTTCCCCTTTTTCTTATTACTATATGAGAATTTCATATTTTGGTTTTTTTATTCATATATATGTACAACATGGAAAGGAGGAGGCTCATGGATTGGGAGAAAGAACTGGTGACCCCATTTGACACATTGACCGCTTCAAAGCCAATCCGGATGATGAAGCTGATGATTCCTTATGTTGCTCCTAAGATGCAACGTATTCTGGCTGTCTATGTCCGATTTCTGGAATTGCAGGATACGTTGCAATTCTTTCACCATTTCCAGTCCGGGCTTTCCTCTCAGGATTTCGCCAGCCCCAAAGAACCGATGGAACTGTTTCGAGAACTGGCGCCTTATCTGCCCGCTGCTTTTTCAGATACTATGGAGCAATTCGACTCCCTAAAAACCATGATGGATGCCATGTCAGAAATGACTGCTATGACCGAAGGCGAGATACATCCTATGGATCTCTATGAAGCCATGTTCTCCGGTCAAACCCCAAATCAAGAAGAAGGTGAAAATGATGGAAAAATGGATGGAACATCCTCTGTTTCAGACCCTTGATCCTGCTAAGCAGGAACTACTTCAGATGGCGGCGAAGCAAACTGCAAAAAAAGAGCCAAAGTATCTGGCTCCTATTATGTTCTCCCTCTTAACGGGAGCGAAGAAAAAAGGAATCACATTCACACCGGAAGAGACAGAACTTCTTATTCAACTGTTTAACCAGGGAAAAACCAAAGAAGAACAGGACCAATTTGCCAAAACCTATCGCCTTGTACAGCAAATGTTAGCAAACCCATTCCCGAAAAAGCAATAAGTTTCTATCGACAAGGTTCCTTCCCATCTGCTATACTGCAACTATAAGTAGTAAAGAACAGGAGATAAATCATGCGTAATATCAAATTAACTGTGGAATATGACGGTAGCCGTTATCAGGGATTTGTCCGTCTTGGAAAAAACGAATCCACCAATACCATTGCCAATAAGATTTTAGAAGTCATTCAGAAAATGACCGGGGAAGAGGTAGAACTATTCTGCGGTATGCGAACAGAAGTTGGCGTACACGCCTATGAACAGGTTCTGAATTTCAAGACCAACTCGGATATGAAACGGCAGGAGATGCTTCACTATCTGAACCGCTATCTTCCTATGGACATTGCTGTCCTTTCTGTAGAGGATAAACCGGAACGTTTTCATGCCAGCTTAAATGCCACCTCAAAAGTCTACACCTATCGGCTTGCCATTGGGGATGCACCTAGTGTCTTTGAACGAAAATACGTCTATCATGTCTTTAAGACACCGGATGTGGATGCTATGAAGGAAGCTGCCACCCTCCTCCTTGGACGCCATGATTTCAAAGGATTTTCCACTGTAAAGAAGAGTAAATCCACAGAAAAAGAAATCTTAGATCTTGACATCTACCAAAGTGGAAATGAAATCCAGATCACTTTGGAGGCAAATGATTTTCTTCACAACATGGCACGTATGATTCTTGCTACGTTACTGGATATTGGTCTGGGCCTTCGAGCGAAGGAAGACATCGAATTGATCTTTAAAGGAAAACTTCCTGCAAGTGCCCCGATTGATCCAAAGGGCTTATACTTACAGGAAGTCAAATACGAAGGCTAGTTTTTCAGCCATCTCTTACAGTCTGTCAACCATTGGTGGCAGACTTTTGTTTTCTCATCTAAGCCTGCACAGCAAAGTTCATCTACTGTAGAAAGGCCATGTTCTCCATGTGGATAGATATGAAGTTCAAAATCCACTCCTTTTTCAGATAGTTCTCTTGCATAGATCAAGCTATTCTGTACCGGAACCAAACCATCGGTTCTGGTATGCCACAAGAAAGTCGGTGGCGTCTGCTCTGTTACTAAGCATTCGCAAGAGCATCCCTTTTCATTCTTTTCGGTCGGCACATATCCAACGTAATTACGAATGGTCAAACCGTGAGTATATGCTTCCTCATCGGTAATAACCGGATAGCAGAGTACATTCTTTTGCACCGGTTTACTCTCCGGAAATACTTCTCGCACTTCCGGACAATCATAGCGGTTCGCATACTGAGCTGACAGATGTCCTCCTGCCGAAAATCCCATAATCGCAATATCATTCGTATCACATTTCCACTCTTCTGCATGAGAATAGATAAGCTCCATCACACCTGCTAATTCCCGAAGCTGCTGCGGAAAATGATATGGCTTTTCAGAATATTTAACCGTGAATACACAATATCCTTCTGACAGGAAATGAACCGCCACCGGCTCTGCCTCTCTGGTGCTGACAAATTCATAGCCACCACCCGGACAAACCACAAGGCACGGACGATATTCCCGTTCCAATACGGTCTCTGTCATAATCGATGGAATATAACAATCCACATATGCTTCTGCTCCATTTTCCCCTAACTCTGGAAAATAATCTTTCAATACCAAACGTTCTACTTTCATAATCTAGTCCTCTTTCTCTTATTCTAACAACATCTTTTTGATATTTTGAATCTGTGTCTCTGTGATATTACACTCTGTCATCAGATACGTCTTAATGGCATCTGATAACTTTCCGCCCTCTGTTCCATACTGATCCTTGATCTGCTTTATCATCTTGCCCCAGGCTACATAATTACCGGCATCATCCTGCATCACACCATCTTCCGTAAATTTGCCACCTGTAATATTACTTCTCCAGCGTCTTCCACCCGGGCTAAAAGAGGTCAATTCAAAATCTCTGGTCAAATCTTCTTCTGATACACCCAAAAGGCCATTGAGCAAGAAAGAAATGGTTCCTGTTCTGTCTGCACCTGCATTACAGTGGAAATACAGCGGGTAATTATTCTCATCTGCCAGGAAACGGAAGGCATAACCTACTGACTCGACAAATTCTGCCGGGCATTCTCTTGCCAGCGGTGTCTCCTGTTTAAATCCCGGAATGACATAATTATATCCTTGCATCGGTGTCTTTCTATAAGCCACATTTCTGCCAAATACACTGGCGTTCTGTCCATCATCATCCTGATTGGTCACGCGCAGATCCAATTCGCCACGAATCTTTAATAATTCTCTAAAGACTCTCTGATCTTCCTCGGATAAACCTTCATTCCCACCATGGTTATTGACTTTTCCGCCTCGATAGATCATACCGTATTTGACTTTTTTACCATTTTCTGTCTTCCATCCCCCAAGATCCCGGACGTTAAATCCTTCCTCCAGTGTAATGTAGCGAACCGGTGCATCCAACGTCTTGAACGAATCCACCATGGAATCGCTACCTTCTGCATCTCCCGTTACTTTCCAATAATAGGTCTTACCCGGAACGAAAATGCCTTTGTTGACCAAAGCATTGGCTTCCGTCTCATAGGTCACTTCCTCTTTGAAATCCTTCGTCTCAGAAAAATGAACCGTATAGACTTCACTATCATCCATGCGCCAGTTAAACCGAATCGACATGAAATCCTGCTTGCTCTCGCTATACTTCGTCAGATACTCTGCAATCTCATCCGGATCTTCTAGGTTCAGATAATCTCGAACAACATTGGTACAGAGGTCTAAGGTCTCCCCATTATATACAGTTGTCAGTTCAATGGTATGGGATTCCGTACCGCATCCCGTCATTCCAATCATCATCATAATCAATCCAACTCCTAATGCTACTCTTTTCTTCATATTCATTCTCCTTTAATCCTGTAATTCCAGATCATAACACAAGGTCGCATGATCGCTCCACGGCATTCTCACCGGGAGCCCTGCGCGCATCAACGTTGCGCCCTGCAATTTCACATTCAGCTGTCTGACATAATAGGTTCCTTCTGCTTTTAACCCTTGCACTTTCAGATATCCACTCTTGGCATTCGGCTCCGTATATTGATATCCGATATAAACATATGCCTTCTTCTGATCTCTCGAAACCATCTCCCATGCGCAACGATTGCCGGCAAATGGACTCTGCAGGCGGTAAAATTCCCCATCCAGCAACAATGGTTCCAGTTCCTGATGCCGTTTGATCTGGTCTTTGATCATAGCCTTCTCTTCCTCAGACAAAAGTCCCACATTCAACTCATATCCATAGTTGCACATCTGGGCAGTCTCTCCTCTGGTGGCAAATGGTGTGGTTCTTGCAGTCTGATGATTCGGGCAGGCAGATACATGTCCTACCATGGTTGCCGGTGGATATGCCATACTGGTTCCATACTGAATCTTCATTCGTTCCACCGCATCACTGTCATCACTGGTCCAAATCTGTGGCATATAATATAAGATACCATAGTCAAACCGGCCGCCTCCGCCGGAACATCCCTCAAAGAATACCTGCGGATAATTCTTCACCAAACGTGCCATAAGATCGTATACGCCACGGATATAGCGGTACCCATGTTCTCTCTGCTGTTCTGCCGAAAGCATCTCGGATCCATTGTCTGTCATATTGCGGTTCATATCCCATTTGATATAGGAAACATCATATTCTTCAATAATCTTCGCCATCTGATCATAGATCTGATCCACCACTTCTTTGCGGCTCATATCTAAGATATACTGATGACGACTCTTAATCGGCTCTACTTTCGGATGATGGATGTGCCAATCCGGATGGGCTTCAAAGAGAAGGCTGTCTTCTGAAATCATCTCCGGCTCGAACCAGATACCAAATTTCATATGATGTTCCTTACAACATCTCACTACATTATGTAAGCCGTCTTTGAATTTCTTCCGGTCTACCACCCAATCTCCCAGCGAGGTGGTATCGTCATCCCGGTGTCCAAACCAGCCATCGTCCAATACGAAGGTGTCGATACCAAGACCCTTGCAGTCTTGGATAAATTCTGCAATCTTCTCATCAGACATCTGGAAATACATTGCCTCCCAGCTATTAATAATCACCGGACGTCTCCGGTCTTTGACAGCGCATTGTCCCAAATGTTCCCGGCTTACCCGATGGAAATTCTGCGACATCTGATTAAGTCCTTCTGCACTATAGGTCATCCAGGCTTCCGGTGTCACGAAACGCTCTCCCTCTTTCAGTTGCCAAGAGAACGTCTCCGGATTCAATCCTACCTGAAGGCGGATATTGTCAAATTGATTCACTTCTGCTGCAATCTTAAAATCTCCACTGTATACAAAGGAGAATCCATAGGCTCCCCCTGCCTGTTCGTTGGTATCTTCTTCCACCAAGGCAACAAATGGGTTCAGTTGATGGCTGGAAGATCCACGTCTGCTTTCCACAGAGCTAATTCCCTGTGCCAATTTCCGACGGTTGATATGACGCTCTCTCGCCCAGGCTCCCTGCAGGGAGATCATCTCCAAATCTCCTCGCTCAAAATCCATGGAAACACTGGCCAGATTCCGCACCTGTAAAGTCTCCTCCGTCGGATTGTATACTTCTGTATATCGCACAATCACATCTTCCTTGGCAAATACGGTATAGTACAGAGATACTTTTGCACCGGTTATCTGGTCTGACAGCTGAATCTCCAAAGTCTCTGCTTCTTCTGTCCGAGCATCCAGATGCGGCATCCCTTCCAAGGTCTTTCTTCCTTTTGTAATCTTATAACCTGTATAGGTCAACTCATTAATCCCCCGTCCATCTGCGCCTTCGATGACGCAAGCCGGCAATCGGTAGTCGCCTCTTCCGAAAGTCGGATACTCCTGCGGAATGGTATCCATCGATGCGCCTTCTCCCCGGATAATGATACACGGACTAAAAGCACGCTCTTCAAATAAGCGATAGTAGGTAAAATCATCCTCCGGCACCTTCGCACCATAATAGACATGCTGCAGCGTTCCATTTGGCAACACCTGCATTACATAGCTGGTCTTTTCTGTATGTATATAAAACCACACATCATTTGCATGAATCATCTTGTCTCATTTCCTTTCTTCTTATCGTTCCGTTTCTTCTGTTTGTTACCAAACACTCTATTGAATTTATTTTATCATAAAGCCTATGCTCCCGCAAGATTGACTTCTAGAAAGAATTCACTACCTAAAGTAGCGCAGCTGTGCCTTCCCTGTCTCTTTCATGCAATGCTTATGAAATATTTTTTTCAAACCAAAATGCCGATAGAAGTGCAACACTTCTATCGGCAATAAAAAAAGCACGAGACGGGATTCGAACCCGCGACCCTCGCCTTGGCAAGGCGATAC